>JAJBUA010000028.1 GCA_020860565.1 Clostridiales bacterium
GCGTGTTCGGGACTTTCACCCGTTAGAGCGCGCCCATGGCGCGCAAACAAAGAGAGCGTCGCCACCAGGCAGCGCCCTCCTTGCGTTTGCACATATTCAATTCTCGGTCATGTGTCAAATCACTTCAACATCGACAGGTATTTTTCGTACTGATCCTCCGGCACCTTCAAGGCCGCCAGTGCCTGCTCCGCGGTCAACGCCATCGTTTCCATCAGAGCCTGCAGATTCTCAAGCAGATTCTCGGCTTTTCCTTCGGCCCTACCCTGATTTAAAATCCGGGTTGCCTCTGTCATGATCACTTTTCCGCCCATTACCTCTCTCACCTCTTCTCTCAGGCGGTCATACTTACCCGCAAGATTCACCAGCACCTTTAAGGACATCTCCTCTGTGGTTTGAAATTACCATTTATATCATAACCCAAATACCATCTTCGGGCAAGATTTTTTATTTTATTGCCAGGTAAACCTCGAAATTCGAAGTAAAATATGTGAAACCCTGATTTTTTATACACACCGCGAATCCGCCAAAGCTGCAAAAGCAGAAAAAGAGAGTGCTACATATGGATATATTTCCATGCGGCACTCTCTCTGTTCACCTGTTTGTTTTTATAGTTCTTTCACAGATTTTCTTATCCGAAATATCTCTTCAGCAGTCCCTCAAATGCTCTGCCGTGTCTTGCCTCGTCCTTTGCCATCTCATGAACGGTATCATGAATCGCATCAAGGTTCGCGGCCTTCGCTCTCTTTGCAAGATCAAACTTGCCGGCGGTTGCGCCGTTCTCAGCCGCAACGCGCAGTTCCAGATTCTTCTTCGTAGACGGGGTAACGACTTCGCCAAGGAGTTCTGCAAACTTAGCTGCATGCTCTGCTTCCTCATAAGCCGCTTTCTCCCAGTAGAGGCCGATCTCCGGATATCCCTCTCTGTGCGCGACTCTCGCCATCGCCAGATACATACCTACCTCAGAGCACTCTCCCTCAAAATTTGCTCTCAGATCTGCCAGGATATCCTCGGATACTCCCTGAGCAACGCCCACTTCATGCTCGCAGGCCCACGCGGTTTCCTCTTCCTTCTGCTCTTTAAACTTGGATGCCGGAACTCCGCACTGCGGGCACTTCTCCGGAGCTTCATTTCCCTCATGAACATAACCACATACGGTGCAAACCCATTTCTTCATATGACTTTCTCCTTTACTAAATGAAATTTGTGCTTTTAATTTGATTATACTTTGACCCGTTTGATAATCATCCCTGTTCTGATTTGAAATTAATATTAAGAATGATTACTGATATTAATTTAGCACATGTCCTTGCATTTGTCAACAATATTTTTCATTTATTTTAAAAATATTTTTTCAAAGTAAAAGCTGCTAATGTTTGATACACCAGCAGCCTTTTTCTTCTGATCCGATTTTTATCATGACGAAAGCTTCTCTCGCTTTTCCAGACACTCCTCACAGACACCATAAAAATAAACGGTGTGACTCTCGACCTGACCATGCACTCCATCTCCGGCTCGCGTCTCCAGGTCTGTCAGCGGATCCATCGCCACATCCTGTACCGCCCCGCAGCACCGGCATACGAAATGATAATGGGGTTCGGTATTCCAGTCGAAATGATCTTTCCCGTCTCCGCAGGCGAGCTTCTGGACTTCCCCCAGTTCTACCAGCAGATTCAGATTGCGGTAAACGGTTCCGAGACTGATATTCGGAGACTCTTCGCGAAGCGCCTGAAACACGGCATCCGCGGTCGGATGATCGATACGGCTTTGCAGGAAATCTTTAATCGAGTCGCGCTGACGGCTATGTTTTAAAGTCTTCATAAAGACATCGCCCCTTTTTGATATTAATAATGATTCTCATATTTATTTTAGAGGTGATCCTTCCTTTTGTCAAGCTCTTTCTTTAACAATCTGAATAAACTCTCTTGCTGCCTGCGACATATAATGCCCTTTATGATAACCGATTGCCAGCATCCGATGGGCGCTCTCATGATCCAATGGATAGAAATTCAGCCCCATCTTCTCACTGTTCTGATCGATCATATGATCCTGACCTTCTGAAATAAACATTCTCGGATAAAAGATAATTCCCATTCCTTTCATTGCGAGCGCCAGTATGGTCTCGATATTCTCGGTCTCAAGAACAATCTTCGGACTCATCTGCGCCTCCTCAAAAAGCTCATTTGCAATCGAACGCACGCGGTTCCCCTCATGGAGCAACAAGAACGGACAATCCCGGAGCAGCGAGAGGTCGGTATGCTCTTTCAGGCGTTCTTTTACCTCCTCAAAACGATCCGGAAACTGACGCTCCAACACGAGATTCGGTACCACAAGCAGGATCTCCTCCGCACAGATCGGCACAGTCTCCACCTGTTCGACACGGATCGGCAGTAAATCAATCAGCAGGTCGATATCGCCGTGCAGCAGATCTCTTGCCAGCTCCGATGAATTCCCCTCAACCAGTTTCAGATCGATATTGGGGAAACGTTCCTTATACGTTGGCAATACCTCCGGCAGGATCCGCCGCCCGCGTGTGTGCGACAGTCCGATCGTCAGCTGTCCGACAGAAAAATCTTTAATATCTGCCAGTTCCTTATACGTCTCATCCTTCAACGCGATCAGCTGCTGCGCCCGCGCTTTCAGCGCCTGCCCGGCGTATGTCAGCGTTAGCGGCGTCGTGCGGTTAAAAAGTATCACCTGAAATTCCTTTTCCATATTACTGATATGATTACTTAACGACTGCTGAGAAATAAACAGCCGTTTTGCCGCTTTCGTAAAGTTCAGTTCTTCCGCGGCCACCAGAAAATATTCCAGGTTCAGGAAATTAATCATCTGTGTTCTCCTCTGTGTTCAGGCTTCCCGCCTTCTTTTTCCGTCGGAAAAGCACTGCGGCAATCATAAGCAGCGCCCCTCCCGCCGCTATCATACCCCAGACCGGCCAGGATTTCAATATCACAAATGAACCGGATGATGAACTTTCAAATACCAGATAAGAACCGTCCCTTTCAAATGCCGTCATCTGCACTCCGCTTTCTGTCACGATCCCCACAGCATCCGCGTCCGGCGCCAGTACATGCAGGATAACCGTCTCCGGAGTCTGCGCATTTTCCGGGTCTTCAATCTCATAGGAGAACATCTTCCGGATCTGATATCCCGCCGGGCCGCTTTCCTGCTGCACTTCTGCTCCGGCAGTTTCCGATACGTTCAGGCTTGCTCCCGGCATAAACGCGCCTTCTGCCAGCATCGCAGGCAAAGTATCATCTGAGGATGCCAGCGTCGTAACCCATGGGCGGTAAATCGCTTCGATCCGGTAATTTTTACGAACGCTGCTAAGATCTGCGTCCTCCCACCTTTCATAAAATCCTTCCTTTTCCGGCACCGCGGGGATCTGATCCTCCGTCAACGTCTCACCATAATCGCAGATGATCTCCCGTACCACGGCTCCGTCCGCCAGAAAGATTACCTTCAGCCTGCCAAACTCTTCCGGCAGGACTCCCTCCTCGCGCAGCGCCTCATAAGCTGCCCCTCTGGCCTCCCGCGTATAAGTGACGCCATCCACCGCGCCAAGTCCCTCATCCACATAGATATTTCCGCTGATCTCGCAGTCGTCTTCCCTGCCTCCCACGATACTTCCCAGCGCTTCTCCTTCTTCGCTCACGATCACGGCCATTGCGCAGTTATCTTTTACCAGCCGTCCGCTTCCTGCGATGCCACCAATATAATCACCGCCGGACACCTCGCACATCACATGGCAGCCCTTCACGGATCCCAGGCTTCCTCCGACAATCCCGCCGACATAATTTCCATCCTCTGACTCCACATCACCGGTATTCTGATTGTCCTCCAGAAGTCCCAGCCAGTGCGCGCCCGCGATTCCTCCGGCATAATCCTTACGTACACAGATCCTGCCGTCATTGCGGCATCCGCGCACACAGGCCTCTGCCGTCCGTGAGAGGATGATGGATCGCTCCCCATAAGTCCGGATATCCGTATCCGGATCCAGGCTCGATTCTACACCAAGAGTACCCACAATCCCGCCGCCCTGATAATCTGCGCGGACCTTCCCCCGATTGACACAGTTTAAAATGACACCGTCGCTCATTTCCGACATCTGCTCAGAAACATCCTCAAAGAGATCCGTCTCTTCATCCAGCAGATCATCCCGCTCTTCCTTTAACTGTTCCCGGCCGCTGTCAATCGTATCCTTCATGTCATCTGCCTGACGGCTGATCTCGTCCTTTTCCTGACGAAACTGATTTTTCCCATCCTCCAGCGTATCGGAAAGAAGGTCAAATTCATCATACAACAGATCCAGCTGCGCGGTCACCTCATCGTCCGTCCCGTCCAGCGCGTCAAAAAGCTGATCCTTATACTCACGGGTTCTGGCCAACAGATCGCGCACTGCGATCAGTAATTCATCTGCCTGATCTTCCAGCTCCTGTGCTCCCCTCTCGAACCCATAAAGCCGGTCGGTAATCATCTGATCTGTATCGATCAGCAGATCATTTGCCTGCGTCTCCAGTTCTGTAACAATCTCCGCATAATACTGAAGGATCGTCGCCAGATTTTCCACCGGCTCGTCCTCGGACAGAATCAGTTCGTCTCCGCCTAACATTCCCAGCAGCTTCCGGATTGCTGACACCTCACTCCGAACCCGATATTCGGCGCGGTCCGCTGATTTACTGCCAAACTCGACATCAAATTTGTCGAGGATATCATCGATATCGTCCAGATACCGTCCTGCCTCCTCATCGTACTCAATCCGTCTCTCCCTCTGGATCTCTTTCTGGCTGCGCAGCAGATATTTGATTTCTTCCAGAATTGTCTCCATGCGATCCGCAATGTCGGAGCTCTGATCACTGGTTCCCTCTATCTTTTGCGAAAGAGAATCCACCGTGTCCATCATCTCGTCCACAATTCCGGAAACCTCATCGAGCGTGGAATCCCCATAATCCACAGCAAGAACCGGCTCCAGTTGTCCGGTGATCCCGCCGACATCCTTGCGCCCGGCGATCTCCCCGCGGTTCTCACAGGACACAATCCATCCGCTGCTTCTTCCGGCAATACCTCCGATATTATACCCGACACTCTCACAGCCCACCCGGCTTCCATTGGTACAGTTCTCGATCGTTCCAGATGAAACTCCTGCAATTCCGCCGATGTCATATACCTTTTCCACACGCAGATCCTGCCACAACAGCGACCGGTTCTCCTCCAGATTCATCGAGATCGTGAGGGAATCTGTAATCGCAGTATCCCCGGAGATCGCATCCGGTGAGAGATTGACCGCACCTTCATTGGAGGAAGCACTGACGAATCCTTCATTATTGCCGCAGATCCCCCCGACATGTTGATTGCCGCTCAGTTCCGCATAACTGACGCAGCCTTCGATCCGTCCGCTTTCCTCATTGCTGCCCACAATTCCTCCGATATCCTCTTCGGCTACGATGCTCCCGTCAAACGTGCAGCCGCGGATCGTGCCGCGGTTGACTCCCGCAATCCCGCCAATCTGTTTACGGCTTCCTTCCGGCGACAGTTTTCCTTCTATATTAAGATTCTCCACCACAGCCCCTTCTTCCACGCAACGGAACAATCCCAGGCCGGAGCCACTCTGTGTGATCACAAGGCCGCGGATGGTATGACCATTTCCGTTGAAGGAACCGCAAAATATCGGTATGGGATCGAAAGACGCTCCATCCAAAGTTTCGCTCACATCCAGATCTGCCGCAAGGCTCACACATTTTCCAGCAGAAAAGCTCTGGTCCCTGCAGGCACGGGAAAATTCTTCCAGTTCTTCTACGGAAGCAATCACAATATCTGCCTCCGCCGCACAGGAAGAAATCTTCGGCATCGCCGGTACAAGAAGCACCGCCAGCACAACTGCCGCTGCGATCTCTTTTGCTCCCCGGTTAAACGCCGTCCTTGCGATCCATCCGTCAAACACCAGCAGAAGCTGCGGCAGCACCGTCATAACCAGAATGATCGAAATCAGCGTACCTGTCCCCAGTGTGCGCCCCAGAGAGGAAATAATCGCGTTGGACGTCAGTTTCCCTACGACAAAACCCGCGCAGGTCAGGATCGAACCGGATGTAATGATAGTCGGAAACGCCTCATTCAGTGCGCGCACAACAACATCCCGCTTATCCTTTTCCGTTTCCCGGAGTGCCATATAGCGGCTTGTTATCACGATCGCGTAATCAATCGTCGCACCCATCTGGATTGCACTGACAATCAGATAGCTCAAAAAGAACATCGTCTCACCCCGCACCACCGGAATCGAGAAATTAATCCAGATACTGCTCTGGATCGTCAGCACCAGCAGGATCGGAAGTCCTGCCGACTGAAAGGTAACGAGCAGAATGATCCCCACGAAAAGAGCCGTCAGCACGCTGATCTTGATATTATCTGTCTGAAAAGACTTACTCAGGTCATAATCACTCGTGGAATTTCCCACAACATATACCTCATCATAATACTCTTCCGCAATCGAGCGGATCTCATCGATCCGGTCAAAGACTTCCTGCCCTTCCACCGGTCCCAGCATGGTGAATACGATCCGGGCATAATTTTCTCCCTCCAGCTGCTCTCTGGCGTCCGTAACCTGCCGGTGAAGGTCATCCACATCCTCTGACAGATCCTCCCCCAGATCCAGCCCGCCATGCTCCTTCTGGTCATAAATAAAATCAATCATATCAATTACCGGGATCCGGTAACTGTCAAGTTCCTGAATAAATGCCCCATACTGCTTCTGGTCAAACGCATAAAACCGGTACAGGATCCTCACCACATCCAGATCGAGATCAGCCACCTCCGCAAACTCGCGCGGATTCAGGCTGTCTACCAGGATATATTTTCCGTCATCGTCTACTTCGATATCACTTAGTCCCGTGACGGTATCCACCATATCAACTTCCCGCAGCCGCTCGATAATCCTCGCCTCGCTCGCATAGTCCCCCTTCGGCACGACGACCGCCATCGTTCCGGCCACGTCAAAGCTCTCGCTGATGCGGCTCTTTGCTGTCAGATATTCGTTCATTTTGGCCGCCTGAATGGAATCATGATCATAGACATATTCACAGCGCCCGGACAAAATGCAGCCGCCGATCATGACGCCGATAAAAAGGAGCAGCCCCGGATACCTCGTTTTCACAATCATCTTTCCCCACAGCGTAATCTTTGGCACAAAGCTGCGGTGCGCTGTCTTTTCGATCGACCGGGAAAACATCACGATCAGCGCGGGCATCAGTAAAAAGACGGTCAACAGGCTGATCACAATCGCTTTCGTCAGCACTCGTCCCAGATCCATACCGATCCCAAACTGCATAAACATCAGCGCGACCATGCCTGATACTGTCGTGAGAGAGCTCGATGAGATCTCCGGTATTGCCTTGGCAAGCGCCGCCGTCACCGCCTCCAGCGTCTCCTTCGTCTCATGTTCTTCCATAAAACGATGAAAGAAAATGATCGCGTAATCGATCGACAGCGCCAGCTGCAGCACCGCCGCCACTGCGTTTGTCACAAACGAAATACTCCCGAAGAGATAATTGGTCCCTGAATTGATCAGGATGGCAGCCAGAAATGTGATCAGAAATATTACAATCTCCATATAAGTCCCAGAGGTAAAAAAAAGCACGACCAGAATAATCGCCGCTGCCACTGCCAGGATTCCTTTCATATCTTCACGAAGCTGAGCGTCATCGTCTTTATCTACCGTGGTATAAAAATATGCCTGATACCCGGACAGTCTTTCCCTCACTGCGGCAATTGCACGCTGCGACAACTCTGTATCCTCTTCCTCATCGAAAGTCAGCGTATACAGAGCGCTCGCGTCCTTATAATAATCCCCGATCCCCTTCTCCTCATCGTCGACATCATCTTCGTCTTCCCAGTCATAAAAATCGACGGATGAGATTCCACGGATCTCTTCCAGTGCTTTGGCCTCTTCCAGCGCTTTTTCATAGGTAATATTAGTCACCAGAACCTTAGCCGTACCAAAGGTCTGAAACTCTTCCTCCATGATATCCAATCCCTGCCTTGTCTCGGTTGTCTCCGGCAGATAATCAGTCAGTTCACTGATGACCTCTACTTTTGAAATGGAGATCACGCTGTATATGCACGTGAGAGCAAAGAGGACGACAAAGGCATTTCTTTTATTAACGATAAAGGACGCAATCTGTATCATCAGGGTATCCCGGAATCCGCTGGTCGGTTCTGCGGATTCTGATTCTTTATGGTTTTGCATCATGGCTCCTTTGGAATATTTTTGAACATTAGTTTATTTATCAACATCTGTCTATAATATAGCATGGATGGAGGAAAAGTTCCAGAGGTTTTGTTGGCCTTATTGATGTTATTGGCGAAACGTCCGTCCCTGAGAGGAAAACATATCCTCCGAGGGACTGCTGTACTGGCTTATCCTTAATGACAACTTATCTGATAATTCTGCTAAAAATTTTCGATAAAAGACACATGTTTTTTGCTTCGCCATTCCAATTACAAGGTTCTGTGTAGCACGTTCCTATATTATCTTCCCCACCTGCACAGCCACCGTCGGCAGAAATGCCATTACGATAATCGTCACGATCTGTGCGGGACTGAGGTCTGCGGCGGCAAACATAATCTGCAGCGGCGGGACGAAGAGGACGGCGGCCAGCAGTATCACGCCGGCTTCAAAGGCCATGATGCTCCACAGGTTGCTGCGAAGGCCCAGCTGCAGGACGGAGCGTTCGCTCCGGCAGTTAAAGCCGTGGAACAGTCTGGCGAGTGTCAGGGTGGCAAAGGCCATCGTGCTGGCGACTCCTGCCCCGCCGGTTTGGAGTCCTGTGTGATAAGCTCCCATCGTACCTGCGGCTATCAGGCTTCCCTGAATGGCTACGGCCCATATAAAGTCTCCTGTCAGGATTCCTTGCTTCGGATCCCGCGGCGGCTGATCCAGAAGTCCTGTTTCCTGTGGTTCCATCCCGATAGCAATTGCCGGCAGAGAGTCTGTGAGCAAGTTGATGAAGAGCAGATGCACCGGCGCGAAGGGTGTCGGCAGATCGGTCAGGCATGTGATCAGCACGCATAATATCCCGGCCATGTTACCGGAGAGCAGGAACTCTACCGCGTGGCGGATATTGCGGTACACGTTGCGGCCGTTCACCACAGCCTTGATAATCGTCGCGAAATTATCATCAAGCAGGATCATGGAGGCCGCGTCGCGGGACACCTCCGTTCCTGTCATCCCCATCGCGATGCCGATGTCGGCTTTCTTTAATGCCGGGGCGTCGTTGACTCCGTCGCCGGTCATTGCCACGATATGTCCTTTCTGCTGCCAGGCACCGACGATGCGAATCTTATGCTCGGGCGATACACGCGCGTAGACCGTGATCTGTTCCAGCCGCGACAGAAGTTCTTCCTGTCTCATTCGGTCAAGCTCCTCTCCTGTGACAATCGCATCCTGATCTCCGCCTATCCCGATCTGCCGTGCAATTGCCTGTGCCGTGACTGCGTAATCTCCTGAGATCATCACGGTTCGGATGCCGGCACGCTTCGCATTCATGACTGCCGCCTTTGACTCTGGCCGGGGCGGATCCATCATTGCCGCCATGCCCAGCCATATAAAGCCGTCTTCCATCTCCACCGTACACGCGGATACCTCTTCTTCGACCGGCTTATAAGCCATCGCCAGCACACGAAGTCCCATGCCGGACCAGTCTTCCAGCGTCTTCCGGATATTCTGTCTCCACATGCGGTGCATCGGGCGTCTTCCTTCCGTTGTCAATACCCCGGTACATTTTGCCAGCAGCACATCCGGCGCGCCCTTCGTCATAAGCACCAGTCTGCCATCGACCCGATGCAGGGTGCTCATCTCCTTGCGTCCGGAGTCAAACGGCAGTTCGCCCAGTCTGGGGAAATGCTGCCGTATGGCTTCGCTGTCAACTCCACATATCCCGGCCATCCGGACGAGCGCCGTCTCAGTCGGTTCTCCGCTCTCATTTCCTGCGTCATTGGTCAATACCGCCGTATAGAGAAAAAGCCGGTGTACCGGATCATAAGGGTTCAGCGCCTCCGGCTGCTGCCTGCGGTTTCCGACAGATACCTCTTCGACCTTCATCCGGTTCTGTGTGAGCGTCCCGGTTTTGTCCGAGCAGATCACCGACACACAACCCAGACTTTCCACTGCTTTCAGATCCTTGATGACTGCACATTCCTTTGCCATCCTCTGCGTTCCCATGGCCTGGACGATCGTAACGATGGAGCCCAGCGCCTCCGGGATCGCCGCCACAGCAAGTGCTACCGCAAACATCAGCGCATCAAGCGGAGCCATTCCCCGGTAAAGGCTCAGGCCAAATACCAACAGGCAGATCAGCATGATCCCTGCCGCAAGCCTGCCGCCGAACTGATCCAGACTAACCTGCAGAGGCGTTTTTCTCTCGCCAGTCTCGTTCATCATCCGTGCGATCTCTCCGATCCGGGTATGCATCCCCGTCGCTGTCACAACAATAACACCGCGGCCGCCGACAATCAGGGTACCGGCAAAGATCCTGTCATCTGCGGACGACTTCTCAACCGCCTCGGATTCCCCTGTCAGAGAACTCTCGTTTACCATCAGGTGATGGCTCTCCAGCACCCTGCCATCCGCAGCTGCCAGGCCGCCGGTATCCAGAAAGAGGATGTCTCCTGGCACCACCTGACAGGAACCGACCTCCCGCATCCTGCCGTCACGCAGCACTCTTGCCATCGGAGATGTGAGATTTTTCAGACTGTCCAGAGATTTCTGCGCTTTTTCATGCTGGATCGTCCCCAGCGCGGCATTTAGCGTAATCACCGCCAGAATCACCGCTGTACTCTCCGCATCGCCGGTCGCCGCGGAGACGATGGCCGCTGCGATCAGAATCAGTACCAGCAGATCCTCAAACTGTGCCAGAAAGACCTGCCACAGCTTTTTGCGCGTGCCTTCGATGATCCGGTTTTCTCCGGTTTTTCTCAGCCGTTCCTGCGCCTGTGCCTCTGTCAGACCATTTTCTGATGTATGCAGTTCCTCAAACAATTCCCGGATTGGTCTCTGCTCCTCTTCCATACACTTCCTCCATTTATGGCTGGTACAGTATATGTAAAAAGGCGCTCATTTTTTCACGAACATTTTACAGGCATCCCAGACAGAAAACACTTGAAGTTCTTCTGTATCATCTATTAAAATAGACTGGTAAACTCATCGTTTCAATCATTTATCAATATCAGGAGAACCTATGAGATTATTAAACGAAGAACTTGATCTTACCGGCAAACTTCCCGGCGAAACGGGGAAAAACATCACAGCTTCCTTCACCGCGTACCTTCTCGACGCACCCATCAATCAGCCTGTTGACGCTTTACCGGAGAAAAGATCCCTCCGGCCCGCCATCATCATCTGCCCCGGCGGCGGCTATGAACGTCTCTCCGTCAGAGAGGGGGAACCTGTCGCCATAAAATATCTGGCAATGGGGTATTCCGCGTTTGTACTGCACTACAGCGTGGCTCCCGACTGTTTCCCGACTGCTCTTCTGGAGCTTGCGATGCTGATTGGCCTCATCCGGACGAATGCACAGGAATGGGGCCTTGATCCGCATAAGATCATTGTCTCCGGCTTCTCCGCGGGAGGACATCTCGCAGCCAGTCTCGGCGTTTTCTGGAACCGGAATTTTGTGTGGGAACCTCTCGGCCTTACCTCTGACACCATCCGTCCGGATGGTCTGCTCCTGTGTTATCCGGTCATCACCTCCGGTGAATTCTGTCACCCCGGTTCCTTTGCACAGCTTCTGGGCAAAGAAAAAGACGACGCCGAAAAGCGCCGCCTCGTATCGCTTGAACTTCAGGCCGGACCGCAGGTCCCCCCGACCTTTCTCTGGCACACCGTCACCGACGCTTCGGTTCCGGTGCAAAACTCGATTCTCTTTGCCCAGGCACTGCTCCGCTCTCATGTCAGTGTCGAACTCCATCTCTTCCCCCATGGCCGCCACGGCCTGGCTCTCGCCACGGAAGAGACCTGCAAAGGAGACACCAGCTATCTGGAACCCTGCTGTCAGAGCTGGCTGTCGTTAGCCGAAACGTGGCTGAAGAATCGTTAAACAGCCGCCCGCTTGGTAACTGTTGCCGTATTTTCTCTGTATACCAGCGGATATACGATCATGGCCATCAGTAACGCTCCCAGAATATCCACAACCGAATGCTGCTTTAAAAATACCGTCGATGCGCAGATCAGGATCGTCAGCACCGCCGACGCCCGGCACAACGTCCGTTTTTCCTTTATCACTGCATTTTTTGATAAAGCAATATGCGTGCCAATCGAATTATATACATGAATACTCGGACACACATTGGTCGACGGATCCGTCTTCTGAATAATACCGATCAGCCGGCACAGGATATCTTTTTCCGGATCAACCACAACTCTCAGATCTGTCGCATTCGGAATTAAGGTATAAATCAGCAACGCTGTCGTCATCCCGATGATCAGGAAGATACTGTAACGATAAAACCCTTCTTTGTCGCAAAAGAAAAAATAGCAGCCCGCCGCCGCGATATATACAAACCACAGCAGATATGGAATAATAAACCATTCCTCAAACGGGATCAGGTCATCCACGGCCGTGTGTATGACCGCGTAATTGTCTGCTGTGTTTTTCTCCAGATAGCAGAACCACGGACCATAGATCAGTGCGTACCCCAGAACCCATATATGACTATATTTTCTGATCAGACTTTTCACGGCAATTCCACCTCCTGTCTGTCTCCTGCCTTATCGTTCGTGAACGTCAAAAACATTTGCCGTTTACTATACAAAAAGTACTTAAACAAATCGGAGGTACAATGCTAAACAATTTCTAAACAGCTTATAAAAACTCACTTATTCAGCCGATATCCCGCTCCCCAGACCGTCTCGATAATCTGCGGATTTTTACAGTCCTTTTCAATTTTTTCCCGGATACGGTTGATATGTACCATAACCGTAGCGGTATCTCCCGCGTAATCATATCCCCATATTTTCTCAAACAGCTGCTCTCTGGAGAACACAATATTCGCATTTTCTGCCATGAATAAAAGCAGTTCAAACTCTTTATTCGGCAGCCGCAGCTCCGTCTCTCCCCGGTAGACCTTTCTGGCTTTTCTCTGAATGCAGATGTCACCGATACGGATCTCGTCCTGCGCCGCTTCGTCTTCGGAAGTTCGGTTCCGATAATACTGGCGGATATTCGCTCCCACCCGCGCCACCAGCTCAGCGGGGTCAAATGGTTTGGTGATATAATCATCCGCCCCGATATTGAGTCCGCGGATCTTATCAACCGGATCCGTTTTAGCGGTTACCATCAGGATCGGCATCGGATATTTTTCCCGGATCTCCTTACAGACCTCATAACCATTTTTACCCGGCAGCATCAGATCCAGCAAAATCAGGTCGAACGAATCAGACTCCAGCACCTCGGCCACATCATTACCGTTTCGCTCAATCTGCGTCTCATAACCGCTGTTTTCCAGATAGACCTGCTCGATCATACTGATATCTTCATCATCTTCTACAATCAAAATCCGATATTTCTCACCCACTCTATCTTATGCCTCCTCTGCAATCGGAAATGTCATTTTCATCTGCAATCCACCCTGATTCCGCGCCTCCACGGTTCCGCCCATCGCCTCCACCAGATATTTTACGATATGAAGCCCCAGACCATTCCCCTCTGTCTGATTTCTCGACTCGTCCGCGCGGTAGAATTCATCAAAAATATAACCAATCTTTTCTTCCGGTACCCCATGTCCATTATCAGCTACCAGTATCACAGCACGGTCTCCCTCTCGTTTCAGCCGAAATGTGATCATCAACGGCTCTACCCCCGCATATTTCCTGCTGTTTTCAACAATATTGTCGAAAACCCGCTCGATCTCGCGCTGGTCAACCTTAGAACAGATCCGTTCCTTTTTTCCGAAAAGATCATAAGTCACTGTATTATCTGTAACGACATTCTGCTGTTTTTCCCTGTAATAAGCCAGAAAATGGTTCCATTCAACCACCTCCGGCTGCAGCGGCATGTTTCCCGTCTCCATTTTGGAAAGATAGAATAACTGTTCCAGCAGATGATCCATTTCCAATGTCCGGCGATAGGCCGTTTCCAGAAATTTTTGCTGCATCTGCGGTGTCTTTGCCACGCCGTCCTGAAGACCCTTGATGGTCCCGCGGATTGCGGTCAGCGGTGTGCGCAAATCATGGGAGATCCCTGCCACCATATCAATCCTTGTCTTTTCATAGGCGTTCTTTCTCTCCTCATTTTCACAGATATTTTTCTGCATTCCATTAAAAGAATCACACACATGTTCAAATTCCCATTCGCCCTCATAATCAATGTGATCGGAATAATCGCCTTTTTTCATGTTTTCCGACGCGCGGATCAGCAGCCGGATCGGTTTCATGATGTGACTGGTCAACCGGTTAGCGAAGAAGAAACTGACTCCGCACAGAATTAGCACAAAAAACGCGACGCTTGCCAGACAGAACAGGATAAACAGTGAGATTGTCTGTGCTGTAGGTCTCTCCTCCAGAGTTTCCCTGTCAATCGCATAAACCACAGCGCCTGTATCTGCGTCACAAAATGTAATCAGCGTCATCCTGTCGATCATATAGATATGCGACTGTGAATCTGTACGGAGAAAATATTCGTATTCTTCCAGATCGCCGCTCTCCATATCCTCCATATTGGAAAACATCGGTTCTCCATTCACAAAAACAGCCGTACAGCAACCATTCCCATATAATTCTTCTCCCAGATGGCTCAGATCGGCCTCATCTGCAGACCAGTCCCAGTTTTCCAAAGCCTCACCGGCCATAACGCTCCCCGGCGACAGTTCTGACTCGCTGACCACCCTGCTGCGTTCCAGATACCCGTACACTTTGATAGAGATTGCATATACAACCAGAAAAATTCCCAGGGTCAAAACAACCATAAACGCATTGGAAAAAAAGATATAGTGACGGATACTCTTACTGCCGTTTTTCATTTTCCTGCCATTCCTTTCTCTGCGTGTGATTGTATCTCATTCTGTAAAAGAAATCCAGATGTCCGGCTGGTAAAATAAATCCTTTGGTAAAGAAAAAATCAGCGGCAAACGGATGAACTTCCTGTCCTTTGCTGCTGAAAATTTATCTTTCGTCAATTGTCCTCTCCGGCTGTCGCTCCATCATCAAAACACACTTCCGGTGCCGGCTCCGCAAACACAAGTTCATACAGTCTGCGCATCTCCTGATAGGGTGCTTCCCCTCTCAGATCCGACAGACTCTTCAGCAGTCCGCGATAATACCACTGCTGCATGCCTTTTCTTTTCTCATTAAAACGTTCCCAGACCTGATCCCCCATCGCCAGATAATCTCTCGCGGTAGCCCGGAGATTGCATACTTTATCCGCCAATGTCAGAATCTTTACATCATGAGAAGCACTCTTCACATGTTCAATCGTGTGCCCCTTTCGCTCCCGCCAGCTTCTGGACTTGTCCTCCGTCTCCTGTGATACCAGCTCCAGCACCCGGCAGCCGAATGCCTCTCTGATCGCTTCTGCTGTCACCGGTGTGTCCTCCAGGACGTCATGCAGGTAAGCCGCAGCTATGACCGCCTCGTCCTTCGTCATCATCGATACTACTAACGCCACTTCCATCGGGTGGTAGACATATGGGATCCCACTCCCCTTGCGTACCGCTCCCTCATGTGCCTTTGCCGCAAATGCCGCCGCTTTCCGTATCATTTTTTCCCTCGTAAGATCCTGATGATCTTTATCTGCTGACAAGCCAGCGAAAAACCTGTTTCCGATCTGATTATAACACGTTCCCGGTGATCTGGAAAGAGACTCTTCATGAATTTCTTAACTGATAAGTTTCAAAAATTTTACGTTCTTCTTCCAGAAAACTTCACTTGTAATAAGGAACATTTTCTGCTATGCTATCAGAAGCCATTTATGAAAGGGGTTTTGTTATGGATCAGTCATCGGCCTTTCCGACTCGCGCGGAACTTGAAAAATATCGCAAAAACAATAACGATGGCTTTTTGCACGTCCTGTTGTTTTACATACTTCCGTTTATTATCTTTAACCTGATTGTCTTCTTCTGTGTCACCGCTTCACCGAAGGTATCCCTCGAAGTGCCGGATACTGAAGACTATCTGACTGCTCAGGCGATCATCACCGTCGAGACTCGTTTTCCGGTCAAATCTCTCACTGCCGATCTGGACGGCGAGGAGCTGACTCTCAACAGTACCGGGAACCGTACCTATACCACAACTGTCACCAAAAACGGCGTTCTGGAGGTAACCATTACCAACTTAAACGGTATGACCACCGCCCAGTTCGAGCATATTGATATTCTCGATGACAATCCGCCTTCGATTGAAAATGCCTATGTAGAAAACGGGATCGTCACCCTGACCATTTCCGACAGCCAGTCCGGAGTTAATTTTGAGTCCGTCTACGCACTCGATTCGTCCGATCAGGAAATCAAACCGCTGACTGCCGATCAGGAAACCAACACCTTTTCCTTCGCAATGGATCCGGACGGGCTGCACGTCCATGCACAGGACCGCGCCGGCAACGAAGTTCAGGGTACTTTTACCTCTCATCTTGAAGGAGATGAAGAAACACTGGATTCAGATATCGAGGGAGAAGATGATTCTGCGGATGACAATACCGCCGACTGAAAAATCCACTTTAATCAACAATAAGGATTCCTTCCTTCACCAGCGCATTCCAGATTCCCTCACGATCAAATGCATCCGTCACATAGGTTGCTTTTTCTTTCAGGACATCGACTGCATTTCCCATCGCAATCCGATGTCCTGCCTCACGAAACATCGCCTGATCGTTATAACCGTCACCAAATGCATAGACTGACGACCGATCCAGACCAAAATAATCCGTCAGCCACGCAATCGCTGAGCCCTTATCAAAATCAAGTGTCGAACAATCGGCAGACCCGCTGCCATGATGATCATTTATAATCAATTTCTCTTTGAACGCTTCGATCACCCTTCCCAACTGCTCCGAATCCTGATACGTTACATCAAAGGTCAGGCACCGCATCCCCTGCGGATCCAGACACTGACGTTTGGCCTGATAATCCCGTATCATCATTTCCTGATATCCTTCCGGCAGCCTGTGGCAGTAAAACGCCTCCTCTGATACCAGCAGATATCCGCACTCCAGTTCATCAAGCTTTCTCAGGTATGCCGTCAGTTCCGCCTCCGACAATGGATTACTGAAAAGCTGCTTCCCATGATATAAAATATATCTGCCGTTGCAGCAGATACACCCATCCACCAGATCATCAAAGCGATCCCTGACATAAAACGGGGGCCGCCCGCTGCAGATAAACGTCTCATATCCCAGTTCCCGCAATTGCCTGAGCGCTTTCCGGTTGCTCTCCGGGATCACTCCTCTTTTCGCCAGAGTCCCATCAATATCAAAAAAGAATATTTTGTCGCGCATGATCATCATCCTGCTTTCCTTTACTCAATTCATCCTGGTTCCGCATTTCGGGCAATACTGGTAATCTTCTTCCGTCTCAAAGCCACAGTTCATACATCTGCGGTGTCTGCCAGCATTATACGAATAATCATCCGGGATAATGCTTTCCGGCAGCGAGGTTACCTCGCCTCTCTCAATCTGCTTTCCCAGTTCAGCATCGATCGGTACACAGGTATCACAGCAGGTCGTACGCACCATATACTGTCGCCCCCAGCGAAAAACCGGTATAAAAAATAATGTCAGGCATGTATAGGTCAGAAAAACCTCCAGGTGACCATATCGCCCGCAATGTCTGCATATGACCAGCTGATCAAAATTCAGTTTTTTCTGCCCCGGGCTGATTCCCATGATAAAAAACATCCGCAACCTCCATGTAACTGCACTTCCGCCGCCTGAATACAGACGGCGGAAGCAAACTCGATAAAACATAAATACCTTTACAGCCGATTACCGGCCTCTGCATCAGCATACATCAGTTCCGTCTGGCATACAGCGCTTTGGACTGCACTCCCGGCAGCTGGCCCAGCCTGCCGGAAACCGTGCTGACCACGTCATTTGGCGCATCCATCACGATACTGATGACGTTGACTTTTTTCTCCCGATAGGGAATCCCCATGCGGCCGATGATGTATCCCCCATACTGATGCAGGATCTCATTGACGGCAGCAACAGATTCTGTCTGCTCCACCAGAATACCAATCAGAACGATTCTGCTCTTTTCCTGATTTTCTTCATCCATCATAATCTTTTATAAGGCCTGACGGAGCTTCTCGGCGATATCCTCATACTCGGCGTCTGTCAGCGTTACTCTGCCCGGATTCATCTCAAAGGTTCCGCCCCACTCATATTCGCCTTCATATTTCGGCACCAGATGCATGTGCAGGTGACATCCCGTATCACCATACGCGCCATAATTAATCTTATTCGGCTTAAATACTTTATGAATTGCTCTGGCGACTTTGGCAATATCTGCATAGAACTGATTCCGTTCCTCATCGGTCAGATCGATCATTTCACTGACATGTTTATTATGTGCCAGAATTACCCTGCCCGGATGGCTCTGCTCCCTGAACACATATAAAAAACCTGAATCCATCTGGCATACCGGATATGCAAACTGGCTCACCAGTTCCCCCTGCATACAATACGCACAATTGACATCTTTCATCCCATTACCTTCTTTCCAGCGGCTTGCGCTTGTTTTATGTATTTCTATCTATAGCTGCTCTTTTATTTTACTCTGCCATCATCTTCAAAGCAAGCTTTACTTTTTCTTTTTCCCTGCATGGTTCTCATTTTATCTGCGCTCCTTTTTCACTCCTCTTCTTTCCGGAGTCAGTACACGCACCGCCGCTGCAATCAGCACTGCCGCCATCATAAGCTGCAGCAGGGTGCTTCCGCCAATCCAGGATAATTTCGAAATCACCATACTTCCATCGGCAAAACTCAGTGAACCACCCGTCCATTCATAATTTCGTCCTGACAGACGCAGAACAACTCCGACAAAGGTATTGGCCGGATTCAGCAACAGCAGATAACGGCATGGTTCACTCACCGGCGCTGCAACCGCCGCCGAAGTTTCCATCTGAAGCCTGCTCAGATATCCACTGAACCAGTTAACACCAAAGGTGCCTACTACCATAATCCCCATCACGGCATAAGCTGCAACAGTTGACAGCGTTGACTTTTGAAACACTGCCGAGCAGCAGATCCCCAGACCTCCCATCAGAAGCGCCGCTGTCATATAGCTCACAAACAGCAGTCCAATATCGACCACCGAAGCACCTCCGTATACAAACATCAGCGACATCACCGGCAGACTTGAAATAATCATCAGAGCCATCGTACTGAGCGCTGCCGCGAGCTTTCCCCATATAATCTCCCATGGAGTCAGTTTTGTCGTCAGCAGGATATCCAGCGTCCTGCGCTCATATTCTCCGCTGATGCTCCCGGCAGTAAGCGCAGGCATAATAAAAATCACCATCACAAATTCCAGCACACTGACAAACGAATACAGATCCAGAAAACTGGAATACTGAATCTCCGCCGTCAGCTTTGCCCGCTGCAGGTTCGAATACATATTTAACAATGTCACCATGGCCAGAATTCCATTAAAAATCAACAGAACCAGAACCATGCGAAAACTGCGCGCACTGACTCTCGTTTCCTTTTTATAAACCGGATTCTCCCTCATAAGACAACACCACCTTTTCTTCCTCATGGCTCGTCAGCTGCATAAAGATGCTTTCCAGTGTTCCCGGATCTCTCATAAATCCCCGGATCAATACTCCGCCCGCAGTCAGCATCGTCAGAAGTTCGCTTTCCTCGCGGGCATTCCCGCGAAAACCGACCACAATTTCCTGATCACGGATCATAACCGTCCGCACCAGCGGATGTGCCTTCAATATTTCCAGCGCCTTATCCCGGTTATCATAAATCGTGATAATCAGCGGTTTTACCATACTTGCCTGATCAATCAGCCCTTCCATTGGTCCATACAAAACCAACCGGCCATCATCGATAATTCCTACATCCGTACACAATTCAGATACCTCCGGCAGCTGATGAGAACTGATCAGGATCGTCTTTCCATCCTCGTTTAATTCGCGCAGCATATCACGAAACTCTTTTTTTGTCCTTGGATCCAGTCCCGCAGTCGGCTCATCCATAATCAGGATGTCCGGAGCGTGGAGCAGCGCCCGTGCCAGACACAACCGCTGTTTCATTCCACGGGAAAGACTATCTACAAATGAATTTTCTCTGCCTCCCAGCCCTACCTGTTCCAACAGTGTCATCCCACGTTTTCGAGCAAGGAGTCCCTCCATTCCATAGCAGGAAGAAAAAAATTCCAGATATTCCCATACCTTGAGATTGTCATAAACCCCAAGCTCATCCGGCACATATCCGATCTTTTCTTTCAGGCAGTCTCTCTCCTCAAATACATTGACTCCATCCAGTTCAATGCTTCCCTCATCCGGCAGGAGCAACCCTGTCAGGATACGAATCGTCGTAGTCTTGCCGGCTCCGTTCGGCCCTACAAGACCATACAGCGAACCGGTTTCTACATCCATATTCAGTCCGTTCAATGCGCGAAAACTGCCATAACTTTTCTGAAGATTCCGTATTTTCAGCATCACTGGCTCCTTCCCGCTACCATCGGCATCGGCAGCTGGATCTGCCGGTAGCTTCCGGTTCCTTCATAGACATAACGCACCGTCAGGATATTCCCCGGAGACAGATATGGCCGCAGCATCTCCAGATCCATCGTCTCTTCCGTATGCTCCATTTTATCAAAGCTCCCTGTGCCGTGATTGTAGAAATAAATACTGCCCGTAAAAGCCTCCACCTGCGTATCTCCGTCCCGCTCCCGGAACACCTCTGAAATCGGCTCCAGCGTCAGGCTTTCCACGCTGATATCGGTTCCCATCTGATACTCCAGCGTTACCGGCTCCGCTCCGCTCAGGGTATTCGTTTTCGCATCATATTTTCCGGTTATCACCACCGGTGTTTTCATTAAAACCGACCGGTAGATCCGGCTGTCCTGCGAAGCATTCACCGCAATCGAAGACGTCAGCATGGTCATACCATAGGTCTCCGCCGACTCCTCTTCCAGAAACGACGATCCCTCCTTTTGTGTGCTGAACGCAATTATCTTTGCATCCGCAGTATAGCCCGACATATAGTTATCCATATAAAACTCCAGAAGTCCTGCCCGTTTCATCGCCCGCAGATATTCGGTATCTCCAATATCCGACTCTTCAAAATCCCACTGTCCGGTAATCATCTCTGCAACCAGCTGCGCCCCGTTTAAAGGGAAGCGCAGCACTGTCAGTTCATCCAGTGTCCTGGTCTCTCCCGGCTCCATATCGTCAATATAAACCATATTCCCATACAGGATCACAGCCGTATTTTCCAGCGCGTAAGGATAGTTATTGGTAATCTGACCGCTCAGAGATCCCTCAAAATAATTGATTTCCCCGCTGATCCGTTCTCCGCTCTCATTTAACTCCTTCTTTTCCAGCTGAAAATATTTGGGCGAAAATGCGGCAATATGATTACCGGTCATCACCACGCAGTCATCTCTCCGATCAATTCTGACCTGATATTCTTCCTCTCCGGTAAGCTCAGAACTCTGACGGCCGCCGCTTCTCAGGCTGCGCGTAATCGGCAGTACAGAATACGCCGGATTCAGGCGAACCTCATACGACCGGTTATACGGATTGCGGATATTAATATAGGTCGTGTCTGTCACATAATCATCCGTACTGTCAAGAATGGTCGCGTAGGCAAAAAAGGGTTCTGTAAATCGCGTCGCCGTCCCCAGCAGATACAGCGTTACCGTAAAAACCGCTGCCAGAATAATGGCTCCTCTGCGATAAAAAATCTGCAGTTCACGATTTTTCAGATACAGGTAAAGCGCCGGTCCCATCAGAAATAAATACAGTAAGATCAAAGCTGTATAAAGAGACAGGTTCGGAAGCTTTTCCACATTTCCGGTATTTACCAGATTCTGTACTGACGTAAAGTACTCCGAATTTCCACTATATACAACCTCTGCCAGTTCCCGGATTCGATCCTCTCCCAGCAGGCTGGTCAGGAAAAAATCCATATAAGAGGTTTCTTTTTCACAAAACTGCGCAATATCTGACAAATCAAAAGCAGTCACGCCAATCAGGCCTCTCTCTTTGGCCGCAACCGCAAGTAATCCCAGATCATCACTGGATATTACAATATTTCCGCCATGGAGAGAAATATCGACACAGGTGATTGCCAGCATCCCTGCGCCTTCTTCTTCCAGTCCGTAGCTTTCTCCCAGATCGACATGGTATAACGACGGCGAATCATAAGATTCATCCAGAAGCTCCGGCGCAAATCGCCCCAGCGTATCGTCAACCCTCTCTCCCGTTCCCAGCAAAAGGACTCCGCCGTCATGAACCCAGTCCATAATCGCGGATGTCTGCATTTCACTCAGATCTCTCAGCCGGTAATTATTGACAACCAGAACATCCAGCAGATCCAGACCGATCGCATCATCAGAAATATCGGTTTCTTCCAGATCAAATGTCCGCGTCCGCATGGAACCATAATTGATTCCCACACCATCCAGAAATTTCAGTTCCTGCGGCTCGTCCGACAAAATACCGATAAAAAGCTCCGGTACATCCCAACTGACATTCAGCTTTACCTGCTCGTCTGCCAGAACTTCACCGCTGTCTCCGGTCAGCCGGACATACAGTCTCGTCGCCCGTGTCCCCAGAGGAATATACTCCCGAAGCACACTTTCACACGCCGCGTCGATCATCGCCGGAAAATCATACTCATAAATCATGCCGTCGGATTCCATCGATTTGATCTGCAGCGTCCCGGTAATTTCCTGATCCTGACTGTTCGTCACGGTGATATCAACCGGGAGATAACGCCCGCCCTTTGCGGAATTCTCATACCCATACTGAACCTGTATCGTCACAGGAAGAGTCTGATCTTCCGCGGCCCATGCCTGCGGACTTCGTCCGCCAAAGCCCAGTACACTTAAAATCAGAACCAATATCAAAACAACCGCCAGCCTTAACCTGCGGTTATTTTGATGCACATATATTTCGCACTCCCGAAAGCCTGTATTTCTCATCCCGGTTCTCCAAAATGTTCCCTGTTAATATCAAAATTAACCTGAAGTGTCACAGTAAATACCGTTCCATTCAGATCGCTCTTTACCGTGATCTTTCCGCCATGCATATCTACGATATTTTTTACAATGGCAAGCCCCAGTCCCGTACCGCCGGTCGTTGTCGAGCGGGACTGTTCTACCCGATAAAATTTTTCAAACAGCAGCGGCAGCTCTTCCTGCGGAATAACATAACCATAATTCGCCACTGCCACCTGCACCGTATCCTCCTCTGCATGTACCTTTACAAGAATCCGTTTTCCTTCCGCTCCATATTTAATCGCATTGGTAATCAGATTATCAAACAGTCTCGCCAGAAGATTTCCATCCGCCGTAATCACCTTTGCCGGTACATTACTCTGCAGTTCATACGACAGACCCCTCTTTTCAAAATTCGGATAGGCTTCCTCCAGAAGCTGGCTCAGCAGCTTGATAATATCGACTCTGGAAATATGCATGGATATCTTCCCGTAATTCAGTTTCGTAAAACCAAATAAATCCTCGATCAGCTTTTCCAGTCTTTTTGCTTTACTATACGCGATATCCAGATATTTTTTCTGAATCTCCGGCGTAAGCTGCGCCTTCTGTCCGGAAAGGATCTCCAGATATCCGATAATCGAGGTCAACGGCGTTCTCAGATCATGAGCAACATTCGTGATCAGCTCATTTTTTGTCCGTTCCGCCTCACGCTCTTTATCCATCAGCCGGCGAATCTCTTCTACCATTTTATTCAGATTTTCTGCCATCGCCGAAAACTCATCGTCGCCGATCACCTCAATGCTGGTATTCAGATCCCCCTCGGAAATATTGCGGACCGCGTCCGAAATTCTGCTGATATACGAAATTGACCGCTCCTGTAACAGCAGAAATGAAACCGCAAATACCGCAATCCCCAGCAGCACATACCCCAGAACAATCACCACATCCGAGCTGCTGATCATGCTAAGCAGAGCGTTTTCCCATTGAGCTTTCTCTGCATAATCAGCCAGAAACGTCAGGTTCATCACCAGGACAATCTCCATCGCAACCGTTACCAGCGTACTGTATAAGATATTTGCAAAGACTCTCGTCCGAAACTGTCTTCTCAGATCGCCTTTGCTTTTTTTCTTACTTTTCAATTTTGTATCCAACTCCCCACACTGTCGTGATGATCTTATCCTGGCGTTCATCCTCTTTCATTTTGCCGCGCAGACGGCGAATATGTACCATTACCGTGTTGTTCGCCTCGTAAACCTTTTCATTCCAGACCTTTTCAAAAATTTCATCGGTACTGAATACCTTTCCCGGATTCGAAGCCAGCAGATATAAAATATCAAACTCAATCGGCGTCAGTTTTACTTCCTCATCATAAATCGTCACTTTATGATTATCTTTGTTGATAGTGAGTCCGCGAAGACTGATCTCGTTTTTTGCATTTTCATGGACACCGCTGTTTGGATTCAATTGCGTATAACGCCGCAGCTGTGATTTGACTCTCGCAGAAAGCTCCAGCGGGTTAAACGGCTTTGCCACATAATCATCCGCTCCTGTTCCGAGGCCCAGTATTTTATCGAGGTCTGTGGATTTTGCGCTTAACATGATAATCGGAATATTATTGACTTCACGGATTTTCTTGCACATTTCCAGCCCGCTCATCCCCGGCATCATAATATCCAGAATTGCCATCTGGATATCCTCTTTTTCCAGGATTTCCAGACCTTCCTGCGCATTGGTCGCCTTAAATACTTTATATCCATCGCTTACCAGATAAATTTCAACCAGATCGGCGATCTCCTGCTCATCATCGACTACTAAAATGCTTGTCTCTGCCATAACAATTCCCTCCTGTTTCTTAAAATATTACTTTTAAAAACCACTCAGGCAAAACCGGTTTCCCGACCTGCGGTTATAAACTGTTGTATGAGATAAAGTGTAACATAAATCGTCAAAACTTGCCTTAATTTTTTATTACAAATCGGGTAACTTATGGAAAAGATTATGGTACAATGGATATCGGTTATGAACGAGGTTGACGAACGTCATAACAATACAACGTCAAAAGGAGGCCGTTCTATTCTATGTTTCGAATGTGGGGAAAATTATGGAAAAATAATCGCATGATAAAAGATACCGTGATCTCAGTCGCTGACTACAGCCTGTCCCGCACTGCCATGGTATTTCAGTCGCTGGATGAGATCTGTTACGAATTTGACCTCGAAAAGCCGATCTGGCTTGATTCCAATATTAAAGAATTTCAGAGAATTGACCGCACACGTTTTCGTCAGGACAGCTTTATTGAACAGATTCCCTTCGATTATCTGGAAATCCATGTGATCGAAGAATAATCCTGCAACTCCTGCCCGCATTCATGAGCAATCTCAATCACAGAAGTGACGAAATCGAAATTGCTCATGAAGCAGACATTCCCTGCTCGATCGTGTGTATAATCCGATACGGATCGTGAACAGCAACTATTTTCGTCGTTCTCGATCACCGTACTACGTCAGATAATGTCGTAAAATATCTCCAATCACTCTGGCTTCTTCCGGGTTAAGCTCTTTCAGCCAGTTCCGTTCTTCTCCCGGCTCAGGCAAATCCTCCGGAGATACCGAAGCCGCTGTCAGACTTTTTACCATTTCGGCAGACTCCCGGCGTTTTTCCCGCGAAGTCTGCCGCTTCCCGCCAGACTCTGCAGCCGTCTGCACCGACTCCTGTTCACGAGACGTCCTCCGCAGCGAAGCTCTCCGGTTCTCCGGCTGCTCTTCCTCCCTGACGTACTTACGGTCTTCCGCCCCTGTCGCACTTTCCTCTTCTGCCAGCCGCCTTCGTTCAAAAAAGCCAAAGCGTCCCCCGCTTTTATCGTGCTCCGGCCGTTCCTTTTCTCCATGATCCGCACGTTCTGATAAACGCCCCATTCGGGGAAACATTGTATTTTCCAGATAATCCTGCAGCGACGCGATCAGCTGCTCTCTGCGGCTGCCTGCCACATTTCCGTCAAAAAGCATCATCACCATCGCCATCAGTACAGCACCCCCGCCATACATCACGATATAGTATGTATCCAGCCGATACCAGTAGGAAAAGAATGCACCGGCTCCGCCTGCAATCAGACACAGCCAGGTCAACTGTGTACTTAAACCGCTCCAGCCAGACAGACTAAGTCCACGGAAACGCAGTTCTCCCAGCTGACGCTCCAGCCAGCTCCCTGTGTCATGCATTCCCTGGTTCATATGATAGGCGGTTTCCGCCCGTTCCCGAAGTTCCCTCAGTCCTTTGTTTTTTGCTGCTGCCAGATTGGTACTCTCTCGAATCAGTCTTTTGTAAAGGTTTCTGGTCTGCAGTCTTGCAAGCAGTCCAAGAATGCAGATTCCCACCAGCACATACAGTGCCCGTCCTGTTTCCAGTAGTGTTAACATAAAAACAGTTCCCCTTTCTTTCCTGATTTTTCAGACAAGTACCATTATAACGGTTCCCGGTCATTTTGGAAAGTTCAGGGAGACGGGAATCGGTCGTCAAATATTGACAGTTTTCGCCTTCAGATTTCTTCTGAAGCCGGCTCCCTGTTTTTATCAGCATTCCGGTTGCTTTTCTATCCGGAGATCAGCCGGCAAATACCGGTAGTCAGCCTACCGTCCGAATCAGTTCCCGCGTCAGGTTTACACTGTGGACAATTGCCTGCCGCTCAAATTCCCTGTAATCCATCTGTGCGCTGTCATCTGCCTTATCTGAAATTGCCCGCACGATCAGAAACGGGATCCCGTTCCGGTAAGCCGTCTGTGCGACCGCGCCTCCTTCCATCTCCGTACAGCACCCATCAAACGTCTCAATCAGCCATTCTTTTTTGGTATGATCAGAGACGAACTGATCTCCTGTCATAATCCTTCCTTCATAAACGCTGACGTCTGGATTAACCTTTGCGCAGCATTTTTTCGCCGCTTTGCGGAGTTTTTCATCTGCAGCAAACGCAAAGACATCGATCTGAGGGATCTGTCCGATCGGATAATCAAAGATCCGGCAATCCATATCGTACTGCACGGCATCCGTAGACAACACCAGATCTCCGATATTGATTTCCGCACGCAGGGAACCGGCGATGCCTGTATTGACAATCCCGTCTACATGGTAACAATCCGCCAGAATCTGTGCGCAGATAGCCGCATTCACCTTGCCAATGCCGGATTGAACCACCACGGTATCCCTGCTGTCTATTTTACCTCTGTAAAATTCCATTCCTGCCACATTTCTGATCTCAGGCAGTTCCATCTCTGCTTTCAGCTGTTGTACCTCTTCTGCCATTGCTCCGATAATTCCTAACATTTTATCCTCCCAGATGCTGCTTTTTCTGATTTCTTAGTTGACTTTTTATCCGGTATGGGTACTATAATGATAGACAGCGGCTTCTGATTTTCTTTATGAAACCGCATACCGCATTTCATTTCCTGTAAGTATAACCACCGGAGGTTTCTTTATGAAAAAAATTGTTTTAACCGGCGGCGGAACAGCCGGTCATGTTACTCCAAATCTTGCTCTTCTTCCCAATCTTTTGCAAAAAGGCTATGAAGTTCACTATATTGGTTCCTATAACGGTATTGAAAAAAAACTGGTCGAAGACATCGGACTATCGTATGACGGCATTTCCTCCGGGAAACTCCGTCGTTATTTCGATCTCAAAAATTTCTCCGATCCTTTCCGTGTTATCAAAGGCTATTGGGAAGCGCTTCATCTGCTCAAAAAATACCGCCCCGACGTCATCTTTTCCAAGGGCGGCTTTGTCGCTGTTCCCGTAGTCCTTGCCGCAAAACATTATAAAATCCCAACCATTATCCATGAATCGGACATGACGCCGGGTCTCGCGAACCGGATCTGCATCCCCTCCGCCGCGAAAGTCTGCTGCAACTTTCCTGAAACGCTGGAATATCTCCCTAAAGAGAAAGCCGTACTGACCGGATCTCCCATCCGCAGAGAACTGCTTGAGGGCGACCGTTTCACCGGCCTGCAGTATACCGGACTCTCTGCCACAAAACCCATCATCCTGGTGATCGGAGGCAGTCTTGGAGCGGTTGCCGTCAACATGGCCATCCGTTCTCTTCTGCCAAAGCTTCTGCAAAACTATCAGGTGATACATATCTGCGGCAAAGGCCATCTTGACGAATCCCTGATCAGTCAAAGCGGATATGTCCAATACGAATACGTGATGGCTCCGCTTCGCCATTTATTTGCCGCCGCCGATATCATCGTATCCCGCGCCGGAGCGAATTCCATCTGCGAAATTCTCGCCCTTCGCAAACCAAATGTCCTGATCCCTCTCTCCGCAGCGGCAAGCAGAGGCGATCAGCTGCTAAACGCCCATTCCTTTGAACGTCAGGGATACTCCTGCGTTCTTGAAGAAGAGGATGTCACCGACGAAACTCTCCTCACTGCCATTAATTCTACCTATGAAAACCGGCAGAAATATATTCAGGCTATGAACCAAAGTTCGCAAAATGACGCCATCGGAACTATCATGGATCTGATCGCCTCTTTCGCTGAAAAGCCGGAAGAGACGCAATAGCAGAATCCGTCAGCCGGACAGGATGGACCTTTCTCTTCCTGTCCGGCCGTTTCCTGTCATGATCCTTCATATACGCGGCAAGATATTTTTTGCCGCGGGAATGCCGCATTCGGCACGCAGCTTCCGATATCCCCAGCTGACTGCTGATTTCTCTCATGGACTTCCCCTGAAACTCATATGAGACATACACCTGCCTCCAGTCTTCTCTCATACTTTTCAGGACTTCACGGAAATCTTCTAAAAGCATCCTTTCCAGCACAACATCCAGAGTATCCCTCGCTCTCAGCCGGTCATTCTCTACCAGCAGCATCTCCAGATCTCCCAAACCACGGAAATCAACAATCTGATTCCCTTTCTTTTTCAGGTAATCAATACATCGATTTTTCATGATTTTCGCCAATATTGCCTTTATATGAGAATCGGGCCATGTCAGCGGATAATGTGCATAATAAGACAAATAACATTCCTGTACAGCATCTTCAATCTCATCATAAGGAAGTCCGCAGCGTCCGCCAATCGTCCGAAGCATGGGCATATATTCCTTATAAAGATACCGAAATCTTTCCTCTGTATCCATACGTCACGCTGTATATTAGTCCTCTGTAATTGCCGAATGAATGAGCGCGGCCGTCTCTGCCAGCTCCTCCGGAGCGGATTTACCCGGCTTCCATGCTACCATTTCCGGTCCTCCCTCATATCTGGGGATAATATGGACGTGCAGATGAAAAACCGTCTGCCCCGCGCATGTCCCGTTGTTCTGAACGACATTAAAACCGGCCGCCCCGAGACCTTTTTTCATGCCCTTTCCGATTTTTGAAGCTAACGGAAACAGTTTCCCCGCTGTCTCTGCGTCTGCCTCTGTAATATCCTTAAAATGTGATTTTGGCAAAATCAGCGCATGACCCTTTGACGCCGGCCCCATATCGAGTATTACCCGAAATTCCTCATCCTCATATACGGTTGCAGACGGGATTTCTCCATTGGCAATTTTACAAAATATACAATTCTGATCGTTCATTGTTTTACTCCATTCTTCATTGTGTTTTTCTTAATATACCATAGTCTACGAATTTTGTTAACCATTGACTTTCCGGCATTTTTATTTTTCGCTTCCTGTTTTTCTTTCCTATTCTCAGTCATTCAAACCGAAAACGATATCGGGCAATTCCAATCTCATCTCCTGTCCGTACCTCCTCAACTGCGTTATTTTCCAGTAATTGTCCCCGAAGAGTTGTTCCATTCGTGGAATTCAGATCCTGCAGCAGATACCGATCATCCCTCCGGTCAATTTTTAAATGCAGTCTACTCACAGTATCATCATCCAGCCGATAATCTACAAGATTTTCCTGCTTTCCGATCACAAACGGATAATAGGCGATCGGAATATCCGGTATCCCCGTATCCAGTGCCCGCAAAACCCGGTTGTTCATCTGTTCCCTCACTTCTGCCAAAAGGATGGTATCCGACTTTACTTCTGTTTCTGATTTATCCTTAAAATACGGTTCCTCCCGCTCTTCCTGTAAAGATTCCTCCCCTCCCGGCATCAGTTCCTTCCATAAATCTTCCTGTTCGGTCTCTTCTGTCCTTTCCGACAACGCTTTTTCCTGCTTTCCGGGAAGCAGTTCCCGCACTCTTCCGATAATCTTATCCCACGCTTTTTCTCTGCTTTCCCCGAATTCTTTCGCATCTGGTTTCTTTTTGCCTGACATAAATTCATCTGATATCATTTTCTTACCGGTTACTTCGTCTGACATCGCTTTCTCTGCCGGACTTTCCCTGACAGGAATCTGCTCTGGCATATCTGGCTTTTTATAAACCAGTTTCATGAGATCTTCGATTCCGTAATTTTCTTTTCTGGTTTCCTGATAAATCCCATATGCCAGCACAACACACTCTCTGTCACGGTGATCCGCACACTCTAATAGCTTTTCCAGCAGTCTCCCCAGATCCTCCGGAAAATCCCGTTCCATTCCCGGTATCATACAAAACCATAATTTCCGTGATTCCGGGTCCATATAGATAAAATCCGAATCCAGAAAAATCCGCGACTCTTTCAACAGATATTCATCAATCCGTTCCAGTAACCCGCAAATCTGAATCAGCAGATTTCTAAAATCATCTGCACTCCACTTCGGCCCGTTTAACATCCGGGAAAGCGGCTGTTTCGATGTGATATCATAATAAAACCGGATCCCGTTCTCCATCTGTCGAATGCGGATTTTCAACAATCCATCCACCGTATTGGACGCTACCATACGGCTCTCATAACCTTCCCAGTTCCAGTCCTCAGGATCAATAATCATATAATTCCGCTTCATTTCCCTCTGGTAACTAACCTTCATTCAAGCTCCTCCAGCAGACTCCACAGCCTCAGCGAATTTTCCGGGCGAAAAACAGGCGCTGTGATCTGGATCTTCCAGTTCATACCTTCCTTCTCACCAGAAATTTCCTCTTCTCCGATATTTGCAATCAAATGTCTTTCCCGCTCAATTTCCTCATGCAGTTCAAACTCCCCGACCGTCTCCCCTCGAAGATGAAAAGCCTGCGTGAACAGAAACATAAGCGTAAGAAATACCACTGCAAATACGCCGGCTGCTTCCACAGTATAACTTCCCTTCAGCTTTATCAATAACCACTTTTTCAAAATCATCCGTCTCCCACACACTTCATCCATTCTATAATGAACGACAAAATATTTTCTCGTTTATAAAACTCTTCCTTTTTTCTATACGTCCAAAAGCAGGATAAGGAATTCCCCGGCAGCCGCAAATGGAAGAAACGGAAAGGTCTCTTTCCCGGCATCCAGACCGTACCGGAACCTTTTATAAACATAAATTCCCAGACCGTATAACCCACTTAATAAAAGAGCCGTACAGAAAAGCCGCAGATTTTCCTTCAGGCCCAGATATAACCCACTTACCGCAAAAAAGCATCCGTCACCTGCCCCCACAGCACCTTTTAATCCTGCACCGGCCACCAACAGGCCGATACCTACCGCGCTTCCATAAAAATATGGCAGAAATGTTCTCTCAGTGAGATTCAGGATCAATGCTGCCAGGCCAGATACCGCAAATATCCAGACTGCAATTTCTTTTCTTCTGAAATCCTGCCATGCGGCTGCCAGCAAAAACGTCCAGAAAAAGACCTCCCTGACCATATTCCTCCCCTTTCCCGTCATTTTTCTTATTCTCCGGCTACTTCCCACAATAGGAACACGCTCCCAGATATGCCACCTCAGAAAGTCTCACTGCGCGCGCATAAGAAATGATCGCACCGCACTCACGATCGGTGTGATAGCTTTTTCCGGATGCCATAATATATACGGTATCTGCTTCCGCCTTCCCGCACACGGCACAGGGACGATACTTCCCTCCACTGCTGTTTCTCATCACCTCAATGCTCGCCACAGGCACCGCTGTCAGATTATTCGCAAGATAATGACAGCTTCTGCTCCAATGATAACGGGTACTCGTTTTTCCTACATATACGACAGGATCTTCCTCCGTCCCGCTGCTGCCGCTCCCATCATAATCCTTGCCGGCCAATCCGATCCACGCTCTTCTCCGGCATCTGGCCGTCCGGCTTAACCCTGATACTCCTAATACCGGAAATGGAAAATGAAACTCATAATTGCAAACCAGATCGATAAATTCACCGTCAGTAAATATCTCCGATTCCGACAACTCCACATTGCTTATCTTATCTGTATCCACATGGTTTAAAACATTGGCTCTGGCATAAATGCCTCCTGCTCCATCCGTGAGGTATTCAGAAAACCGCCATGCCGAATCATCCGCACCGGGAATCATGGACTCCATTCCCTGACCGATGATCTCTTTCAGATAGGCATATCTGCTGAAATCCTCACCGGTCTCTTCCAACGCCGCCTGTATCCTGCGCTCCGTATTCATCAGCTTCATCGGCAGGAGCATACAGACCGAAGCGAAAATAAACAGACTCAGCCCAATCGCTGCTTCCAGTGTCAGCGAGGCGGACAGAAATGCCTTTTTCTCATGACGAAAATGAAAAATAAAATCTTTAAGGATGGTTCGTACCTGGAGAGTCACGATTGATTGTGTTTTTTTATTGGATGGATCCGATAATGGATTATGATTGAAAATACTTTGATTACAGCAATTCTCCGCCATGGAAAAAGGCATATCTGTCCGCCTCCCTTCTTAAAAAATATCTAATAAACCCGCTCTGCCGTAATCTGCATCGGATACCCATATTCCCGGTTCCCCGTCAGATTTTCCACAAAACCAGGCGAAAAAAACACATGTTTTCCATTCAGTTCACATTGAATCTTTGTCTGATATATTCCCCGCCGCATTCGAAATGAATTCTGTTTCTGACGCAGATTCATCTGAATCATATCCATCATCCGATATTCCTGAATCACGATATCATCCGCATACAATAACAGCTTCAGCCATGACTGATAAGTCAGCCCCTGCTCACCGCCTCCGGTGCCGATGGTCCCTGTCTCCCCTGCCGCCAGCAGACTTTCCATTGTAAGCGTCCATGTCTCTGCCGACTTCCATATCGGAACTTTTTTCCCCGACAGCAGTCCGCGAATATCCATGAGTGCTTCTCCCGCAGCCCATACGCAAAGGATAAAAAATGTTGTAATCAGTACCAGCGGTGCAAGCCCTGTAATCCCGGTCACAGTCATAGCCAACGTGCGCGCCTCCTCTCTCTTTTCCGAATCTGTCAGAAGATATGCCAGATTCAGTCCCTCCCTCACAGCAAAAAGCCGCTCCACTGTCGTTGTCAGATTTTCGCGATCACTGTCAGCACCGCCGATCAGATATTCCATTTCATACATCAGTAATTCCCCGTTTAAGGCCTCCGTCTCTCCGTCAGGCTCCGCTTCTCCACCCCCTGTAGTTCCCCTGTCACAGAAATTTTTAAAAAAGCTTCCGCAATATTCATTGACAATCAGATGATTCAGGAGTGTGATTGTTCTTGCTCCCTGCGCACACTCCTCCAAAGCGGACGGCAGCTCTGTCGTATCCAGAATGTTTTCCGACACCTCTCTGTCTTCCGGCAGCACCAGCTTCAGAATCCCATTCTGGATCAGCGTCTTAATATTTTTCAGCCATCCTTCCTTTTCCTTATCTGCGATTCCATGCCGAAATGACAGTTCTGCGATCTTCAGCCTCTCAAAGTGCCGGATGACCGGTGACCACAGCTCATCAATATCCAGATCATCTTCATCATCCTCACCGCCGTCCCATTCATCAATGATTTCCTCTACCTCCTTAACTTCCTCAATGACCTCCTGCACCAACGCAATCTGCTCCTTCGACAATTCGGTCAGTGCTTCAACCTCCTGCCTGCGGTCTCCATCCTCACTTATATAAGACTCATATTGTCCGATCTCTTCCTCAAATTTTGACTGGATCTCATCTGTGCAGTCATCCTTTTGCCCCTCATAATAACTGCGGCTCTCTCTGAGATTTTCCGCCAGAATATCTGCCTTTTCCTGATAGACGGTCACCAGGCCCGGCACTTTTTCCATCTCCTGAATCAGTTTTTCCGCTGCCCGGTAAAACCCGCTGCTGTCGTAATCACTGAGGCAGGATCCGGCCTCTTTCCGCTCACTTTCCTGATTATTCAGATTATCCGAAATATCCTCCAGCGATTCCTCCAGCTCCAATACTTCCCGCGAATGACCGTCGTAACAATCTCCGATATTTTTGATTGCGGCGGCTTCTTTGCTCATATTCCAGAGTTCTTCGGCTGTCTCCGACTCATAATCCAGCTTCCATATCCCGACCGCCATATAATCCAGAATCTCTTTTTCCAGATAACTGCCATGACTGTCCACCGCCGTAACCCATTCTTCAACTTCCGTATCCGTGAGTGTCATCGGATACCACTTTCCGGTTTCCAGATAAGCATTCAGAAACACTGCAAAGTCTGTTTTCAATTCTTCTTCCTCATCATATTCTGCAAACAACAAACGATAAGAATCCCATAATTCCCTGTGGTACTGACTGAAAACAGAATCCAGCGCCGAAGAGGCGGCTGTCTGAAGATACCATCGGGCACCCGCTGTTCTGGCGGATTCGATAAGCACACAGAACAATGCGAATATACACATCATCGTAAGGCTGATAAATATCGTCACCTGACCGGCGGCACGCTTCATGGCTCCTCCTTAATAAACTTCCTCTGACTGCGAATTAATCTGTGTAAAAATATTATTTAAAAGCTGCGTAATCTGCGTTTTAAATATGATAACAAGAGCAATCAGCACAACCAGGATCAGCACCAGTTCGATCACCCCCACACCAGTCTCATCTGCCAGAAAATCTTTCATTTCCTTCCATTCTCCATATGCCATAATTCTTTCTCCTCTCTCATTATCCCATTGCCATCATCGCCGGCACCATGATCATAACCATAACGATTCCCAGCATCAGAAACAATGGCACCAACAATTTAGTTCCCGCTTCCTCCCCCAGCCGACGCGCCAGATTCTTACGCCCTTCCAGTGCGTCGGTCATCTCCATCTGCAGAATTTCACGCAGATTCTTTGTACCGGAACGACAATTCTGCTCCAGAAGGCTGCAGAATTTAAGATAACAGGGAAGTCCGCATCGTCGTCCGAAAGCCCGGTAGGCTTCCTGTTCGGACACTCCGTTTCTCATCTGACGACATGCCTGACCCATCTCTTCATACACAGCACGCTGTTCCTGTCTTCCATCCGCCCTTGCTTCTTCATAATCTCTTACGATCCTCTCCCAGACATTACGCGCTGTCAGCCCGGCACCACTTAAAACAACAAATTTTGAAAGCATGTCTGAATAATCCAGTGACAATTCCTTCTCCCGTTTCTTACGCCTTTCCTTTTCCTGACTTTGTTCCCGGACAGCCAGCAGTACCGCTGCCAGAACCCCGATCAGCAGAATCGCCCGGTAATCATCTCCTTCACTGGCGGAATATCTCAGAATATGCCCCTCATAATCTGTGGGAAGCTGAAATGTTTCATGGGTTCTCTGCTCTTCCTCCTGTGCGGAAACTGCCGACAGAAAGTCAGACAACCGTTGTTCCTCCGCGGTTTTTTCCGGCGGTATCACACGGATCGGGATCTCGTAATACTCCTGATATTGTTTTTTCCCGGCGCGGTTGTCCGCATCTGTATCCGACAATCCTTCTCCCCCGATCTCCGCCAAAAGCTCCGCTGACAAAATCAGCCCGGTCTCCTCCTTCACCTCCTTTAACAGTTTTCCTGAACTATCCATAATACCCGTATCCGAAGAATACCAGCGAACCTTAATTCCCCGCTCCGCAATCCCTGTTACAAGCTTTAAATCGCTCTGAACCTCCATCAGGGAATCATTTTCCCCCAGAATCCGCTCTTCCATGGTTTCCATAATCTCAGCAAAAGCCTGCTGTGCCTCTTCCTGAGTGTAAACTCTCGGATTTACAGTGACAGTAATCGGCACTTCCTCTTCCGACAGTCCTTCTACCTTCAGCTGATACTCCGATGCGGTGCTTCCGTAATCTCCGCGTCCAATCACCCCCGCTTCGTTTATCGATCCACTTCCGGACGCCACCCACGTAAGCAGCAGATACAGAACGATACTTCCCGCGACACAGACGGCGGATGACAGATACTCTTTCCGAATCTTCCATTCTTTCATCACACTCCTCCCATTCAGATTTCAATCTCCAGAATCTTCCTCGCTGTTACATAGGAAATCAGGTAAACTGCCAGGCAAATCGTCATCAGGAGGCGCCCCGCTCCTGTTTCATACATCTGGTCAAAAAATCCCGGAGACGCGCCATCTACATAAAATACGATAAAAAATGGTATCAGGTTCATAATCTTCTGCTCAAAACGCCTGGACGCCGTCATGGTCACAATCTCCTCTTGCACCTGCATCCGATCCCGGATCACCTCCGCCGTATGTCTCATGATACTGCCCAGATCTCCGCTGCTGCGCTTTGCCACAGAAAAAACCTCTGAGAAACTTCGAATCTCTTCCAGTCCGCTCCTCTGCGCAAAATCCTCCAGTGCCTGCTCAACAGTCCGGTTCATTCGCACCCACTGTACCATGGACGCAAATTCTCTGGTAATCAGGCCATCGCTCCCATATAATGTAGTCAGCTCCCGGATGCTTGCAGCCAGAGCGTTTTCCATCGAATATCCCGCGCTGAATAGCGCTGCCAGGATCATCATGCTCTCCTTAAACTGCCCGGACAGCTCCCGCTGCCGTTTTTCCATCCGGCTCTGCCGTTCCGCAGCAATTCCAACGACACATCCAACCGGCAGCATAATCAGAAAAATCATCATACTGCGGTAAAATGTATACGCCAGCAGTGCGCTCACCACAGCCCCTTTTCCTGCTCCCGTCAGGATCTCAGCGGGTGACAGGCCATACCGGTCATATCGGATAGCCTGCGGCGCGAAGCTTCCCGACGCTCTTAAGTTCTCCGACTTTTTTGAGACTGCCGCAGACAATGGCGCTCCCGCCGGAGCTTTCTTCAAATCGGAACAGCGGATTAAGCTGTATTTCTCCATCCGAGTACTCTCCTATCTCTACAATCTCCAACACCTTTCGGCTCTTATCCCTCATCCGGCCCAGGTGCACCAGAATATCAATTGCGGAAGCAATCTGGCTCCTGATCGCAGCAAGCGGCAGGTCTGCAGCCATCAAGGTCATCGTCTCCAGACGAGAAAGCATGTCTTTCGGACTGTTCCCATGTCCGGTCGAAAGACTCCCGGAATGTCCGGTATTCAGCGCCTGCAGCATATCCAGAGTCTCCGCACCACGCACTTCCCCGACAATGATCCGATCCGGCCGCATCCGCAGTGACGCTCGAATCAGATCACTGATCGTAATCGCACCTTCCCCTTCTGCGTTGGCATTGCGTGTTTCCATCCGCACCAGATTGGGCACCTGACGGATCTGCAATTCTGCGGAATCCTCGATGGTGATGATCCGCTCTTCCGGCGGAATAAATGCAGACATTGCGTTTAAAAAAGATGTCTTTCCTGATCCGGTTCCTCCACTGATAAAAATGTTATACCCTGCCCGGACCAGCTTTTCCAGGAACCCGGCCGTCTCCTCATTCAACGATCCGAAACGGATCAGACGATCTACCGTAATCGGCTCGGGGAATTTACGGATCGTAACCACCGGACCGTCGAGCGCGACCGGCGGAAGCACGATATGAACCCGTGCCCCATCTTCCAGCCTCGCATCCACAATCGGATGTGATACATTAACCGAACGGTTAATCCGGCTGACAATCTGCTGAATCATATCTTCCAGCTGCTCCACCCGCTCAAACCCATAATTCCACCGGCTGATCCTCCCGTGCTTCTCGATAAAGATCCGATCCCTCCCATTAACCATGATCTCTGTCACTTCCGGATCATCGATCAGCTCCTGTAAGATATCGAGCCGCCGAAAGGAATCAAACAGCCGTTTTCTGAGCTCAATCCGCGTTTTCAGCGGGAGATAACTTTCCTCTCCGGTTCTGGCAATCATCCTGTCAATGCATTCGTTCAGTTCTCTGTCCCCCGTCTGGCCCAGATGATCCAGTTCCTCCTGGATTTCCCGTTTCAACCGGATATAAAGCTCTGAAAATGTTTCACCCATTCACCCTCTCCCCGCTTTCCGCCCCGCGCAGCATTTCCTGTATGTAACACCCCAGTTCCCCCCAGCGCAGCTGTTCCAGATAGCCTTCCACCCGTCCGGTATCTGCCGGCACCGGCAGCTGCAGCAGCCGGATCCGTTCCAGCAAATCTCCTCTCCCGGAATCCGCAAGTCCCCGCCTCCACTCCGCAGCTTTTGCCAGCGATACACAATCATCCCGCACAGGCACATAAATCGTCCCACATAGTTCCAGAATCATAGCCGCATCTTTTCCCAGACGCCCAACATCCAGAATGATTACTTCATATCTCCCATTCCGTGCAATCTCAGCTGTAAAAGCGGCAATCTCTTCACTTCGAATCTCCTCCATATCCTCCGGACACGCTGCCGGCGGCACATAATCCAGATTTCCAACCTGATACAATGTACTTCCCAGCCGTCCTTCATCAAAAACGCCCTGCCGGTAATAATAAATCAGATCCGACAACGATCCCTTATAGGTTATTCCCGTAAGCGCCGACAGCCCCGAGCATTCCTCCAGATTCAGATACAGCGTTTTCCGGTTTTGTGCCAGAATCTGCCCCAGAGTAATCGCAAAGCCTGTTTTCCCGCAGCGGTTTATCGGTGAATATACCCCGATAATCCTGCTTTTCAGTACTTCTCCGGGCAGCCATTTTTTATCCCGCACATGATAACAGGTCATAACCTCCCTCATCAGAGAATCTGATGACTGATATTTATAGATCACCGGTATTTTTGTCTCATTCTCCCGCAATTCCTCCGTTTCCACGCCTGCCTTGCCGTCTTCCCTGAGGCGAATGACCTGACCGACAGGCAGACCCGCCAGTTCTTCTTCCGGATGGTTCCCGCCCACCAGCAGAATTTCCACCGTCTGCTTTTCGGCAAACGCCTTCAACTTCTCCAGACTTGCGAAAGCAACGACATGAAAAGGAGTCATATCCTTCTCATTTGCGTGCTCCGCAAAACGATCCGCATACAACAGATCCACGTCATACACCGCCATCACTCGTTTCATCTTAAACAGCCTCCTTCCGGCTCAGAACATAAAGGACACAAAAAGATACAGATAAGTCCCAGCTGCCATACAGGCAGCAAGCGGTATCGTATTTTCCTGATTTTTTACGGAAAAGCTTCCACATTCCGTTATTTTTCTTAAGTGAATCATCTGCCAGAACCAGGCAGCAAGAAAATTCAGACGAACCGATAAGTTCTCTTTCTGACAACAGTGATACAAAAAATAGACAATTCCGGTCAGCATCCCGGCTCCAACTGCTTTTAATCCGGCGTCCACACCAAGATATCCCGCAATCAGCGCGGCAACCTTCCCATCACCACCTCCTGCCAGCCGCAGGCGAAACAGCACATAAGATACCACGTAAAACAACAACGCCGGGCCCAAAAATGTACCTCCCCGCAGGCCGATCCCGATCAGGATGCCGGGCGCAAGCCAGCGGTTATATACTTTTCTCTCCCGCAGATCGGTCCAGCCCGCGCCTGCTAAAACAACACAAAGTACACAGACGGTAACCAGTCTTTCACCTCTTTTCCCACAGTTAAAATTAACACCGGTTTTCGTTTTTTCAATTTTTCGTTTTTTCCAATCTCCGGAAAGCATTTGCCGATATGGCTGATCAGAGAATTCAGATTTGTTTTCCTGTCGATAAGCAACATTATGCGCTTTTCTTCGTCATCTGTCAATCCCCAATTTTTAAAATTTTTTCCAGGCATTTTTTACCAGTTTTTTTCATAAATCCTCATCATTTTAGTTGACTCTGTCGATATTTCATGATAGAATATGGTATGTTTAAATTTTTAAACCAAAAAGGAGGGATCCTATGACGGCTCAGGACGAGCTGACGATACGCTATCATGAATGCATGCCGCTGTTTATCGCTCTCGGTGATGAAATACGTCTCCAGATCATAGAAATTCTCACCCGCGCCTTCGCCCACAAAGCAGACCATCCAAATGGTTTAAACGTCAACGAAATCACGGAACAGACCAGACTCTCGCGCCCTGCCGTATCCCATCATCTTAAGATTTTAAAAGAAGCAGGACTTGTTGAAGTCACCCGCTGCGGCACATCCAATTACTACCGCGTGACTATGAGTGACTGTAATCAACGGCTCATGAAGCTGGGAACACTCGCAAAAGAATTTTATGACTCTGTTGAATAACTTTTCCATTTTCCGAACATACTAACTTTGTGCAATCCGCACATAGTTTGATTCTCTGGAGGCAAATCGTCAGATCATGAAAAAAAGAGAGTATTCGGAAGAGTACCGCAGGCTCCGCACACAGATCAACCGGACTCGCAGCGAACTGGAAGCTGTCGAAAACCATTTTGGGCAGGCTACCGATCCGGTATTGATCGACTGTTACATTTATGAGCGCAAGGCAATCCATCTCCGATATCAGTTTCTGCTCCGCCAGTTCAAGCATCTGGAAAACACGTAGCTATTGATGGATGGTTCCATCATTCCAACCAGAACGAAAAACCAAATTTCAATCTACCAGGCAACATCGATTGCCTTAAAACCAGGGAGGTTCCTATTATGGCTGTAAGAAAGAAAAAACCGAAGGATCTTGGCGTAATCAGTGACGTTGACCGCTATCTCTTCGGCAATGGGACACACTACGAAATCTACGAAAAACTCGGCGCCCATCCAATGACGATCAAGGGGAAAAAAGGTATTTATTTTGCCGTCTGGGCGCCTCACGCCCAGGCTGTAAGTGTTGTCGGTGATTTCAATAACTGGGATGCCAAAGCGACTCCGATGACCGTACTCGACACCTCCGGAATCTATGAGGCGTTTGTACCGGATCTGGGTGTCGGCGCGCTTTACAAATACTCCATCAAGGCGGCAGACGGCCGGGAATTTCTCAAATCCGACCCTTACGCCCAATACGCGGAATTCCGGCCAGGCACCGCATCGATCGTCTATGATACCTCCGGTTTTGTATGGAGCGACGATACATGGATGACCAAACGTCCGACCATCAATCCGCGTGAGGCCGCTATGAGCATCTATGAAGTCCATCTCGGCTCCTGGCGCAAGCATGACACTGAAGAAAGAGCCGGCTATTATACCTACAAAGAAGCTGCAAAAGAACTTGCTGATTATGTGAAAAAGATGGGCTATACGCATGTCGAGCTGATGGGCATTGCCGAGCATCCGTTCGACGGTTCGTGGGGATATCAGGTAACCGGCTATTACGCGCCGACCTCACGATACGGCAAGCCGGACGAATTTATGTATTTCGTCAACTACTTACATAAAAAGGGCATCGGCGTCATCCTTGACTGGGTACCTGCGCACTTCCCGCGGGACGCGCACGGACTTGCCGACTTTGACGGACAGCCACTCTATGAATACGCAGATTCCCGCAAGGGCGAGCATCCGGACTGGGGCACCAAGGTCTTCGACTATGAGAAGCATGAAGTCAGCAACTTCCTGATCGCCAACGCTCTCTACTGGATCAAGAAATTCCATGTCGACGGCCTGCGCGTAGACGCCGTCGCTTCCATGCTCTACCTTGATTACGGCCGCAAGGACGGCCAGTGGGTCGCCAACAAATACGGCGGAAACCAGAACCTGGAAGCCATCGAATTCTTCAAGCATCTCAACAGCTCCATCCGTGACCGCGGAAACGGCGCGATGATTATCGCGGAGGAATCTACCGCCTGGCCGAAAGTGACTCATGATCCTGCGGAGGACGGTCTCGGATTTACTTTCAAGTGGAATATGGGCTGGATGCATGACTTCCTTGAATATATGAAGCTGGATCCCTATTTCCGCAAATATAACCACAACAAGATGACCTTCGGTCTCACCTACTTTAACAGTGAAAACTTTATCCTGGTGCTCTCTCACGATGAGGTCGTCCATCTGAAATGTTCCATGCTCAACAAGATGCCGGGATATTTCTCAGACAAATTTGACAACCTCAAGGTTGGCTACACCTATATGATCGGCCATCCGGGCAAAAAACTGCTCTTTATGGGACAGGATTTCGGCCAGCTGCATGAGTGGGATGAAAAGGTCAGCCTCGACTGGTATCTGACCGAAGAGCCGCTGCACCAGGGTCTGCAGGACTATGTCCGCGACCTGCTGCATGTCTATAAAAAATATCCTTCCCTCTGGGAAGCAGATGACGACTGGAACGGATTTAACTGGATCAATGCCAACGACGGCGACCGCAGCATCTTCAGCTTTGTCCGCTACGCAAGGAACCACAAACAGAGCCTTATCTTTGTCTGCAACTTCACTCCGATCGCGCGCGACGATTACCGCGTGGGCGTACCGAAGAAGGGCAGTTACACTCTGATTCTGGACAACAAGCAGGGTCTCTACAAAGCCCCGAACAAGGCTCCGATCCTCAAAGCTGTCAAGCAGGAATGTGACGGGCAGCCTTACTCTATAGCGCTCCCGCTGTCTGCTTACGGCACCGCGATCCTGCGTTTTAACGGCTAAAAGCAGTCCCTGCCTTCCAAAATTCATAAATCATTCATAAATGATTAAACGCCTTGCTGATTGCGGCAGGGCGTTTTTTGATGTATACTAAATTTATCGATTGTAAAGGAGATTATTTATGCAGACAATTCTGGTATGCGATGACGATAAAGAAATTGTAGATGCCATTGACATCTATCTGACCGGAGAGGGTTTCCGTGTCCTGAAAGCCTACGATGGCTATGAGGCGCTGGACATCCTCGAAAAAGAATCCGCCGACCTGATGATCGTTGACGTGATGATGCCTTCCCTGGACGGCATCCGCACCACGTTAAAGGTCCGCGAGACCAGCAGTATCCCGATCATCATCCTTTCCGCCAAATCAGAAGACACCGACAAGATTCTGGGTCTTAATATCGGAGCGGATGATTACCTGTCCAAACCGTTTAACCCACTCGAACTGGTCGCCCGCGTCAAATCCCAGCTGCGCCGCTACACCCAGCTCGGCAACATGAACCAGCAAACCAGCGATCAGGTTTTTAAATGCGGCGGCCTGTCCATCAATGACGATACCAAGGAGGTCTTTGTGGATGATGAGCTCGTCCGGCTGACCCCGATCGAGTACAATATACTCCTCCTTCTGGTTAAAAACGCAGGTAAAGTGTTCTCTATTGATGAGATCTACAAACAGATCTGGAATGAAGAAGCCATCGGCGCGGATAATACCGTTGCCGTCCATATCCGCCACATCCGGGAAAAAATTGAAATCAACCCCCGTGAACCGCGCTATCTCAAGGTTGTCTGGGGTGTCGGCTATAAGATCGAAAAACAGTAACCCGTGCAACCGAAAAGGGAGATGACAAAAAGAGCTTATGTTAAAAGATTATTCTTTCCGCGCAAAAAAAACAATCCTGATATTACTGCATCTGCTTTTTCTGACTCTGGCCGTGGCCGGCCTCGGCATCATCCATATGAATTCCATCAGAGGTTCCGGCATCATGGCCACCCTGAAGGAGGATTTTGAAGACTCTGCCGAATTTCAGGAAATGTTTCAGACTAATCTGGACGAAGTCTTCCAGTATGTTTCCTATCGGGACGTATTTGAAACTGATGGATATCTGGATCTCTCCAAGGAAATGTTCTCGGTCTCCCGCGGCGGCAGCCCTGAGATTATCTATACCCTGGAAGAGGTTCTTCGCTATGCCAAAAGCCAGGGCTTTTACCTGAATGATAACTTTGAGATTGTCAATGACCTCTATCTGTACGACAATGCCTCCACTGCAACTGACCAGATCGTCAACTGGCGTGCCTATCCGACTGATCACCAGATCAGCGAGCCGGGCGATGCCTATGTCTCTCTGCTGGAACTGTCGCGGGAGGTTCTGTCCTGTCTGAGCAGCTATTACAAGGTTTACTATCATATGATCGTAAATCCGTCAAACTTCTACTTCCAGGTCTTTTATATGGACGAAGATGAGGAAATCATTTCCTACTCCAACTGCTATGACTATAATCCGGATGAGCTGCTTTCTATCGGACGTTACTGCTATTTTAACAGTGATACTGCCGTGGTGGATAATAATCTTCCCGCCACCCCGACCGGAGTCAGTCTCGCGATGGAAAACAACAATTTTTATGATACTCCGGATTACTATCTGATTGCCGCCGTCGATACCGACTATTACGAAGATGATATCTACGCCGCCAGCCGGGATCAGTTTAACCGCACCAAGGAACTTTTAAAAGACGGCCTGCTTGTACTCGCTGTCGGCATCATCGGCTGCCTGATCACACTCTTATCTATGGTCCGTCTGGCCGGCTGTCAGAGCAGTGATCCCGCCACCCCAACCCTGTACAGCTTCGATATGATCACGACAGAAAGTTGTCTGGTTCTGACCTGCCTCTGCGCCTATTTCGCCCTGTTTTTAGGTGAAAAAGTCGGATTTCGGCTGATTCATCTCATTTTTATAGAATCCAGCTGGCCCTTTATCGAAAAACTATGTCAGTCTGTCATCCTCTACGGTTGCTGCATGATCGGCGCTTTCAGCCTGCTCCGGCGTTATAAAGCCGGTCAGCTCTGGAAAAACAGCTCCATCCGCAGATTTAAAATCGGCCTGGAAGACTATTTCGCAGACTGCACATTCGCGTACCGTCTGTTCTGCCAGTACATTATCTTTTTAGTGGTACAATTCGCCGCTTTTACCGGTATTGCTGTCGCTCTTTATTTCCGGTCGGCACCTGCGGCAAAGATGATAGCCGTGGTTCTGCTTCTCGCGCTGATTGCCTTTGATTATCATATCTATCGATCACTGTTCCTTACCTCCGGTCAGGAAGACCGGATCGCCGACGCAATTAAAAAGATTGCCGGCGGCGATATCTCCTATCAGATGGATTTAAATGGTTTAAGCGGAAAGCAATTAAAAATCGCACAGCAAATCAACCAGATCGGCACCAGCCTGGAGCGTGCACTGCAGGAACAGGTCAAGAGTGAACGGCTGAAAGCGGATCTGATCACCAATGTTTCCCACGACATCAAAACTCCGCTGACCTCGATCATCAATTATATTGACCTGATCCGGCGGGAACACATTCCCAATGACCGCGTCCAGGAATATCTGACCGTACTCGAGCAGAAATCTCAGCGGCTCAAGACGCTGACCGAAGACCTCGTCGAGGCCTCCAAAGCCAGCTCCGGTAATCTGAAGATGGATATGGCGCGTTTAAATTTTGTGGAAATGATCTGGCAGACCAATGGAGAATTTGAAGAAAAATATGCCGAACGGCATCTCGAACTGATTTCCGCACTTCCGGAAAATGGGCTGACCATCGAGGCAGACGGACGACATCTCTGGCGTATTCTGGAAAATCTCTACAACAATGCCTATAAATACGCCATGGAAAACAGCCGCGTCTACACGGATGTCACCAGCGAAGACGGCATGGCCTGGTTTACGATTAAGAACGTTTCGGAACATCCGCTCAATATCAGTACCGACGAACTCACCGAGCGTTTTGTCCGCGGCGATGTTTCCCGTACCACCGAGGGCAGCGGACTCGGCCTTTCCATCGCACAGAGCCTGACGAAGCTGCAGGGCGGTACCTTTGAGATTATTATCGACGGAGATCTGTTTAAGGTATGCGTTGGGTTTCCGCTGCAGGAAGGATAAATGCGTACGCAACGATTCTTCCCGGAAATGAAACGGCAGCCATTCTGCCCGTAACCAATGGACAGGATGGCTGCTGTTCTTTTACCATAACTTATTGACAATTAATTATATGATTGGCAAACTTTCCGGCTATGATTAAGAGATATCCGCAGACGGCATTTCTCCCTGCCGGAATTGCTTTACCAGTATATGTAACACCTCTAATTCACTTCTATCTTGCTTACCCGAATATCCTCCACCCTACGATGAAGTTTCTCGACCACCAGGAGCTTAACGACCGATGAACGACCTTGCCATTACCGGAAGATGCGTCAATCACGGTACCGCCGCCTGCGACAATTCCCACATGGCCGCTGACCACGATAATATCCCCGGCTTTCAGGTTGGAAAAGCTGCTTACTCTTGTGTATTTTCCTACATTTCTCCATCCGGAGGAAGTGATATAACTCTGCCGCACACCCACCTGATTCAGACACCAGTAAACAAATCCGGAGCAGTCAAAGCTGTTTGGCCCCTTCGCTCCCCATACATACGGACATCCCAGTTTGGAACTGGCTACCGCGATCAGAGCGCTCGCGCCTCCGCTCGCCGTGCCGGTATCCGGAATCGATGAGGAACCGCCGCTCGATCCGGAAGAAGAACCACCAGAAGAAGAGGAACTGCCTCCTGAGGAAGAACCGCCGCCCGAAGAAGAGCTGCTGCCCGAACTTCCCGCCGGCGCCCGCTTTGCGCTGCTGCTGTCCAGCTTTGCCATCGTCAGTACACCTACGATGCCATCCGCTCCCAGATTGTTGGTTCGCTGGAAAAGCTTCACCGCATTTTCGGTCACATCACCAAAATATCCTGTCGCGTTTGCGGAACTCAGATATCCCAGACTGCTCAGTTTCTTTTGCACGGAACGGATATCCTCTCCGCTGTCACCAAGCCCCAGACCGTTCGGCAGAGCAGTTGAACTGTTCAGCGCGATCCTCGTCGAGGGGCCCAGATAGCCGTCTACAACCTGATCGTTACGCGATTGAAAACGCTTAACCGCGCTGATCGTATCATCGCCATACTGCCCGTCCGGTTCCGTCGTCATATAGCCCAGCTCTTTCAGCCTTTTCTGTGCTTCCAGAACGACATCGCTCTGATCGCCGTACGCCAGCAGGTTCGCCTTTACCTCGTCGCTGTAGAGCAGGTTCATCGTCTTGCGCCCTACCTTGCCGTCCTGTTCAAGGCCATTTCTCTCCTGAAGCTTTTTCACGGCTTCTTCGGTCTCATCTCCGAAGGTTCCCGTCATCTGATTTTCCCGCGCCAGATATCCCAGTTCATATAACCGGTTCTGGATCCGCAGAATATCATCGCCGATATCTCCGTTCTGGGCTGCGTAATACTTTGCGTCCGATGCAAAGATCTCTTTTAACGTCTCCAGGCCGACGATGCCATCCTGGGCGAGCTTATTCTGCCGCTGATAAACCTTGACCGCGCTCTGCGTCACCTCGCCGTAATTCTCCGTTGGTTCATCATTATCCATAAAACCCAGATCCATCAGACGCTGCTGCAGGCGCGCCACCACCGGGTGCTGCATCCCCACGCGAAGATAATCCGGGATCGGCTCACTGTACTCCGCCTCGATATCCTCTACGGACGGCAGCAGCGGCCCCTCCGGCGACAGAGCCATAACTGTCTCATCTGCCTGCGTCGAAGCCAGAGTTTCCTCCGCCAGCACGATCTCCTGCGTCTCGGTCTCAGGCTCCGTCTGCGCTGTCTCCTGCTCGCCGCACCCGGATAAAGACACTGCCAGCAACAGCGCAAGACAAACTGCACTCCTCATTACCCAATGTTTCTTATGGAGTTCCATTCAGGTTTTCTCCTCTCTTCCCATGTGAAATGATCTCTTTTCCATGATCCGGAACACCGGATTCCAAATTTTATCATTTTCAGAAAAGCCTGTTTTTCCTGTTCAGAAAACCAGTATATTTCATTTTAACAAAAGACCGGAATATTTACAAGATTCCGGCAGTTATATTTCATTGTTTTTTCAATATTATAGACAAAAAAAAGTCCCGTCCCAACAGTTCCAAGACTGTCAAAACAAGACCTTTCGTGCGCCCTCAGGGACTCGAACCCTGGACAAATAGATTAAGAGTCTACTGCTCTACCAACTGAGCTAAGGGCGCATCTTCTGTGTTGCTGACTGTTTCTCAGCAACGTAATATATAATATCGCATGTTCCGGAAAAAGTCAAGACCCGACCTGTAAATTTTTACCTCCGCTTAACCTGCTTTTTTAGGCATTTTTTCCGACGCGCCCTGAATTTTATCGATGATGATTATACCGTTGCCTGAAGCATCGCTTCTACTTCTTCCGGATCCTGCAGCCCAACCAGTCGTCCGACCGGCTCCCCGCCCTGATACAGAATCAGCGTCGGAATGCTCATAACCCGGTAATTCTGCGCGATACCCATATTTTCATCAATATTCAGCTTGCCAACCGTAACCTTGTCGGCATATTTTTCCGCTATCTCCGCCACAACCGGTGCCATCATCTTACACGGTCCGCACCAGTCCGCGTAAAAATCCACCAGCACCGGCTTAACTGACTGCAGCACTTCCTTCTCAAAATTTTCTGCTGTAAAAATCTTTTCCATTTTAATGTCTCCTTTCCCTTCACGTATCTGTTGCTCTGTGAATCTTATTTCATTTCCTTCTCAGCTTCTTTTCGACTTCACGAAAACATTTCCTTAAATGCAGAATCCGGCGGTTAAGCCCTGTCTGATCAGCGGTCGCGCTTCTCAGGTTACGAATCACTTTTTCTCCGAAGCCCATAATCTATCCTGCAATCCTTTTTCATTAGTATATGCAGATTTGCGGCTGGCTATCAGCTTGCAGATCGAATTTCCCATCTCGCTGAATTTCGTTTCGTATTCTGTCATAACGTTTCCAACCGCCATATCGCTGTGATGCAGATCGCGTGTCCAGGCGTCGATCTGCCACCCTGCCGCCGGGATAGATTCCAGAGAATAGGCGAAAAGGCCCTGATTATCCGTCTTAAACTCCACAACGCCTTCTTCTGCCAGAATCTGATCATACACCTTCACAAAATCCGGCGACGTCAGACGCCGCTTCGCGTGGCGATCCTTCGGCCAGGGATCCGAAAAATTGAGATAAATCCTCGCAACCTCCCCCGGAGCGAATATTTCTCCCAGCTGTGCCGCATCCACACACACAAAGAACAGATTGTCAAGCTCCATCTCCTCCCGTTTTTGCAACGCACGCAAAAGGACGCTCGGATAACGCTCAATCCCGATATAATTGATCTCCGGATGCAGACCGGCCAGCTCCATGATAAATTTTCCTTTTCCCATCCCGATCTCAATCTCAAGCGGATGGTTATTTCCAAAAAACTCATCAAACCTGCCGCGGTAATCCTGCGGCTGTGCGATCACATACGGACTGTCCGCAACCGCTTCCTCCGAACCCGGAATATGACGTAATCTCATGATGCGATATCCTCCAGCGTTTTCATCTGTCACGTCCTGATTTTACCAGACCTTCTTCCTCTTTGCAAGGAGAGATACGAAACACATTTTTCTCTTTCCACCGTTTTTTCGTGCACAATCTTCAAAAACGTAGTATAATCGAATCAACAAAACCGAAACACAAGGAGGACGCCATGCCAACTCAGAATAAAGATACCAGCTGGGAACGGATTCAGTCCGGCGTAAAAGAAGCCGAGAAGCTGATCACCCAGCGCGATTACAACAGCGCCCTGATTAAATGCCGTCAGACTCTGGAATTTATGGTAAAGCAGCTTGCCGCCCGCGCCCACATTCAGGAAGACGGCGATCTGAAATCCATGATTGATGAGCTTTATCAAAACCGCTGGATCAGCAAAACGACCTGTGAGCACTACCACACGATCCGTATGGCCGGCAATAAAGCAGTCCACGAGGGATATAATAACGCCTACGACGCGACACAGGCGCATCATATGCTGTCACAGGAAGTTTATTCCTTTTCCAATGATTACAGCAACGCCTTAAAGGGCGTTCGCTCACGGAAATCTTCTTCTGCAGGCAACTCGCGCAGCCGCAAACGTTCTTCCGGCAGGCAGCAGGAACCGCTCGGAGCCGCAACCATCCTGAAGCTCCTGATTCCCATTTTGTGCGTGATTCTTCTGATCCTCATTATCCGCATGATCAAACCCGCACCGGATGCTGCGAACAGCACTCTGGCCCCGGCTCCAACCGAAACCTATGAGGAAACCCAGGCCGCCGAACCGGCTCCACAGGAAACCGCCGCCGTCTATAAGACGACAACGGTATTAAATGTGCGCAGCGAGCCTTCTACTGACAGCACCGTCCTCGGCAAGCTGAGTTCCGGCGCGGTTGTCGAATATATCGAAAGTGCAGGCACCGATTGGGCAAAGATCCTCTATAATGGGCAGGAAGCCTATGTCGCCAGCCAGTACCTGACAACCGAATAATCGGGCGGAATCATCGTAAATAACAAACTCAATTCGTCAGGAAGCCTTTTCCGATAATCTCACTGGAGTTGGTAATCAGCATGAACGCGGAAGGCTCCCTGCGCCTCATTTTTCAAAATCATGGCAATGAGATCGGTTCCGCCGCTCGAGGCGCCGATATTAAACAGCAAAGCGGAACCTACCGCCGGCAGGAAAACCGCAAAAAACAACTCCAGCAACGGTTCCTCTGTGATCGGCCTGCTTCGTCTGTGTCCGCTGTAACATCATTGTTACCCTGTATGCATAATTCGACAAGAGTGTTTGTTCCTGTCAGCCTAACTATGACGCTGCCAATCCAAAATTTCCACCATCATTTTTACTGATTCTTCTACAATATCCATATTGTTCTGCGGGCAGATTTATCCTCATCCTCCAATCGCCCCCAGGAGCGCTCGCAGGGAAAACCGCATATCGCGGGTCAGGGCGTCTTCCAGCATCCCACGATTCTCATCTGCATGCTCAACCTCTCTGGAAAATTTGTGCGCGATATCAACAATCTCCTCATGAGAAAGCACTTCCCCCTGTTCCTGCCACACAGCCTGGCACATATCCTCGATCAGCAGGGTACAGGCGACTGCCAGCTTCATTTTTCCATAAGGGTTCTCATCGTATACGGCTCCGTTAAAATACGCAAACACCCAGTACACCATCAGCTGTTCTCTGAGGTGCGGCAGCCCTGCTCCGATATCGCTCTCTAAAAACCGCTGTCGCTGATCCTCATAGCTCCCCGCTCCATTCTCATAGAGCGCTGCACGCATCCGGCTCCGCTCGGCCGGCCATTCCGGCTTTAATTCCGCCATCCGTTCCATTACCCCATAAAGCGCCTTCATCGTCTCATAACGGCTTTCCCGCTCCAGCCCGCAGCGGGCCATCTTTTCTGCAAAACGTTCCTCCCGATCCGACCTGCGGTAACGCTTCAGAAGTTCATCTGTCTCATACAGTTTTTCCTCCCGGATCCGTCTCTGCAGATCATGTGCCAGAGAAAGGCACAGTCCCATCCGTATCCGATCGTCAGCCGTCCGCTTCTGCAGGATCTCCATGACCAGATCCCGCGTATCTGCTAACTTGGTATAAAGGAAGAAGTCGAAATCCTCATATTCCTCCTCCCGGTCTGTTCCCTTTGACAGGAAACGCACCGGTTCTTCGGTTCCCAGAATGATCCGCGCCGCCTCGATGCAGGAAAGGCACAGCGATACCTCCCTGACGCCCTCAAATTCTTCGATATGTCTCGGATATACCCGGCATGTCCGGCAAAAACCATCTTCACCAAGTTCCGTATACAGATCACAAAGCCCCTCTTCATTCAAGAACTCACAGCGGCCCTCATACTGACGAAAGGCATGCCTCCTCCAGTCAACCGAATTATGCAGACGATTGCCGAGCGGTCCGGAAACATTTTTGTATCGTTCCAGAGATTTCCGGTCGATCATGATCTCCCAGCCCGCGCAGCAGGTGTCCGGACAATCCGACGCAATGCAATGAAACTTCTTATAATAATGAGGATATACATACAACATATCATTTCCTCCCTGGTGTTTTACCAACATTCATGCCGTCATATCATACTGACTATAAAATCTGCTTTTTATAATCCGTAACGAACCATACCATTAAATCCAGACTTCGTCAATCATCTCCTTTCCTCAATCTCAAAAATATGCTACAATGAGCGCAGGCGAGGAAAGAACATATAACAATAACAAACACTTTTCTGTCATGCACCATATTTTTCATTCATTTACAGGAGTTGCCATGAATCAAAAATCTCTGACTATATTAGAATATGATAAAATCATCGCCCGTCTCACGGATTATGCCGCGTCAGAGCCTGGCAAGAAGCTCTGCCGTGAGCTGGAGCCGGAGACAGACCTTGCCGCGATTCGTCTCGCACAGGCACAGACCAGCGACGCCTGCTCCCGTGTCCGCCTGAAGGGCGGAATCTCTTTTGCGGGAGTCCGCGATATCCGTGATTCCGCCAAGCGTCTGGAGATCGGAAGCTCTCTCAGCATTACGGAGCTTCTCTCCGTCAGCGGGCTGCTTACGGCTGCCGCCAGAGTGAAAGCCTATGGGCGCAGGGAAGAAACGGACACGGTGCCGGATGATTCTCTGGACGAAATGTTCCGCGGCCTGGAACCGCTCACCCCGGTTAATAACGAGATCAAACGCTGTATCCTCTCGGAAGATGAAATCGCAGACGACGCAAGTCCCGGACTGCAAAAGGTGCGCCGTTCGATGAAGACCATCCAGGGACGCGTCCACACCCAGCTGAACAGTGTCTTAAACTCCTGCCGGACTTATCTGCAGGATGGTGTGATCACCATGCGTGACGGACGTTACTGCCTGCCGGTCAAAGCAGAGTCCAAAAATCAGGTACCCGGCATGGTTCACGACCAGTCCTCGACCGGATCCACGCTCTTTATTGAGCCTATGTCCGTCGTCCAGCTCAATAACGAGTTACGCCAGCTGGAGATTCAGGAGCAAAAGGAAATCGAATTTGTCCTTACGGATCTGAGCTGCCAGCTCATTCCTTACACGGAAGCTCTGACCTCTGATCAGGCAATCCTCTCTCATCTGGATTTTGTCTTTGCCAAGGCCGCCTTTTCCCGACATTACAAGGGCAGCGAACCGGAGTTCAATGAGGATGGGATCATCCATATCAAGGACGCCCGCCATCCGCTGCTTGATCCGCGTACTGTCGTCCCGATCACCGTATGGCTGGGAACGGATTTTAACCTCTTAATTATCACAGGACCAAATACCGGCGGCAAGACCGTTTCCTTAAAAACCGTCGGACTCCTCACGCTGATGGGGCAGGCCGGCCTGCATATTCCCGCGTTTGAGGGCTCAAAACTCGCCGTATTTAACGAAGTCTTTGCTGATATCGGAGATGAGCAGAGTATTGAACAGAGTCTCAGCACATTTTCTGCGCATATGACGAATATCATCCACATTCTCGGCAAAGCGGACTCCCATTCGCTGTGTCTGTTTGACGAGCTTTGTTCCGGAACCGATCCGACCGAGGGCGCGGCGTTAGCCATCGCCATCTTAAACTTCCTGCACAATCTGCAGTGCCGGGTCATGGCGACAACGCATTACAGCGAACTGAAGCTCTACGCGCTGAGTACCGAGGGCGTACAGAACGCGAGCTGTGAATTTAACGTACAGACACTCCAGCCGACCTACCGCCTGCTGATCGGGCTGCCCGGCAAAAGCAACGCCTTTGCAATCTCTCAGAAGCTCGGACTGCCGGACTACATCATCGATGACGCCAGGAGCCGCATCGAATCCGAAGATGAGACCTTCGAAGACATTATCAGCCATCTGGAGGAAAGCCGCCTGACGATCGAACGGGAACAAACCGAGATCCAGTCCTACCGTCAGGAGATCGCCCGGCTGAAAAAGCGTCTGGAGCAAAAGGAAGAACGCTTCGACGAACACAAGGATAAGATCATCCGCAAAGCCAACGAAGAAGCGCAGAGCATCCTGCGGGAAGCAAAAGAAACCGCTGACCAGACCATCAAAAATATCAACAAACTCGCTTCCTCCTCCGGCGTCAATACCAAAGCGCTGGAAGCAGAACGCACCCGGCTGCGGGAGAATCTCAAAAAGGTCGACAACAACCTGGCTGTCAAACAGGACACCCGTCCACACAAAGCAATCAATCCGAAAACCCTGAGACTGGGCACCGGAGTCCGCGTACTGTCGCTGAACCTCAACGGCACAGTCAGTACACTGCCGGACGCCAAAGGAAATCTCTTTGTCCAGATGGGTATTCTCCGTTCTCAGGTCAATATCAGCGATCTGGAACTGATCCCGGAAAACTCTGTCAGCGGCCCCGGCCTTGACAAACGGCGCAAGGGCAGCGAAAGCAGCGGTATCAAGATGTCCAAATCCGCCGGTATTTCCCCGGAGATCAACCTGCTCGGCATGACCGTCGATGAAGCGGTCTCCGTGCTGGATAAATATATGGACGACGCGATCATCGCCCATCTCGGACAGGTCCGCGTCGTACACGGCAAAGGTACCGGAGCTCTGCGCGCCGGCATCCATAAACATCTGAAAAAGTGTAAACATGTAAAGGAATTTCACCTGGCTGAATACGGAGACGGCGACGCAGGCGTCACCATTGTTGTATTTAAGTAAACACGGCAGTTTCACAGATCGATTTCATAAATCAGGAGAAGGATATGGCAGAAAAACAAAGAATTTTAATTGTAGATGATGATGAGAATATCGCGGAGCTGATTTCTCTCTATCTGACAAAAGAATGCTATGAGACCCAAATCGAATATGACGGGGAGGCTGCTCTAAAAGCTGTCCCCACATTTCACCCGCACCTGATCCTGCTGGATCTGATGCTTCCCGGCATCGACGGATATCAGGTTTGCCGGGAAGTACGCAAAAACTCCCAGATACCGATTATCATGCTGTCCGCCAAAGGCGAAGTCTTTGACAAGGTTCTGGGGCTCGAACTCGGAGCGGATGACTATGTCATCAAACCGTTTGATTCCAAAGAGCTCGTTGCCCGCGTCAAGGCGGTTCTGCGGCGCTATCAGCAACAGCCTGCCGCTGCTCCCGGCACTGCCGCCAGCCTTGAACCACAGGGCAAATATGTAAAGTACCCGGATCTGATTGTTAACCTGACAAACTACTCCGTCACCTACAAGGGGCGCACGGTCGATATGCCTCCCAAGGAACTGGAACTGCTTTATTTTCTGGCTTCTTCACCCAATCAGGTCTTTACCAGGGAACAGCTCCTCGACCATATCTGGGGCTATGAATATATCGGCGATACCCGGACCGTTGACGTACATATCAAGCGCCTGCGCGAGAAAATCAAGGATCATGAGCACTGGGCCATTAGTACGGTCTGGGGAATCGGGTATAAATTTGAAGTCCGGTAGCTGCTTTATATGCAAGGAGTCCGTCTCTGCGGGGGAAGAATATCCTCCGAGGACCGCTTGCGCTTAAGTTTTCACGTAGCGGTACTAAGCTCGCAAAAACCTGCTCGCTAAGTGCCGACGTGAAAAATGTCCTCTGCGGATATTCTTCCCCCGCAGAGACTATTTTATTGGCATATATAAAATGGCATCTTCCAACGCTTTCATCTACCGTTGAAAGATGCCATTCTCAATTTTATATTTCTTTTACCTGTTTCTGTAATTCTTCGCTATTTATATGCCTCTCTACTGCACCCATACCCCGTCCGAACCGACATAATACCCGTCTGGCGTATAGGTATCGCCCAGCAGCGCTCCGTCTTCTCCACAATAATACCATTTATTATCCCAGTAGATCCAGCCGTAGCGCCGGTATCCGTCGGAATTAAAGCAGTAATATTTTCCATCGATACACTGCCAGCAATTCTTAGGATAGGTTCCGTCTGCGTACTGATACCACCAGCCATATCCATCCTGGCACCAGTGATTTCCTCCGTAGGTTGCCGCTCCTACCGTCGAATTGCCATACGTTACGACTCCTACACCCTGTTCGACGACTCCGCTGGTCGATGACGAAGAACTGGCTCCGCCGGGTCCGTAAGAATAACTGTACGAGTAGCTTCCCGTCACTCCCGGACCATGATTGACGTCTGCCGTACCGCTGCTGTAATCATCATCATCGTCGTAATCGTCCCGGATATCTCTCGCTTCCGATGACGACACATACCACAGATCCGAACTCACCCAGTCGCTGACCACCGAATTCTGCCCCACTCCCCTTACCTCAAAATGATAATCTCCGGAAGTTGTAAAATAATTGCCAAATTCATAATAGGTTTCCTTGGTCGTCTTTGTCGCCCTGCAGCTGCTGCCCCGATACAGCTTAACCTCATATTTATACGCATATGAATTCTTATCCCAGCGGGCTGTTCCGCTCGATTCGTTCCAGCGAAGGCCGGTCACCACCAGATCATCCTCCGTCACATCCGAAGAGTCCGTCGCCGCCCAGGCAATAACCGGCAGCGACGCCATCGGAGTCAGGGACAGTATCACCACAGCCGCTGCTGTCACTGCCAGCTTTACTGCTGCACCCAGGCACATTCCTTTATAATTTTTACTTTCTTTTTTCCCTGTCATCATCTCTGCGTACCTCATATCTGACTCCTTTCTTCTCATGCGCAGGGACGCGAAAGGAAGTTCACTTCCTGCTATCGCTCAACCGCGCGCGGCAGCGTAAAGATAAATTCTGTTCCCACATCTTTCGTACTGATCACGTCGATCGTTTCTTCATGCGCCTGAATAATCTCTTTTACGATCGCCAGGCCCAATCCGGTTCCCTTTTTATCCTTTCCCCGGGAGCTGTCCGTCTTATAGAAACGATCCCATATTTTCTTGATACTTTCTTTGGGAATGCCGATGCCGGTGTCTTTTACGGAGACATAAATCTTTCCGGATCTCATATAAGACTGAATAAAAATGGTCGCCCCCTGGTGACTGAATTTGATTGCATTGTCAATTAGATTATACAACACCTGCTGAATTTTTCCAAGATCTGCATAAACCATTTCAATATTGTCAGAAAATGTTAAGTCAAACGTAATATCTTTCTCCATGCAAGTGACCTCAAAGGAAGCCGCCGTATCCTTGATTACACGGTTAATATCAAAATTGCTCCGGTTCAGATATCCCTTACTTTCCATCGAATTGAGTGTCAGCAGATCCTGCGTCAGTTTATTCAGCCTCTCGGTCTCCGAAATGACCCTGCGCAGATATTTTTCCTGCATCTCAGGTGCGATCGTCCCGTCCAGAATCGCTTCCAGATAGCCTTTGATTGACGTGAGCGGCGATCGGAAATCATGGGAAACATTCGCGACAAACGCACGCTGATATTCCTCCATCTTATTCAGTTCATCCGACATATAATTTAACGTCGCCGCCAGATACCCCATCTCATCGTGGGTATCCGCCTGAATCTGATAATCCAGATTGCCGGCCGCATACTGCTTCGCTCCCTCTGTGATCCGCAGCAACGGCAGATAAACCGTCGTTGTAAAAATAATCAGAATGATCAGCGACAGGATAAAGATCACCAGCCCGCAGATATAAAAGAGGTTCAGATTATAATACCCTCTTGTGACCGCTTCTGACATCGGCAGATGGATCACCACATATCCGTAAGTATTGTAATTACCGGTAATCGGCGCGGATGCACTGATCACTTCTTCCGCAAACTGGCCAAAGTAATCCCCGATCATATAATGCTGATTGCCCATCGCGGCCGGATCAAAATTCTCAATCTGGATCCCGGTCTCACCGGGCTCACTGCTTTTGGTTACAATCACTCCGTAGCGATTGACGATCCAGATGTCCGCGTTCAGATATCCGGCAATCGCTTCAATCCCGGAATAAACCATACTGGAGTCCTGCCGTTTTCCCTGATACAGGCTGCTGAACTCAGAGGCAATGGTATTCGCCTCATCGTACAGGGACTCCGCCTGCACGCTTACCTCCTGATCCTGCAGAACCTGTGCGAAAACAGTTGAGATTACGGCGAATCCCAGAAGGCCGAAAATGAGATATCCTAAAAGGAATTTTATGTAAAGAGAATGTTTCATAAGTCACCATGTCTGTGTCAGATTTATGAGAAGCTATGTTATCAGTACCTCGTCCGTCCCTGAAAGGAGAGAATATCCTCCCATTTATTAGTAGTATACATAATTTTCAGATTTCACGCAATCCCACACCGTAAGATATTATCCTCGCGCTGCAATGTCAATCATGACCCCCACCAATTCGACTGTAAAAATTTTACTGACATTTTCTGACGTACTATCCAATAATCCCTCAGTAAAATCTTCTTGTCCTTGAGCATACTACTATCGTAATCATCGAGCAGAATGATTGTTCTCTGCTTGACGTACAGTGTGCGTCCGGCTGCAGCCAGATAACTGCCCGGTGCGTTCCTGCTCACGTAACTGCCGGTCTTTCCGGCAATTGCGACCCTACAAAGAAAGGAGAATCGCTATGACTTCAACCTCAACCTGCGAATGCAGCGCCGCCCCCGCGTCCTGTGGCTGTGACGAGAAGCTTCCCGGCGTATCAGAAAGCGCCGGTCTGTGCCTCACGATCGCAACCGTCCCGATGCAGTTCTGGGAGACGCCCTATGACTGTGCCTGCGCGTTAAATCAAGGCACGATCTTTCCCTCTCTGGACAAACCATTTTTCAAAAATGGAGGTGATCGTCATGTCTAACCGTGTTCAATGCTTACAGGAAATCCAGGAGGCCGGATTTGAGATCGATGACCTGACCCTCTATCTGGACACCCATCCTCTGGATACCACCGCGCTGGAGTCTTTCAATAAAGCCCGCGAGCGGCGTTATGAACTTCTGAAAAATTATGCCAGAGACTATGAACCGCTCAATCTCTATCTCGTGGATCCGGCAAATAACAACGAAACGGAGAGTTACAGCAAGTATCTCGGCAAGGAACATTTTACCTGGACAGACGGACCTCTGCCCTGGGACAATCAGGGAGGTGTGTAATTATGTGGACTTATGAGAAACGACTCCAGTTCCCGGTCAATATCCGGAAAACCTGCCCGAAAACCGCTTCTCTGATCATCAGTCAGTTTGGCGGTCCGGACGGAGAGATGGCTGCTTCCATGCGTTATCTTTCCCAGCGTTTTACGATGCCATGCAAGGAATGTGCCGGCCTGCTGACGGATATCGGTACGGAGGAACTGGCGCACCTGGAGATGGTTGGCGCCATCATCTACCAGCTTACGAAAAATATGAAACCGGAGGACGCAAAGGCTGCCGGATTTGACGCCTATTATATTGATCATACCGCCGGTGTCTGGCCGACCGCAGCAGCCGGCGTCCCCTTTAATGCCTGTGAATTCCAGTCTAAGGGGGATGCCATTACTGACCTCTATGAAGATATGGCTGCCGAACAGAAGGCGCGCTCCACGTATGAAAACCTGATCCGGATTATCGATGACCCGGATGTTCTGGCTCCGCTTAAGTTTCTGCGGGAAAGGGAGATCGTGCACTTCCAGAGGTTTGGTGAGGCAATGGAGAAGATCAAGTCGCAGCTGGATGAGAGGAACTTCTATTACTTTAATCCGGAGTTTGATAAGCAGTTTGTGCTGAATTAAGCAGCGGCAAAGCAGCAAAACAACAGCCCATTGGGAATGTCTTCCTTCTGGGCTGTTGTTTTTACCTTATCTTATCTGGCGCAAGGCTATTGTCGGACAGTCCGTCCCTGAGAGGGAAACATATCCTCCGAGGACCGCTCTCGCTTAAGTTTTCACGTAGCGGTACTAAACTCACCGGAAAAGCATCCGGTTCGTTAAGTGCCGACGTGAAAAATGTCCTCTGCGGATATGTTTCCCTCTCAGGGACTAATGTATTGGCATAATCTTATCAGAAATAGATTATATTGAATGCAACTGTCTTTAATAATTTAAAAGTTCTTTCCTACATCACTCCACATACGCAATCAGCTTATCATGGTTCGCCGAGGTATCGATTACGATCACCTGTCCCTGATGGATATTGCCCTGCAGAATGATCCTTGCGGCTAATGTTTCGACATTTTTCTGCAAATAGCGTCTGAGCGGCCGTGCGCCGTAGGTTGGGTCGTAGGCGTTTTCTGCGGTGAAGTTTTTCGCGTCGTCTGTAAGTTCTACGGTCAGTTCTTTATCCGCCAGCCGACGATTGATATCTGCCACCATCAGGTCGATGATGTGTGATATGTCGTCTTTCGTCAGCGGTTTAAAGAGGATCGTCTCGTCCAGACGGTTAAGGAATTCCGGACGGAAGTGTTCTCTCAGCTCGCCCAGTACCATCTGCTCTGCCTCCGGACGGATGGTTCCGTCAGCGTCGATTCCATCCAGCAGGTACTGCGAACCGATGTTGGACGTCATGATCAGGATTGTATTTTTGAAATCGACAGTCTTGCCAGTAGAATCGGTGATCCGACCGTCATCCAGTACCTGCAGCAGCACATTGAAGACATCCGGATGGGCTTTTTCTACTTCATCGAAAAGTACTACGGAATATGGTTTTCTGCGTACTGCCTCGGTCAGCTGGCCGCCTTCTTCGTATCCGACATATCCTGGAGGCGCTCCGATCAGACGGGCAACGGAATGTTTCTCCATGTACTCGCTCATATCGATCCGCACGATGTTATTTTCATCGTCAAAAAGAACTTCCGCAAGTGCCTTGGCAAGCTCAGTTTTTCCGACACCGGTTGGACCGAGGAATAAGAAGGAACCGATCGGCTTGCTCGGATCTTTGATGCCTGCCTTGGATCTCAGGATCGCTTCGGTTACTTTTTGTACGCCTTCATCCTGGCCGACGACCCGTTTGTGCAGCTGTTCGTCCAGATGCAGGATCTTGCTGCGCTCGGATTCATTCAGCTTACTTACCGGGATACCGGTCCAGCGGGAGATAATCCGTGCGATCTCATCCTCTGTGACGCTTTCATGCACCAGACTCAGATCCTGATTGCGGACTTTTTCTTCCTCCTGCTCCAGATCCTTCTGCAGCTGCGGCAGCTTGCCGTACTGGAGCTCAGCGGCTTTATTCAGGTCATAGGACTGCTGTGCCTGAGCGATATCGCGGTTGACCTGTTCAATCTCCTCGCGAAGTGACGACAGACGGTCTACACTGGCCTTTTCATTTTCCCACTGAGCCTTGCGAGACGCGAACTCATCATGCAGTTCCGCCAGATTTTTCTGCAGCTCTGCCAGACGTTCCTGACTCAGATGATCCGTTTCTTTCTTCAGCGCGGTCTCCTCGATCTCCATCTGCATGATCCGCCGGGAGAGCTCGTCCAGTTCGGTCGGCATGGAGTCGAGCTCGGTCTTGATCAGCGCACATGCCTCATCGACCAGATCGATGGCCTTATCCGGCAGAAAACGGTCGCTGATATAGCGATCCGAGAGCGTTGCCGCCGCGACCAGTGCCGAATCGGTAATCTTTACTCCATGGAAGACCTCGTAGCGGTCCTTGATACCACGCAGGATTGAGATCGTATCCTCAACGCTCGGCTGATCCACCATAACCGGCTGGAACCGGCGTTCCAGCGCGGCGTCTTTCTCAATGTATTTGCGATACTCATCCAGTGTCGTCGCACCGATGCAGTGCAGCTCGCCGCGGGCAAGCATCGGCTTGAGCAGATTTCCGGCATCCATCGAGCCTTCGGTCTTGCCTGCGCCGACGATGGTATGCAACTCATCGATAAAGAGGATGATTTCTCCTTCGCTCTTTTTCACTTCCTCCAGAACCGCTTTCAGACGCTCCTCAAACTCTCCGCGGTACTTTGCACCTGCGATCAGCGCGCCCATATCCAGAGAAAAGAGCTTGCGGTTCTTCAGCCCCTCCGGTACATCTCCGCGGACGATCCGCTGTGCCAGACCTTCCACGACGGCGGTCTTGCCGACGCCGGGTTCCCCGATCAGTACCGGATTATTCTTGGTCTTACGGGAGAGGATGCGGATCACATTGCGGATCTCACTGTCTCGGCCAATGACCGGATCGAGTTTCTGGCTGCGCGCCCGTTCTACCAGATCCTGACCATATTTTTCCAGAGTATCGTAGGTCGCCTCCGGGTTATCGCTTGTCACCCGCTGGTTCCCGCGGACCGTGGAAAGCGCCTGCAAAAAGGCGTCCCGCGTGATGCCGTACTGACGGAACAGTTCCCGCATCGTCCGGTCGGCATGTTTGATCATCGAGAGGAAGATATGTTCCACAGAAACATATTCATCCCCCATCGCGCGTGATTCGTCCTCCGCATTGATCAGGACTTTATTCAGATCATTGCTGATATAAACCTGTCCGCCGCTCACTTTTGGCAGCGCAGCGAGTTTCTGCTCTGCCTCATTGGTAATCAATTCCTTTGTAATGCCCATCTTGGTCAGCAGTTTTAGGATCAGACTCTCTTCCAGCGTCAGCAGGCTGTAAAAGAGATGCTCCTGCTCGATCTGCTGGTTTCCGTATTCATATGCCAGCTTTTCACAGTTCTGCACCGCTTCCATGGACTTCTGTGTAAATTTCTGTATATTCATAAGACTGTGCCTCCTGTATCTCTTTGTTATACCCGAACTATAACACATGTTGTTAGCACTGTCAAGCGGTGAGTGCTAATTTTTTTCGACGATCACGTTTTTTGCTCTGAAATACATAGACTTTTATTTTTCGCAAATTTTTGCAATCCATAGGCAAAAGTTCGTGCTAGTTCTACTGCAAAATACAGGTATGCACTTCATGCATGCTTCTCATACCACCGAAATACCAGGGACACCACCGCAAACCCAATCGCTATCGCAAAGATCGTTTCCGCTGTTGTGATCATATAAATTTTAAACTCCGGTATATTGCCGCTGAGAGCATATGACATCGTATAATATAAGCTGCCTCCGGGGATCATCGGCACGGTTGCCGGCGTCAGCAGGCAGGTAGTCGGCGCTTTTACGATCCTTGCCGCCAGATGTGCGTACAGACTGCAGAACGTCGCTGCGGCAAGGTTGGCAAAAAATCCGCCAGTCAGCGGACAGCTCGCCAGATAAATCATCCACGATATCGTCCCGTCAATCGCAATCAACATCCAGTATTTCTTTTTTGTGCCGAATACCATGGAAAATCCTAAGCTTCCGATAAAAGCAGTCGCCGTCTGCACCACCGCATTTGTCATAACACGCCTCCCATAATCGTCGATGAAAGGATATAACCGCTCGCGATACTCGCCGCGATTAACAGGGATTCCACAAACCGCAGGAGTCCGGTAATGATCTCGCCGGTTAGCATGTCCCGCACTGAATAGGTGATCGCTATTCCCGGTATCGTCAGCATGATACAGCCGATCAGCATCTTATCCAGATTCATCGGAATACCCATATCCGCGGACACTCGTACCAGCAGACTGCCGGCAAACCCGGTTACAACAGAGAATACAAAATAATACACGAGTTCATTATCACTCTTCGTATGGATATGGCGGTTCATCACAGTAATCAGACAGGCCAGCACTGCCGTAGCCGCCGCGTCCGCCAGACTGCCGCCAAAAAACACTGTAAAACCGCTCGCCGCCAGAATTGCCCCCACATAAGCAATCAGGACACCCTTTTTTCTCTCTTCACGATCGGTCTCATCCCAATCCGCAATCATCCTTTCAATCTCTTCCGGGTTCGGTTTCCGCGCACAGATATCCCTCGACATCTGATTCAGTTCCTCAAGCCCTGCCAGGTCAGTCCCCCACTGATAAACGCGACGAAGTTGATTGTACACCTGCCCGTTAGCGTCTACCGCCGTTACCTGTATCTGAGACGTAATTGTAAATACATCCACCCGCACAAAACCATAGGCGCGCAGAATCCTGCTGATCGTGTCCTCCACGCGGCTGACCTCACCGCCGGTCCGCAGCATCCTCTCGCCAAGATCCAGTGTCCTTCCCAGCAATTTTCCATTCATCACAATTACTCCTGCTGTCCGTTTCTTCTCACTTTCATCACTGATTGTTTTCCCCATCCATAGACAGTTCATGCCAGTTGTCCGATCACCAACTGATTCATGTCCTGGTCAGTATCTTTCCAGACGTAATCATACCATATTTTACATTTTCTTCAACTTGTATATTTATCATCCTGCGATTCCCGGTTAGCATCCTTAGCATTTCCATTTGTACTTTCCCCTTTTTTATCGTATGATAAAGGTGAGGTGATAAAAATAGATTTCATGAAAATTCATTTACTCGTACATAAAAAAAATCTCGTCACACTTCTTCCCACTTTCCTGATGGTGATACTCACTCTCGTTTCCTGCACTTCCACAGAAACCGACAGCAGCACCGCACAGGAAACCGCGGAGATTACCATCACGGTAGATGATCCGCTGACCATGACCTTCGTCGATGCCCACGATAATACCTATCAGATGGAAATTGATCCGGATGTCGCTCCTAATTCTTATGTTCCTGACTGCTTTATCCGCAGCGGAGACCGGCTCTCTTATGAGGATGCGCAAACCACTTCCCGCATCGGTCTTGACGTTTCCTATTATCAGGGGGATATTGACTGGGAGCGGGTAAAAGCCGACGAAATGGAGTTTGTTATCCTGAGACTCGGATACCGCGGGTATGGATCCGCGGGAAGCCTGAATGTCGATTCCAGCTTCTCTGATAATCTGAAAGGAGCACAGCAGGCAGGACTGGATGTGGGCGTATATTTCTTTTCTCAGGCCGTCAACGAAGAGGAAGCCATCGAAGAAGCACAGTTTGTCATAAACTGCCTGGACGGACAGGATCTGCAACTGCCGATCGTCTTTGATCCGGAACATGTAACTGGTGTGGAATCGCGTGTCAATACTGTAACCCGCGAACAATTTACCCAAAACGCCATCGCATTCTGCGATACCGTTCAGGATGCCGGATACGACGCCATGATTTACTGTAATATGATCTGGCAAGCATACTGGCTTGACCTGAAAGAGCTGGCAGACTATTCGATCTGGTACGCGGACTATCAGCCGCTCCCGCAGACGCCTTATAATTTTGCGTTCTGGCAGTATACGGAGAGCGGACGGGTGGATGGGATCAGCGGGGATGTTGATCTGAATATTCAAATAATCCGAAAATAACCCCGCCGCATAATTCCGCATCCGCCCGTGCGCATACAAAAACGGTACGGCAATCGTATTTTCCCCGATTCCGTACCGCAACTTTAGTTTTCCCTGCGCTTCTGTCAATGAACAATCAATGCACCGTATCCCTTTTTTCCGACGACAGCACCGCCTGCCGCCATAAGTGCTCCTCTGACCCATGTCGCCACGGGAAGTCCCGTGCCGGTCATTCCCTCAAAAGCGGAGATTTTATTTTTGTAATACAGACTCTCCGCCTTTATCTCCCACTCTTGTTTCGAATCTATCATCACCATATCCGCGTCAAATCCTGGAAGCAGCGCACCCTTCTTTCCCCATAATCCGAAAGCTTTTGCCGGGTTTTCACTCATAACACGCGTCAGCACAGCAGGCGCCAGACCGCGCTTCATACATCCTTCACTGAAAACCGCCTGAAAACAACTCTGAATACCACTGATCCCTCCCCACACGTCAAACACGTTGTCAATCCTTCTCCCCATGAGGGAAACATGTTTTTCCTCCCATGTACACGGGGAATGATCGCTGGCAATGCCGCTGAATGTTCCATCCGCCACGTAATCCCAGAGCTGTTCCCGCTCTTCCTTTGATCGCAATGGCGGCGCGCATTTATATAACGGTCCTTTCTCTGTCAGATCATCTTCCGTGAAGCACAGATAATGAGCACAGGTTTCCGCGGTAACGTCTATTCCCTGTTTTTGTGCCTCTTTAATCTTCTGCGCGACATCCGGACTGCTGACATGACAGATATGTGCCTTACAACCGGTTGACCTGGCAATCTCGATAACAGCCAGCGTGGCAATCATCTCGGCGGATACCGGCCGCGAATCTAAAAAAGCCTGCCAATCCAGCCGTCCCTGTTCCTTCATTCGCTTTTCCAGCCACTGAATCATCGACATATCTTCACAGTGAAAACCAGCCCTTCCATTAAGGCTGTGGATTATTTTCATTGCTTCATATGCCTGACCATAACTCAGCGGTGCATAATCAGAAGAAACCGGCCCCAGAAAAGATTTAAATGCCATACAACCCTTTTTGCGTAATTCCTTCAGGTTATTAAAATTATCCGGTACCAAACCTCCCCAAAAGCAATAATCAACATATGCATTAGGGCTTACCGTGTTCTCCTTTTTATCAAAAAGCGCCGCCGTTGTCATCGCGGGATCATTCTGTAACGGCATATCCATAACTGTGGTATACCCGCCCACAGCAGCTGCAGCCGTTCCATGTTCATAATCCTCCCGCCATGTATATCCAGGATCATTCAAATGCGCGTGAGTATCAATTGCTCCCGGGAAGAGATAGCATCCTCTCCCATCGATAATCTCTTCTGCGTCGACACTCTCACCGGACAGAAGAAGGGAAGATATCTTCCCGTTTTCAACGGCAAGTCCCCCTTCCCTCACTTCTTCCGGCAAAACCAGATTTACATTTTTAATCAATAAGTCTGCCATTAGTCTTTCTTTAACCCCAATTGCACAGCCGCATAATCAAATGGTTTTGAATCTACAATTTCATCATACGGAATGACATCATCAATCACATGTCCTGACACCAGAAATCTCTGCCATCTGTTCAGTTCATCCTCCTGGATACGGACAGTTTCCGGCCACATATTCTGAACCTTATATTCATCAATAATGGCAATCGCTTTTTCCAGTTCAACCTTTGGCCAGTTCCGCTGCAAAATCTCCCTACAGTCATAACCATCATGTTCACGCAGCCATGTCTGTGCCATCTGCAGTCCCTGTGTAAAACGCCCGCACAAATTCCTTTGATCCGCCAGCGTTTCCGGCGTCGTATAATAAACACTCCACGGAACCGCACCTCCTGTAATCGTCAGGTCTGTAAGGACATACCCTTTTCCCTGCGCCTCCAACTGAGACGCCAGATCTGATTTGATCATAATAACGTCGCCAAATCCGCCGATAAATAATTCCTGAAGCATCGCAATGGTAAAATCATGAATAAAATGGATTTTGGAAACATCAGCACCACCTTCGCCCGCAATACCAGCCAGATACAGTCCCGGACTTGCCCCATTTCCCCCGGAAGTAAGCACTTTCTTTCCTTCCAAATCGCTCCAGGTAAAATTTTCAACTGGCTCATGAGACAACAACGACATCGGACAGCGTGACGCTACTTTTGCGAACGCATAATAATCCCCGGCTCTGCGCTTATAAATCAACGGACACCAGATACCGCCCACGACAGCCTCCGCTTGGTTCGTATTAATATCTGTAAGCACTGTGGTCCACGGATGCGGTACATAAGACGTAACTTTCAGACCCAGCTGTTCAAAATACCCCAATTCAACCGCCAGATATTCCGGCATGTAATTCATAGAAAGACCGGTTGCTGAAATGTGAAATCGATCAAGTGTTTTTTCCATATCTGTCGTCCTCCTCTAATTAAAATAGTATTCTGGTAGTCACTTTGCTTAATTTGCCTTCTTTTTCTTCGCAATCAGAATAATCATCAGAACCCCCGATACGACAATAAAGAGCGCGTCAATTCCCAGAAGCGTCCAGACGCTCGTCAGAATCACAGCCGGCAAAATCGGAGTTAACAGATTATTCCACCAGAAGATAGCGTTGTACACGCCATGAGCCTGCGGTGCGCAGCACTCGGAATCCGGATCAACCGCGCGAACCAGAGCCAGACCATTCGGGCTGGATCCTGTGCAGGTTCCGATCACCATCAGACATTTTTCAAACCACTCGGGGTTTCCCACTTTCCGGAAAAACCAGAGACAGAAGACGGTAGTTAATGCACAGATCACCACGATGTTGACCAGAAGCGGCAGCCAGTATTTTGTAAGGATATCCAGACTCAGACTGGAAATAGCCGTTACAATCAGAATCTCCAGGCAAAATCCGCTAATATTATTCAATGTCTTCTTATCCACATACTGATCCACATGTACTTTACGCATAACCGGCCACATAATCAGGCCGCCTACCATACCATAAAGCATAGCGTTGATTTTGGAAAGAACCGGAATAAACCGAACCAGAATCGTAAAAATGCCAAGGCCCAGCGCGTAGCAAACCATAATCAGCCCCAATTGAAACGCCAGTGGGTTAACAGCGACAGTCGTTGTTGTACAGTGCCCGATCGGTTCCTTTTTATCCGCAGGCAGGATACCACCATAAAAATAATCAGGCTGTTTTTCCGGATTCTTCACAAAGGTTGTCCATCCCTTACGTACACCATAATTGACAACCGCCATACCAACAACCATAGACCAGATCAGTCCGCCCGTAGCCAACACCATGCCAATATCTACGGCTCCCTGAACACCCATTTCTTCCAGCACCCCACCGGCGGCCGCAGCATTTCCGTGGCTTCCAAAATAGGCAAACGTACTCAGAATACCCCAGCCCTCCGGCATCCCCGGGATAATGTTTTCGAAAAACAGCATTAACAGCACGCCAATCATCATCTGCGCGCCGTACAGAAAAATGTTGGTGAGTGTATAATCCAGATGCTCTAACATTTTACTTGCATTTACATTGATGCCCAACACGACACAGGTCATGATAATCCTCATCAGAATTCCGTTAAAACTGGCAAACGATTCCGGGATCGTAATAACCCCCAGAACCTGCTCCCCGAGAATAAGCCCAATGACACCTCCGATAACGGAGGCCGGCAAAAACAGCTTCTGCAGTGGTTTGCAGTAAGAACGAACCACAAAACCGGCAATTAAAAGCAGGCTCATCAGCATAATATCCTGAAATAAAGATGCTAGTGTCATAAATGATCTCCTCCTAAACTAAAATAATTTTAATGGTCCCCCTGAAGAGACACGCCGCGTGCTGCCATTCCAACTTCGCCTTGCATAATCCGCATTGAAAATTCCTATAGAAAACAATCCCTTTTGTTCCATAGGGCACACTTTTCTATGAAACAAAAAAAAGCGGCACAAAGAACTCCCATACGTCCTTGTACCTCTGATTTCGAATTTTCAATATGCAATTATGTTTTATCATAATTAAATACGCGAACTTTGTCAATAATCTAACTTTTCCTCCGTACCTTCTTCCAACCGAAAAAGTGCAAGTTGCACATCTTTTTTCCTGTTTTTTCGGCATTTATGTTGAGCTTTGAATGTTTTTATCGTATGATAGCAACGAGGTGATCAAAATGGCTTTAACTATTGACTGGCTGCTGAATCAGACTTCTCTGCCCGGGTTTTCTCTCCTTGTCGGAGAAGGCCCTTTTAAACAAACGATTTCCGGCGTCAATATCATTGACAATCCTAATACCGTTCCCTGGCTCTCCGAAGGCACCCTTGTTCTGTCTACCGGCTATCTCCTATCTCAATCGGAATTATCCAGGGACATTATCCACCAGCTTCATCAGAAGAACTGTGCCGGCTTCGCAATCAAGATGAACCGTTACCTGGACAAACTCTCGCCGGAAATGATTTTTCAGGCTGAACAATTACATTTTCCTGTCATTGGTATCCCTTTTTCCTGTAATCTGGAACAAGTCACCAACCTGATCTACCGCAGACTTTTTGATGAAGAAATGGACGAAGCAGGAAAACGGATTCTGGCCTACCAGAATATCAGCGATTGCATCTTAAAGGAAAAATCAATGACCCGGGCGTTGGATATTATCAGCAATATTTTCCAGTGCAGCGTTTATCTGACAACCCCCTCTTATGAGATTATTGATTACTCTCTCCGGGACGATAATCTGTATCCTTTTCTTTCCGACAGGGATACCTATACCCTCTTTTCTGATACCGATATCCAATATCTGAAAAAGAGCTACATAGATCACCCGTTTCCATTAAATACACACCAGGTCACTAATGGTTCCAGCACTCAGGACTTTCAGATCCTGTCTATTACAAACCAGGGACAACTGTTGGGATTTCTGATTCTCGCACATATATCGTTCAGGGATAACTATAGCCTGTATACATTTCTTACAAACCTTCCCTCGATCCTCAGTATTGGAATTTTGAATCAATCGATATATGTCAAAAACAACAGGCTCTCCAATAAAGAGATTTTTTTCCAGAAGCTTCTCTCCGGAGAACCGGATTCGGTTCAGGAAACAGAAACTTTGTGCATGAGAAACCATTTTGATTACAGAACCAGCCGCATATGTATCCTTTTCAGTCTTGGAAATTACGAGCATCTCCCCTTTGTGCGTCAACGCCCTGCCGAACACAGGATTATGGAACTTGTAAAACCCCATCTGAAAAAATACTGGGATAATTATCAATACACATTTTATGAGAACCAGCTTATATTATTTTTATTCACCGAAAACCGGTTATCTCACACGGACTATATGACCCGCGGCCTGGAAACAGCAGAAAACCTGTCTCAGCTTCTTACCAGTAACGGATTTTCTTCCCGTGCAGGCATCAGTTCGGACAGCAGCGGAGCCATGACAATCCACACCGCCTATCAGCAGGCCCGGCAGGCGCTTGAAACCGGTCCGAAACTACACCCGGAAAACCATTGCTTTTCCTATTTTCAGGATCGCATCTATCATAAACTCATGAATCATTTTACCTATCGTGAGCTCCATGAGATCTATGCGGAATACCTGGAATGCCTAGAACGATACGATCTTGAAAATCACACCGAACTTCTGACCGCACTTCAGGCTTACCTTCTTTGCGGCTGTAATGCCTCCAGAACGGCGAAAGAGCTCTTTATTCACCGCAATACCATGTCTTACCGGCTGGAGCAAATCAGAAATCTTCTCGGAATTGATCTGAAAAATCCGGAGGAATGCCTTTCTCTGCAAATCGCGTTTTATGTGCGTACACTTCTGAATCAGACGCAACCAAAAGGACCTACCGAATACACTTAAAAAAGACAACTTCAGGGCCGTCGGTTTTATCCGGCGACCCTGTTTTTCGATCACTCATTTTCCGGAACTTTCTCCGGATTGCTTTTCAAAAGACTGCCCTTTAAATATTCAGCAGATCACTGTACTCCTTCAGCGCTCCGTCCGTATCATGCGCAAGCACACGCTTCGCGAGCAGCTTGCCCAGCTGTACGCCTTCCTGATCGAAGCTGTTGACATTCCAGACAAATCCCTGGAACATCACCTTATTCTCAAAGTGAGCCAGCAGTGCGCCGACTGTCCGCGGATTGACCTGATCGCCGATGATGATGCTGGAAGGACGCCCGCCTTCGAAGTTTTTATTGCGGTTCTCATCTTCTTTGCCGCAGGCAAACGCTACGATCTGGGCCGCCACATTCGCGCACAGCTTCTGCTGGCTCGTGCTGCCCTGAATCACAACGTCTGTCTCCATCTGGTTATTGCGGTATCCGATGAACTGCAGCGGTACAATCGAGGTTCCCTGATGCAGGAGCTGATAGAAAGAATGCTGTCCGTTCGTCCCCGGCTCGCCGAAGATCACCGGACCGGTCTCGTAGCTGACTCTCTCGCCAAAACGGTTCACACTCTTGCCGTTGGATTCCATATCCAGCTGCTGTAAATGAGCCGGGAAGCGGCTGAGTGCCTGCGAATACGGCAGGACTGCGGTACACAGATATCCCAGCACATTGCGCTCATAGACGCCGATCAGCGCGTCCAGCATAGAAGGATTCTCCAGCACATTTTTATTCTTGCACAGCTTATCCTCCTCAGCCATACCGTCGAGGAACGCCGCAAATACCTCCGGTCCGAACGCCAGCGACAGCACTGCGCCGCCTACCGCGGAGCTTGAGGAATAACGTCCGCCGATATAATCATCCATAAAGAATGCCGCCAGATAATCCGCGCTCTTCGCCAGCGGAGAAGTCTCGCTCGTAACCGCGATCATGTGCTTCGACGCGTCCAGACCCGCATTCTTCAGAGCGTCCTTGACAAACGACTCATTGGTCAGAGTTTCCAGCGTGGTGCCGGACTTGGATACCAGTACGAAAATCGAATGCGCCACATCAATCGAATTCAGAACTGCAGCCGCATCATCCGGATCGACATTGCTGATAAACTTTGCTTCCATCTTAAGTGTATCGTGCTTCTTTGCCCAGTTCTCCAGAGCCAGATAGATCGCGCGCGGTCCCAGATCGCTTCCCCCAATCCCGATCTGGACAACGGTTGTAAATTTCTCACCCGCCGCGTTGGTAATCTCGCCTGCGTGAACCTTATTGGCAAACTCCGCGATCTTCTGCTGCTGCGTCGTATAGAATGTGCGCTTATCCACGCCGTCCGCCTCAACCGGCTCGCCCAGCTGTCCGCGCGTCATGTGATGCAGCACGAGACGCTTCTCACCGGTATTAACCATTTCCCCGTTATAAAGAACCTCAAATTTCTCCGCCAGCTGCGCCTCTTCAGCCAGCTTTACCAGATCCGCCAGAATCCCGTCATCTACCTGCTTCGCGGCATAATTATAAACCAGCCCTTCAGCCATCGGTACGCTGTACTTCTTTACCCGCTCCGCGCCGCTCTCTCCGGACATCGCCTCCACGAGATTGACACGCTTTGCCTGCTTAAGTTCCTCATAGGACGCAAGCGTGTCCAGATTATTCCAGTTAACCATGTTGTAACCCTCCTTGATGGTGTTGATTTGTTGAGATATTTGATCAACGCTCAACTCTCCTGCTCAAATATCGTCAGATAGTATCATTGTACTATCAAACGGCTTTGAATTCAAGCATTTCGCGAGATTTACTCCTGCTTCCTGTCCCCGGACATCCTGACCGGATGCGATCCATACAGGGAACCAGACTCCCGGATCGCTCATAACAAAAATGATATACTGCCAACAATTTTTGCATTTTACATTTCTGTCAAATCAGGCTAAAATACTTTAAGACTATAAAACGGTGAAGCGGTGATACAGGCGATGAGGTCCAGGTCTCATCGCCTGTTTAGATTTTACTGCGAAAAAAGCGAATACAAAAATGTTCAAATTCCCTGGCAAGTTCCGTCTGATATACACTGCGATTCGGCTGGATATAAATAAGCCGACGACAATCCATATCCGAGACAGGAATCTGGACGCAGTACAGATCCTCATCGCGCAGACTCAGTTTGGGGAAAAGGCAGACGCCCTCATCGATATGAACCAGTGACTCAATGATATTGGTCTTTTCTGAAATCATACGGATATCCGGCTCAAAACCGGCCTTACGGCAATAATAGAGCTGAATATCGTACATACTGTTGGATCTGGCTGTAAAAAGGAAATTACAGTCTCTGGCATCAGCCAGCCTGATGGATGTTTTCTTCGCAAACGGGCTGTCCGGGCTGACAGAAAAATAGAGAGGTTCCTCAGCCAGAGGGATCGCCCCTTCCGGAAGAGCTTTTCCAATGGTACAGCCAATCATGAAGTGATATTCCCGCGAGAATTCTTTCAGATCGGAACAGATATAAAAAATCGTATCCGGAAAATTCTGTTTAAAGCCGCGAATTAATTCCGGGACATGAACTCCTGCCGAAGTGATACAAAGCCGGATGCTGTTATTTTCCATATGGTTCTGCTCGCGGATATATTCTACCGTCTGTTCATAATCGGACAGCATCTTATTTACCGTTTCCAGCAACACACGGCCGTTCTCATTCAGGATAATCCGGTTGCCGATCCGGTCAAACAGCGGTGCGCCGATCTCTTTTTCCAGGGTGTGAATACTGCGGGAGAGGGCCGGCTGAGAAATATTAAGCTGTACCGCTGCTTCGGTGAGATGGCCGAGACGGGCGGTTTTCTGAAAAGCATACAGGGTTTCCAGATTCATTGTGAAATTCTCCTTTTGGGTGACAACAGGGGATTCTGGTATTTCAACACGTTTAACATTATCATAACATGACAGGAAAGGAAAAGGAAGGGAAAACAATATGAGAAAAAATCAGAAATACATGGGAACTGTCGAGATGACGCCGACCTGTGATGTAACAGCCGGTGAATTTTCCACCTGGACATTCACCTTCACTGCCGGAGAGTACGGAATCGATGATGGCGGTTCGCTTGTACTCGCATGGAAAAGCGTCAGTGACTGGGACTCTCCCCAGTTTGATGAACCCGGCGAGCCGGGCTATACCACGGTATCCACGACAGGAAGCTGCGTAATTAAGGCACGCTACGCCAAATTTCAACGTTCGTTCGGCAACAGCATCTGTATGGATATAACAGGCGGCTACATCAAAAAAGGCGATATCGTCACTATCGTTATGGGAGATCGAAGCCACGGCAGCCTGGGGATGCGGGCCCAGTCCTTCTGCGAGCGGGAACACGAGTTTCGATTCTTTCTGGACCCCTGCGGAACCTACCGCTATGAAGAAATGCCGCAGCGCCTGAAAATACGGGTGGTGCCCGGTTATCCGCATGAAATTCAGGCGATTGTACCTGGTTCCGTCCACTGCGGCGAAGAATTCAGCGTTACGGTACGCGCGCTGGACGAATTCGGTAATCCCACGGACAAATATAACGGTACCGTAAAGTTAACCCTTCCGCAACTGCCCGGAAGCGGTTTCCCGAAAACCGTGACATTTAAAAAGGAAGATGGCGGCGCGGTACGGATCGACGGCTGTCATATGAACGGTGAGGGGTTCTGGCATCTGGAGCTTACCGATGAGGCAAACGGATTCCACGCATACAGCAACGCTTCTCTGGCAGAGCCAGCATGTGAGAAAACATTATTCTGGGGCGATATGCACGGACAGACCCGGGAAACTGTGGGCACCGGCTATCTGGACGATTATTATACCTTTGCGCGCGATAAGGCTGCGATCAGCTTTACCGGCTGGCAGGGCAATGATTTTGAAATTTCGGAAGAAACCTGGCAGAACGTGCGGAAAAAGTCAAAAGAATATACCGAAGAAGGCAAATTTCTCGCTTTTCTGGGGTATGAATGGTCAGGAACTACTCCTCAGGGCGGCGACCATAATGTGTTTTTCCTCGGAGATACGGAACATTATTATCCAAGCAGCAACTGGACTGCGACCGAAGTATCCAACGAATACAACGCAAATCCGGTTTCCGAGCTTCACGAATGGCTAAAAGACCGAAAAGACGTAATTTTAATTCCTCATATCGGCGGTCGTTACGCGAACCTGGATCATTGGAATCCTGAATTTTCGTCGGTAATTGAGATTCATTCCCATCATGGCACCTTTGAATGGTTTGCCATGGACGCGATGAAAAAACGGATGAAGGTCGGTTTTATCGCGGCCAGTGACGATCATACCTGCCGCCCCGGCCTTTCCTACGCGCTCAGCGGTCATGGGAAATCCGCTTCCGGTGCGTTTGATGTACGCAGCGGTTTTACCGGTGTATTTGCAGAGAATCTGACAAAACAGGCAGTCTGGGACGCGATCCGCGCCCGGCGCTGTTACGCGTCAACGTTTGACCGGATTTTCCTGAAGCTGGATATCAACGGCATGGAAATGGGACAGGAAGCAGAAGTCGAGGGAACTCAGACCTTACATCTTCTGGCGGCTGGCATCAGCCCGATCGAAAGTATTGATGTATTTGACTGGGAAAAGCCCATCATCCATCGGGATCTGCTTGCCAAAAGTAAAAAGCGGATCCGCGTGCGCTGGAGCGGCGTCGTTTACCGCGGACGCGGAAAATCAGCGAAATGGGATGGTATGCTCTATGTAGATCAGGGGTGTATCCGCGGCGCAAAGACCTACGCCTTTGACCGGATCGATCAGGGAATCCTGATCTGCTCTGACCGCTATGTAAAATGGACTTCCTCTACTTCCGGAGACTATGACGGACTGATTTTGGATATCGACGGAAACGAAGAAACCATACTGAGATTTTCCAGCCTGCGGGGCGCGGCTGAGGTTCCGTTTACCCGGCTGCTGGCAGGGGAAACCGTCACACAGGAAATGGGCGGACTGAACCTGAAGGCAGAGTTTGCCCTTGATAATGCCGACATCTGTGAGAAAGATTATCTTGCGTCCTGTCAGACACAATGCGAGCTGGTATTGCCTGACGCTGTGGGCGAGCATGCCTATTGGGTGAAAGTAACACAGGCAAACGGCAACGCAGCCTGGTCGTCGCCGGTATTTCTCACACGCAGATAAAAAGTTCTGATACACGGATCACAAAAGAGGAGTCAGGGAGGGAATCTATATGTTAATTGTAATTATTCCGATCTTATTTTTAATGCTTGTAAGCGCGGTAAAAAGGATCCCGGTCATCGGAGGAAATCTTGTCGCAGCGTTTGTCGGCTCCGGTATTTTAGCCATGCTCTTAGGCGGCGTATATCAACCGGCTGTCTGGGGAAGCGCATGGCTGAAAGGTCTGGATCAGGTGGCTTATATTATATTCATCGTGATCTTTGGCTCTGTTTTCTCGGCGCTGCAGGTTAAATCCGGCGCGATGGATACCGTATTGAATACGCTGCGCGCAATATTCGGACACACCCCGCAGGGTCTGGTGCTGGCAATCCTGATTGCCATGTATCTGGGCGGTTCTCTGGTTGGCACAGTAGCGGCGGTCGGTGCAGTAATCGGTCTTCTGGTTGTCCCCGCTCTGGACGATATGGGACTGGATCCGGATCTGATCTGTGCTATTATTGTAACCGGCGGATCGCTCGGCGCTATCATGCCTCTTATCTCAAACGCAGTCAATGTGGCCTGTTCGATTATGGATATCCCAACGGATCAGGTACTTCAGATCAGCTACGTGACGGTCGCGATCGCGATCGTGCTGGTCAGTACCTTCGTGTGTAAGGTTTATATCGGAAAGAAGTACCAGATGCCTCAGCATCTCATTCCCAAAGAGAGTCCGTTTACTATCCTGAAGCGGGAATGGTCACGGTTGATTCCGCTCCTGATCCTGATTCTGTTAGTCGCCCTCAACAGCATACCGGCGATCAAATTCGACGTGACCGGCAGCCTGCTCAAAGCGATCCCGGCAGGCGATACCAATTTATATGCCATGATAAACACGGTACCGGTTTTCGGAAAAATCACAAACAATATCGTTTTATCGCTGATTGTGGCAATTATTGCCGCTTTTCTCTGCTCGAAAGAATTGCGCACAGATTCCGGAACTCTGATAAAAAACTCGCTCTACAATATCCGGGCCAGTGTCATCATTCAGATTTTTGCCGGATTCTTCCTGGGTGCTTTCCGCGCGGGCGGACAGATGGAGGCGATTGCCGCCTGGGCGTCCGGTCTGAGCGCTCTTGCGCTGAAATTTGGCGGCTCAATCTCTCTTTTGCTGGGCGGTATGCTGATGGGCGCACAGAGTACGACACAGACAACCCTGCTGCCGATTCTGGGATCGGCATGGACGGCGATTGGCGTCAGCGATATCCATGCGGCAGTTGCCAGCGCACATCTGGCCGCCGCCGGACAGGGACTTCCGCCTGCGGATTTGAACACATTCGTAATCGCCGGGCTGGTGTCTTCCCTGCTGCACAAAAAAGTAAACCCGATGCGCTCCATGCTGCTGACCGTGCCTTATTGTATGGTGCTGGCAGGATTGGGGCTGATCTTCCTCTTCATTTAAATCAGAAGATGCTGTCATAGATCAAACGATTAAAATACCGTATCTGATTTACGCTTGTATCATTCATTCGAATCATGATATACTGATCTGCGAAGCAACAACTTTCACCGATATACAAAAGTCTTTTAAGGGAGATCTCATATGGATATACAGACAGCAAGATTAATGACAGCAATGATTCACTATGACTGCGGAGACGCGCGGCGCATCCAACATTTCGTAAAAGTTCACGACCTGGCAGCGACCATCGGCGTGCTGGAAGGGCTCGATGAGCAGACGCAGCGGATTCTGGAGGCCGCCGCTATCCTGCACGATATCGGAATCCACATCAGTGAAAAGAAATACGGATCGGGTTCGGGACGCTATCAGGAGATCGAGGGTCCAGCCGAAGCAGAGAAAGTTCTTCGCGCTCTTGGCGGATATTCCGATGAGGAAATCAACCGCATCCAGTATCTGATCGGACATCACCATACCTATACCCGAATTGAGGGAATGGACTATCAGATCCTGGTGGAAGCAGATTTTCTTGTTAATCTTTATGAGGATTCTTCTCCCCGCAGCGCGATCCTGGCCGCTCGAGATCGGATCTTCCGCACGAGTACGGGGCTGCGGATTCTGGATGATATGTTTGCCACATCAGAAGAAGACTCGTAAACAACGATACGAGATATTGCACTCAAATAAGGGAAGTCACGAGTGGGCTTCCCTTTATTTTTATAAATTTATTTAGTAAAACCTTATCGCCTCACCGCTCCGTCTTCTCCTGCGACAAAGAATACATCCGGATATCCGCCCCTTCTGCCTCTATATCAATTTTATAATGCTCCGGATAATATCTTGTGCTGAACACCACTTCTCCATCATTTACAAATACTTCGACCGACGACACATCCGCCAAAATCTTAATATTGCTCACGCTTTCAATCTCCGCGCACCTTCTCCTGCGTCCCCCGGAGATATGCTCCGTCTCCCTGTCAGGAAATCTCATTACAAAACGATGATCCGTATACTCCAGTATCAGGCCTTCCGAAAAGGTCACCCGGAAGCGATTGTCCTGAATATCTTTAATATCTACTTCATAGATCCGGCCATTTTCTGTCAAAAGATGATTCCGCGCCTCTCTGACCAGACATCGTCTTTTTTCCAGTTCTCTTACCGGTCTCTGTCGGATTTTCCCCTCTGCCACAAATATTTCTCTGGGGAATGTAAAACAATGTTGCCATCCTTCCTCAATCGTCCGGTTTGTATACTCCTCGCAATCCGGCATCCCCATCCATGCGATCAGGATTCTTCTGCCATCTTCTGTTTCAAAGCTTTGGGGAGCATAATAATCAAACCCGTAATCCCACAGCCGATACCCGGACAAACAGTAATCATCGTAAATGCTCCCGTCAACCATAAAATATCCTGACTGATAAATATTTCCCTCGTCCCACGGTTTCCCGGTAAGGCCCTGTACCGATACGGACAAAACCTTCTTTCCACCAACGGTAAAATAATCCGGACATTCCCACATATAACCAAATTTGTCGTCTGTCTGAATCTCCTGATCAAATTTCCATTTTACCTTATCCTCTGAATGGAACAGAAGCGCCTCTCCTCTGTCCTCTTTCGTCCGCGCTCCCTGAAGCATATAATAGGTTCCATTGTCCTTCCATACCTTAGGATCACGCACATGCAACGTGAGGTTCGCGGGATAATCGCTGTTTCTCATCAACAGTTTTTTCCTGCCAAAATGTACCCCGTCCGGGCTTTTGACCAGAACCGTATTCGCCTCTCTTCCTGAAAGGACATAATCATAGTTTTCCCCGTCTTCCAGCCAGACATTTCCCGTATAATAGAAATACATTTCGTCATTCTCAACCAAAGCACAGCCGGAATAGATTCCATGGCAGTCAAAGAGCTGATCCGGATAAATGGCCACGCCCTCATACTGCCACTCGATCATGTCTCTGCTCGTGTAATGCCCCCACATTTTAAGCCCGCTGTTGACATCAAACGGAGAATACTGAAAAAACGCATGGTAAATACCCCTCAGTTGACAAAGTCCATTCGGATCATTGAGCCAGCCTATCGGCGGCATCAAATGAAATTCCTGCCGGAATCTCCCGTCTTTTTTTGCATTGCTTTCCACCTGACCAACCAGTTTCATGAGATCTTTTTTCAGCGCATTCATGTCCCAAAACTCCTCAATCCGGGTTTGCCGCCTGTCATTGCTCACGACCGCACGTAAGCAATAACCAGGCTTCTCCCTTTCTCCTTACGTTTCCATTTCCGTCCGATTACCCTTCATAATACAAACGGTCTCTGTCGCCGCAGACACAACCGTCTCTGTCTTTATATTATCTGCAGATTCTCCCGATGTAAATACTACAATAACCGTATTATCCTTGCCCGCGTTTCTCACGGTCTCAAGATTTACTTTAGCGATGGATTCCCCTCGCCGGATTGTCTGCCCCTGCTTTACCAGCAGTTCAAACCCCTGTCCCTGCATCTCCACCGTATCAATTCCAATATGAATCAGGATTTCATTTCCCTCTCCGGTTACGATACCTATGGCATGTCCCGTCTCATAAGCGGCTTCAATCCTGCCATCCACAGGAGCTTTTATCCTGCCATCGGATGGAATGACAGCGAAGCCATCTCCGAGGACTTTCTTTGAAAATGTTGGATCATTAACCTTTTCCAACGGAATAATTTTCCCGTTTACCGGAGATGTGATCTCCAGTTCTTTGCTATCAGTCCTCCTGTTATCATTTTTCTGATTTTCTCCCATGAGGGAATCGATTTCATGAGAATCATTTTCCGGGGTTCCACCGTCCGGAACCAGCACTTCCTTCGGTATACCAAACAGGCAGGTTAAAACAAAGCATAAACCCACAGAAAACACGGATACCATAAAGTACACGATCAGCTGCCTCCATTCGTATATGTACATCAGGTAAGAAGGCAATACCGCCAGTCCATAGGAGTTGGACTGAATCGACAGCAGAGATAAAATCGCCGCGCCCAGACCGGATGTAAACAGCATAATCATCAACGGTCTTAAATTATATCTGAGCTGGATTCCGAACAGTACCGGTTCGCTGATACCAAAAAGCTGAGAAAGCATGGCACCGATGCTGGTCTGCCTTACGCTTTCCTTTTTTGCTTTGACAAAGAACGCCAGACATGTCCCAACATTTGCAAAACCATACATCGCACAGAGAGTAATCACCGGATTGAATCCCGTATTCGCTAACAGTGACGTTTCGATCATCGTATAGGTATGATGAAGACCCGTAATCACAAGCAGCGGATAAGTCGCTCCGATCAGAAATCCTCCGATTCCTAACGGCAGGTTTACCAGAAATTCCACGATATCTACAATCCCCAGTTCAATTGTGTGCATGATTGGCCCGATTCCCAGAATGACAACGAGAAACGTTACCAGCATGACAACAAACGGAGTCATAATCAGGTCAAGAGCATTTGGCATCACCGCTCTGAGCTTTCGCTCAAGATTAGCTCCGATCAATGCCGTCAATATGGCGGTTAATACACTTCCCTGACATCCCACAATCGGTATGACGCCAAATGCCATTACCGCATTTACTCCACTCGTTGGATCTGCCACTGAATAAGCATTGGGCAGGGACGGCGAAACCAACATCAGCCCCAGCACAATACCAATTACCGGAGTCCCGCCAAAGACTTTAAACGCAGACCAGCAGATGATGGCCGGCAAAAACGCAAATGCTGTCTCCGTCAGTACGTTGACAAGCGTCACGACATAATCCGGTATCATCGTCGTCGACGCACCAAACAACCCTAAAACATTATCATTGAAAACGCAGCCTTTCAATCCGAGAAACAGTCCGGTTGCCGCTATCACCGGTATGATCGGGATGAAAATATCTCCCAACATACGCATCAGGCGTTTGACACCCTTCTGCTGATTCTTTATAAGTTCATCCTGCTCCTGTTTAGAAACAGTCTTAAGTCCCATGGTTTCCATCTCGGCATAAACCTTATTGACAATCCCTGTGCCAAGAATAATCTGATATTGGCCCGCGTTAAAGAATGTCCCTTTTACCAGCGGAATCGTTTCCAGTTTTTTCTCATCAATTGCATTTCGATCTTTTACAATCAAGCGAAGCCTGGTCGCGCAATGTGTTGCGGACAGGATGTTGTCTGCCCCTACCACTTCTATGATGGACGCTGCTGTCTGCCTGTAATTATGATCTGCCATTTTACTAACCCTCCCCGTTTTTATTTTTCTGGTTTTTTATTTTCTGTTCTTTCATTTATCAACAGTGCCTGATAGGGCTGAAGCCTGATTTCATTTCCCTTGATCTCTGTTCCGCTCAAATTTCCCCATACCGGAATATGTTCTCCCTCTTCGAGACGGATCAACGCCTCATCATTGGCAAAATTAAACAGACAAAGGATGGCTTCCTTTTCCCGGTATCTGCGATATGCGATCACATGATCACAGATCTCTAATGGTTCGATATCCCCATAAACAAGTGTATCATGATAAGGTCCGTTCTGTCGGAAAGCAATCATCTCCTTGTAAAACTCAAGGACACTTCCCTCTTTTTCTATCTGCGCAGCTGCGTTTATTGCCGGATATTCTTCTGTCATGCCAATCCACGGCTTTGTTTCTGAGAATCCACCGTACTTTTCATCATTCCACGGAAAAGGTGTGCGGGAATTATCCCGGCTTCGTAAATTTACAATGTTTAACGCCGCTTCTTCTGAAAATCCCTCCTCCAGCGAACGTTGATACTGACCGATACTGGAAATATCGTCAAACTCCTCCATACTCTTTCTCTGAAAATTCACCATTCCCAATTCCTGTCCCTGATACACAAACGGCACTCCTCTCAGGAAGAAATACATGGCGCCGAGCATTTTCACCGCATTTGCATCATTCTGATCACTCCCAAGATATTTCGACGCGGCTCTGGGCTGATCATGATTCTCAATAAAATTGGCAGCCCAGCCATATTCCTGCATCACACTCTGGCTCTTCATCATTTTATCTTTCAAATCTTTTACCGTCCAGGAGATACGGTGAAACCATTCATTACCGGATGCGATATCCAGATCTGCGTACCGGAAATCAAAAATCATATCGAAAAATCCCTGATCCCCGATAAATTCCCCCATCTTTTCATAAGGGACTCCCGCTGCTTCGGCAACCGTTACGCAGGGATGGCGGTCAAATGTTTTTTCTTTCAGCTCCTTTAAAAACACTTCGATTCCGAGTTGGTTTCTTGACGCTTTACTGCATTTCGCCAGACCATCTGCTCCATCCGGTTCCCGGTCTTTCCACGTAAGATCCTTTTTAATATAGGAAATCGCATCGATACGGAATCCGGCAATCCCCTTATCCAGCCACCAGTTTACCATATCATAAAGTTCTTCCCGAAGTTCCCTGTTTTCCCAGTTCAGATCCGGCTGTTTCTTGCCAAAAGTATGGTAATAATACTCATCCCTCCCGGGCACCTTCTCCCACACGCTTCCGCCAAAAACAGATCTCCAGTTATTCGGTTCTTTTTTCCCTTCTTTAAATATATAGTAATCATGATATTTACTGTCCGGCTCCGAAATTGCTTTCTGAAACCACTCGTGTTCATCCGAGCTATGATTAATCACAAGATCCATGATGATCTTGATCCCTCTCCTTTTTGCCTCTCCGATCAACTCATCCAGATCTCTAAGGGAGCCAAATTCCGGTGCCAGCGCCCGATAATCCGACACATCATAACCATTATCATCCATGGGCGATTGATAAACCGGACAGATCCACAGCATGGTTACCCCCAGATTTTCCAGATAAGGGAGTTTCTCTGTGATTCCCCTGATATCCCCAATCCCATCATGATTGCTGTCATAAAAGCTTTTCGGATAAATCTGATAGATCACCTCTTTTTGCCACCAATGTCTTTCCATTTCCATACCTCTTTTCTTTTTCTGATTTTTTGACAGTTCTTTCTATGTCCTCATCTATGATTTTTCTTTGAATCAGTTCCCGGTATATCCCATCCTCCGCAGGAGAACCGCAGACCGAATCCGCATATCTCAGAAGTTTTTCACTGCATCCTTTCACAGCGATCCCAATCCCGGATTCCAGAAGCATCCCGACATCATTTTCACCATCCCCGAAGCTCATGCTGTTCTCCTTTCGGATATTTAAATATTCATTCAGAAATTTCACCGCTCTTCCTTTTCCGCTTCCGGGAGGGAGCATTTCCAGATACATCCGATGGTTCCATTCTCTGATCTGGCTGATTTCAACCACCCCATTAAATTTATTTTTTATTGCTTCTATGAATGGCCCGTCGCCAATCAGACATACTTTGTGAACCTTGCCAATCTCTTTCCACAACTGGGAAATATTATTTTCATAGAATATCCGATTCTCCTCTTTCCGTTTTTCCGCTCCCTGATCTCCGCAGATTTTCTTTTCGAAATCTTCTTTATAAAACAGGGCTGCTTCTGCATTCATATAAATCGAATTGTCGGATTCGAAAGAAGCTCCGGAACCGCTCCCTTTTACTTCTTCTAAAATTTCCTGCACAATCTCAATGGAAAACGCAATATGCTTCAGTACTTTTTGTTTCCATCGGACTCCGCACCCATCACCGGATATCACTCCGTCAGCATTCAGAGCTTTCACATCCTCCTGAATACTTTCCTCATTACGGCCAGTACAGATAACAATTAAGATTCCTTTTTCTCTGCATTTTGTAATCGCCCTGCAGACACTGTCGGGGAGTCCCTGCTTTTCATCCCTGAGTGTCCCGTCTATGTCAAAATAAATCACCTCGGTCATTCCTGTCTCCATTTCCGGCTCTTTATCAAGAGCTTCCCTGTTCTTCAACTGACATTATCCTAACAAAAAAAGAAAAGCCCTTCAATAGAATGACTCTTCTTATGTTTTTTGTACGCTTTTGGTGCAAATATTCAGTTTTTAAATTTTTGTGCACTTCTTGTTTAAAGAAACATTATCGTTTCTCCGCCAGAAAATTGCAATAGGATAAATATAAAAATTCAATTAATATAAAATATGGCGTCGATATCTCATATTCCATCTCATTTCCCACACTCATCTGCACGGAATGAATATAGAGATTTTCCGCAGCGATAGAAGCCAGCGTATTATTTTTCAGTCTTGTTATGGACACCATAGGCACATGATTCACTCGCAGCATTTTTGCAAGATCTACCACTACGTCTGATTCTCCCGAAAGAGAAATGATAATAACCAGATCTTCCGGATGAGCGATCCGTTGAAGTGCCTGAACCATATCATGTCCGTGAACATACGTCATTCCTTTTACCGGAAGAAAAATACGTTTCATTTCACTGGCAACTCTCGCCTGGGAGGAACCGCTTCCATAGATAAATACCTGATTCGCATTCTTAATCAGCTCAAAAACATTCGCAAAGTCCTTCTTCATCATATCGTCTAACATCTTATGATAACTCTGCGTAACTCTTTCCATCAATCCCTGGCACGACACGTCTCCGCCTTCCAGCTCCATGCGGATCCTTGCCTTCAGCTCACCATATCCGGCCATCCCTGTTTTTTTCGCAAAACGAACCAGCATGGTCTGAGATACATTACACTTCTTTGAAAAAACAGCAATGCTGTCCTTCGCGCAGTCCTGATAGTGTCCGGTCAGATAATGGCAAATATATTTTTCATTCTCATTAAACGAATCATAATGGGCATTGAGGATTTCTTCCACTCTCGCCATTGTCTTCTCCTCTCAGCTTCTGCCTGTATTCCAGATATCTGACCGTCAGGATATCCAAAAGAATATAAAAAGAAGCTACCATTTCATAACTTTCTCCCTCTTTGGGATGAACCGTTTTTGTCCCCACATAAAGGTTTTCCTGACACATGACCGCTAACGAATTATTCGCCCACCGGGTAAGTGACGCCGTCTGTATTTCCGCCGTCTGGACACATTGCATGACCTGCAGTGCGTCCCTGCTCTCACCGGACAAAGAGATCGCCAGAAAAAGATCGTCCTTTTTAAACCGGCTTCTGGCAAACTCCACTTCCCCCGCGTCAAACAGATCAACACAATACTTTCCAAAAATCAAAAATATCCGTTTCAGTTCTTCCGCGATTGCCTTCTGCTCATTTCCGGAACCATACAAATATATCGTCTCTGCTCGCGCAATCAACCGACAGATCGGATCATAATCATGCTCCCGGAGCTCATCAATCATGTGATGATAGCTCTCCGCGATCTCATTCATATTGAAAATCGTTTCTGCTTGTTTACTTTCCTCCGGTGTCAACAGCAATTTAAACTCAGCAAACGTATGAATGTCTAATTTTTTCATGAAACGAACAAATGTCGTCCTTGAAATATGCAGATATTCGGAAAGCTGTGTACTGTTCATCGTTCTTACCAGCTGCTTATCCCGAAAAATGGAATTGGCAATCTCTCTGTCATTTGCGGTCAATCGATCATAATTACGATTGATCCGTTCTTCCAGCCGCAATATTCTTCACACTTTCTCTATACGTTTTCTCTCCTTATTCCTTCCACAGGCTCTCGCCGTTCGTAGCAATCACCTCTGACATCCAGTCATAAGATTTCTTCTTTGTCCGCTTCAGCGTCCCGTTTCCTTTATCGTCCATATCCACATAGACCCAGCCGTAGCGCTTCTTCATCTCTCCGGTGCTTAAGGATACCAGATCGATCGGCGCCCACATCGTATAGCCGAGCAGATCCACTCCATCTTCGACCACCGCTTTCATCATTTCTTTCAGATGATCGCTCAGATATTTGATCCGATAGTCATCCTGAATACTTCCATCCTCCTCCATCTTATCCACAGCGCCCAGACCATTTTCCACAATAAATAACGGCTTTTGATAGCGGTCATAGAACTCATTCAGCACATAACGCAGTCCGACCGGATCCACCGGCCATCCCCAGGGCGTCGATTCCAGATACGGATTCGGGTCGCCGCTGATGACATTCACCTTTGTCTCTGTCGAAATCACGTTGGAGCGATAATAGCTGAAGCTCACAAAGTCCAGCGCACCCTCCCGCAGGATCTCATCATCGCCCGGCTCCTTATGCAGCGTTACGCCGCGGCGGCGGAAAATGTCCGCGGCATAAGAAGGATAATATCCCCTTGCCATCGTATCAATAAAGAAATAGCTCTCTCTGCGCTGCTGCATATGGCGGAACACATCGTCCGGTTTACAGGTCGCCGGATAAATCGCGCTTGACGCATACATGGTGCCAAACATCGATCCCGGCATCATCTCATGTCCCAGCTTCACCGCCTTCGCAGAAGCGAGGAACATGTTGTGTACCGCATTATAATGCGTCTGATTATCGCACTTGTGGGTACCGCAGGCAACAAAGCCGCGGACTGCATTGATCTCGTTGAAGGTCAGCCAATAGCGGCATTTTTTCCCATACCGTTCAAAAAGGACCTTGCAGTAGCGCATATAGCAATCGATCGTATGCCGGCTCGACCAGCCGTCATAATGCTCCGCCAGATAAACGGGCAGTTCATCGTGATGAATCGTGATCAGAGGTTCCATGCCCAGACGGATCATCTCATCGATCACTTCATCATAAAAAGCCAGTCCCGCCTCATTCGGCGTCTCCTCATCCCCGGTCGGGAATATCCGGCTCCAGCAGATCGAAAACCGGTATACGTTACACCCCATATCGCCCAGAAATTTCAGATCCTCTTTCCAGTGGTGATAGAAATCAACCGCCTTGTGGCTCGGATAATAGCTGTTCTCATCCAGATACGGCTCCGCTCCGTCCGGCAGACTCTCCGGATTAAAAAAGCTGCTGCGGGCCCGGCCGATCGTACCGTCCGGCATGCGGTACGTCACGCACCGCGGATTTTCCACCGAGCCATCAGTCTCAAAATCATGCGTGGAAAGGCCGCGTCCGCCCTCGTTTACCCCGCCGTCAAACTGGAAGTCCGCTGTCGCGCCGCCCCATAAAAATGAATGGGAAAGTTTCATAAAATTCCTCCTTCGCCTCACTTAATATTTTCTCTGATGTTTCATTCTCAACACAACTCTGCCAAATGATGGGAACCAATTATTACTATAAAAATCCCCTTTATGGATAAAAAACAATACACTGCAATTTATAGAAATCTTACCATAAATAATATGGCTTATCAATCATCAAAATGGAACACGACATAAATTCAGAAAACAAATCAGAGAAGCGGCGCTTCCAAATGATTTTCTGACCGATCATGTCTATCCAAATCATGAATCCGCTATATCAACGTAAACCGATTCCTCTCAAACCGGATCAACCCCTCGTCCCGCATCTTACAAAGCTCCCTTGACATCGCGCTCCGGTTCACGGAAAGAAAGTCCGCAAGCTCCTGCCGGTTAAACGGGATCGTAAAGGTCAGGCTGTTCTGACGTCCCGATTCTTCGGACAGATAAGACATTAATTTTTCCCTCGTGGTACGGTTTGACAGATAACAGAGTTTCCGCATAAGCTTTCTGTTCTTCTGCGAAATGGCAAAAATCAGGTTCTGAACGACCAGGGAATGAAATTTGCACGCAGAAGGACACGTTGTAATCACCTTTTGCGCGTTAAGGAAAATGACGGAACTGTCCGCGGCGGCAATCACGTTATTCACCATCGCCCCGCTGTTCGGCGCAGCGTAAGCTTCCCCGAAGATTTCTCCCACTTCGACGATATTGATAAGATTACTGTTTCCCCAGTAGTCATCCCGTTGGATATGAATCTTTCCCTCCACCAGTACCATGATATCAGAAAGATACTCTCCCTGCCGGATCAACGTTTCGCCCTTTTGATAAGATTTAAGCGCTGCACCCAGACATTCCAGCATGGATAGGATCTCTGCCTCACTTACTCCGCGAAATAATGATGTACGTTTCAGGACAGGAATATATTTTTTCATAGTAATCTCCATTCCTCCGCTCTTTGATTGCCGGCACAAACAGCAATGCAAAAACTGCTTTTCGATCTCCGGTTTGTTGCAAAAGCAACTGACATATCTTCTTCATTCTATTATAATACAGGCAGCAAGTCAATCATCACGGAAAACGGATGACATCTGCTTTTCCTGACTTCATTCCGACAACACCAACCATGAGAACGAAAGGAGTTCCCACTATGATCCGTAAAATCATCAAAATTAACGAAGATAAATGCAACGGCTGCGGCGCCTGTGCCGCTGCCTGCCTCGAGGGCGCCATTGAAATGATCAACGGCAAGGCCCGGCTCACCCGCGAGAATTATTGTGACGGACTGGGAGACTGCCTGCCCGCCTGCCCCGCAGGCGCCATCACATTTGAAGAAAGAGAAGCCCCTGCCTACGATGAGTCGGCTGTGCTGGCCGCAAAGAAGAAAGAAGGTTCCTCGGTTCTCTCCAGCGGCTGTCCCGGTACCCAGTCGAGATCCATTCAACGAGAGGATTCGGATCACGCCAATTCAGGCACAGAAAGTCCGGTCAAAAGTCATCTCTCCCAATGGCCGGTACAGATTAAGCTCGTACCTGTCCATGCCCCTTATTTTGATGGCGCGGACCTACTCGTAGCCGCCGACTGTACCGCTTATGCCTACGGAGATTTTCACCGTGACTTTATCAAGAAGCGCATTACTCTCATCGGCTGCCCGAAGCTGGATGAAGGAGACTATGCCGAAAAACTGGCCGCGATTATCTCCGGCAATGAGATCCGCAGTATCACTGTCGTCCGCATGGAAGTTCCCTGCTGCGGCGGCATTGAAAACGCGGTTAAAAGAGCGCTGCAGGCAAGCGGCAAAATGATTCCCTGGCAGGTAATTACCATTTCGATTGATGGAAAAATTATGGATTAAAAATATTGATGGCGCAGATGAAAAGGCGGTCATGGATTTCCCCGACCGCCCGATTCTCGATTTTCCTGATTCTCCATTATTACCACCCATAAACGTATTCCTGTAAATCCGCATTGTGTCCGACAAAGGAAACGGCAACCGTTTTATATGCAAAACGCAGCATACAGCGGCACAGTCTTTTTCCCATCCTCAAAACCAAAATTTTTCGTTGATAATTTGATCGCGTATGCCGGTTTATAGGTTTCCATATACACTTTCAGACTTTTCGCCTTGGTATTATCCGCTGACTTCACTTCTATCGGGATGATCTGCCCGGCTGCATGACAGAAGGTCGGAACCTGACTGAAACAATTGAGATGGGTACAGATGCCGCCAGCGGCTGGATTTTGGACGAAATGGAGGACGGGAATACCTATCCCGCCCCCAGTGATTATAAAGCTGTCCCCTGCCCGGAAGGAAGCTTTGTCAATCTTCTTGTCTTAGATATAGACACCTACGCTGAAAAATATGGTTCGAAATTCATGCGTAAAAATATTACGATTCCCGCATGGCTCAATACTTACAGAGGAAAGAATCATATTAATTTTTCCAAGGTTCTTCAAGATGCCCTTGTAGCAGTTGCTCAGAAAAAATAATACAATTGTCTCTAAAACACCGGCAGCACAGCGCCATTATAATAATCCGTGATAAATTTACTCACCTTCTCTGTCAGGATTGCCTCAACCAGCGCCTGTGTTTTCGCACTGTCTTCCTCACCCTCGCGGACCGCGATGATGTTGGCATAGGTGACGGCGGCCTCGGACTCCGCGGACTCCGTAGCGATGGGATCGCTCAGTCCCGCCTCTGCCGCGTAATTTCCATTGATGACTGCGATGTCCACATCTGCGATCGCACGCGGGATCTGTGCGGCCTCCAGTTCTGTGATGTTCAGCTTCAGCGGATTATCCACAATATCAAGTACTGTTGCCTGCAGACCGGCGCTCTCACTCAGCGTGATCAGTCCGTTTGCTTCCAGAAGCAGCAGCGCCCGCGCCTCATTGGTCGTATCATTGGGCACTGCCACGGACGCGTCCTCTGCGAGTTCCTCCAGACTGGCTGTCTTTCCCGCATAAATGCTCATCGGTTCAAAATGCACCGCTGCCGCGCTCACGATATGGGTTCCCTTCTCCTGATTAAAGTTCTCCAGATAAGGCAGATGCTGGAAGTAATTTGCGTCCAGTTCTCCGTCTTCCAGAGCTGTATTCGGGAGAACGTAATCATTATACTCCACGACCTGCAGCTCATATCCCGCCTCAGCAAGATCATCGGCAATGTAGTTCAGAATCTCCGCGTGCGGCGTCACGCTGGCCCCTACAACCAGCGGCTCAAGCTCACCGTCTCCTTCCGCAGCCCCGTTTTCTGTGACCTCCGTCTCAGCACTCTCAGTACCCTCTGCTCCGGTTTCCTCTGCGTTTTCATCCGCACTGGTATCTCCCGCCTCCGCAGCTCCAACTGTCTCCGCAGCTGCATTTCCTGACGTTTCCTCCGCCGCAGTCGTCTCTGTCGAACCGGTGCCGCAGCCTGCCAGAAGCGCCGCGCTCAAAGTACCTGCCAGCAATACACTCAACCATCTTTTTTTCATAACCTTTTTCCTCTCTTTTCCCTTTATTTTGCTTTCTCGATTCTTTATTCATGGATTCTTTTATCGATTTTCCTCACCAGCCGCGCTCCGGCCTCCTGAAAGAGCTGCACGATCGCAACCAGCAGCGCCACTGTAATCAGCATCGTCTCGCCGTCGTAACGATAATAGCCATAATTAATGGCGATCGCACCCAGTCCGCCGCCCCCGACGAAGCCCGCCATGGCGGAGTATCCCAGGATCGTCGCGATGGATATCGTCGCACCCACCAGCAGCGACGGCTTTGCCTCCGGGATCAGCACCTTGTAAATGATCTGCAGCGGAGAAGACCCCATCGCCTGCGCCGCCTCGATCACGCCGGCATCAACCTCCTTGAGCGAAGACTCTGCCATGCGCGCCACATAAGGCGCCGCCGCGACCACCAGCGGTACAATCGTGGCCCGCGAGCCGATCGTTGTTCCTGCGATCAGTCTCGTAAGCGGCAGGATTGCCACCAACAGGATCAGAAACGGAACCGACCGCACCAGATTGATCGCTACTCCCGTCACCGTATGGACCAGCCGATTTCTGCAGATTCCATTCTCATCTGTGACGTAGACCGCCACACCAAGCGGGATCCCGATCACATACGCGATCAGCGTGGAAACCAGTGTCATATAGAGACTTTCCACAATCCCGGTCCATAAAAGCTGTATCATGCTCTGACTCACAGTTCTCCGCCTCCTCTCTCACCGCCCAGATCGGAACGGATCAGCTTTTTCGCCGTATCGGATCTGGGATTGGCAAAGATATCCCGCGTTGCACCGATCTCAGCCACCTCACCGTGATTCATCACGGCAATCCGGTCACAGATCTGCTGTGCCACCCGCATCTCATGTGTAATTACGACGATCGTGACGCCGCGGCTCTCATGGATCCGTTTCAACAACTCGAGAATGGATCTCGTGGTGATCGGATCCAGCGCGCTGGTCGCTTCATCGCAAAGCAATACCTCCGGATCCGTCGCCAGCGCTCTCGCGATAGCCACACGCTGCTTCTGCCCACCGGAGAGCTGCGAAGGCCAGGCGTCCGCCTTGTCCGTCAGATCTACCAGTTCCAGCAGTTCATCAATCCGTCTCTTTCTGTCTGCCCACTTTACACCGGCGATCTCCAGCGGATAACAGATATTGCCCTTTACATCCCGCTGCTCCAGCAGATTAAACTGCTGAAAGATCATCCCCATCTTCTGTCTGATCTCCCGCAGTGTCTTGGGGCTCACTTCACAGAGGTTCGTATCACGGAAAAATACCTTTCCCTCCGTGGGACGTTCCAGAAGGTTGATACACCGCACCAGCGTCGATTTTCCTGCTCCGGAAAAACCGATGATGCCGAAGATTTCTCCCTTCCGAATCTCCAGACTAACGTCGTTCACCGCGTGTACATCCAGATTTTTACTGTGAAAATGTTTACTCACATGTTCAAAACGAATCATCGTTTCCTGTTCCATGCTCTCACCTCCCTGCGCCATGTCCCTTACCTTACCATGACGCGCGGATTTCGTCCAATACACAAATATATGAACTGGTTATCAGAATTTTCTATGACCAGTATTGTAAGACAATAATTCTCAGTAACAGGTGCAATCCCTGCATTTTCTGTGTTATAATTCATTTTAAGATCAAACGAAGACTTCACATTTGCAACCAAAAACGATTGCAATGCAAGAATGCAGCTAATCATAATTGTTAACAGAACATGAGGTAAAAAAATGGGATTTAATGAACGGGTACATGCCTACATTGCGGCAAAATATTATGTACATCTGACAGAAACTTTCGGCGAGCGGGGGCGTCAGGCTTTCATCCACGCGACCCAGTATTATGGAATGCAGAGAGGTCGCCGGATGGCGCAGCGGGCGATCCGGGACGGCGAGGAATTAACTCAGTCTACCTATAATTATTATGGGGAATGGGTAAATACCGAAGAAATCATCAAAGAAGGGAGCGCGAATCAGTCCGAACCCACGCCGGAAGGCACACGCAAAGTCACCCGCTGTCCCTGGCACACACAGTTTAAAGAGATGGGACTCTTGGATGCCGGAGCCGAATACTGCCGTTATCTGGACAGTGCGATCTCCAGAGGCTTCAACCCCAGTCTCGGCTATGAAGTGACTCAGACACTCCACACCAGCGACTATTGCATTCACCGGCTTGCCTCCGGGGATATTTTCGCGGGACGAGAACGCGGGAAAAATCCGGCCGGCCTCCGGAGTTTCGAATACCACTGCGCACACTCCTACTGGGCTTACAATGAGGTAACGGCCGCGATCTTTCAGGCCGAAGGGGAAGCGCTGAATGTGCAGGTATTAAAAGATATCGCTGATGATTATGGCAAAGAAATGGCGGACATCATCTGGTCTTACCGCGATACTAATTTTAATGTCGCTTAAATCTTGATTATTCCTGCCCGCTTGATTATACTTAAATTCAACAATAAGTTCGCAATACGGTACCTATTATATTATGAAACGACTGACTAACTTTTTAAAGGGCACGCTCGGCTTCCTCGAAGATCTGCTTGATGATAATTTTGAAAACGGCGATTTCGAAAACGACGATGTTGAGAATGATGATTTCGGGTATGACAACCCGGAGCCGTTCTACGAGGATGAACCCATTTTCTTTCCCCCGGAGCGCAGAAACAATCTGACGCCAAAGGAATACCGCCATATGCGGGATCTGGCTTTTCAGACGCCGTTTAACCGCAACAATGACGCCAAGATCTTTTACCTGCAGGCCCGGTACATGGAACAATTTGAAGATAACTGTCCTTATGACGGCGAAGTTCTTCATTATTATCCCACTTATCAGGATATGACCACACCCGAGCTGCGGGGATATTTTACGTGGCGCACCCGGCTGCGCCATGGGCAGCTCGAAAAGACTTCGCTGTCCTATGCCTACCTCTATATCTATGAACTTTTGCATCAGATCGGCGTGAAGGACAAAGAAGAAGGGCTGGAAAAGCTCATCTGGTTTTATGAGCAGTATGGCGCTCTGGACGCCCAGATCCAACGTTATGCCGGACAATGGATTGTCGATTATGCCATTTATTATAATCTGCCGCCGGAACGTATCCGGGCTTACACAAATGCAGACTTTGACGAGGCTATGGATGCCATACGGCGCTGCGAGACCGTTGGCGATGAAGTCCTGTTTCCATCGATCATGCGGCTCTCCTCGTATCGTCTCGACAAATCCCGGGCCTACAAGCTGCATCCGGCCGAACTGGCACAGGTTATCTGTGAAGCTTATCGCAAACTCAATGCCCGCTACGCGAAACGTTACCAGCGTCCCTACACAGAAAAGCTTTACGGACGCAAGATGAAAACCTGGTATCAGCCTTTCCGTTCGGCGGTATTTTTTAATTATGTCAAGCAGGAAAACCATGAGTATTGGCTCAGCCCCATGCAGTGTTACCGGTGTGAACAGAATCAATGGAGCGTAGAACGTGCTTATCTCTCCCCTCAGCGGAACCGGGATCTGGGTGTATTTGTCCGTGCGGCTGACCGGCTGGTAAGGGAGGCTTATGACATACGTCCGGTCCTCAAAGCCGGTAATGAAACCAAAACCATGATACGCCTGATCGAGGACGCCATCGCGGAACAAAAAAAGGCCGCCGTACCCGTCATCGAATTTGATCTGCGCCAGCTGAACCGGATTCGCAAAAGTTCGGAAACGATTGGCCAAAAACTGATGACAGAGGAAGAGCGCTATCCCGATGGAAACCAATCTTCGGCAGCGACGGACAGGGCAGCACTTTCTGTCGACCAGCAGAAGAAACCGGCTGTTGATCCTGCAATTTCTGCGCGCTCAATAACCGGAACTGGGGTTTCGCCTGTCGAATCCACATCCGGCGGCTGCCCCCTCTCCGGCGATGAACTGCGTTTCATGCAGATCCTGCTATACGGCGGAGACCTGCAGAGCTTCCTGTCGGCAAAGCACCTCATGGCCTCCGTACTGGCCGAGGCTGTCAACGAACAGCTCTATGACGAATTCGCCGATACCGTGATTGAATTTAATGAAAATACGCCTGTAATCATAGATGATTATCGGGATGACCTGAAAGGAATGATACCAAGTTGAAGATACCAAAACGAATCGCCGCTACTCTCATTAACGCCCTCAAGGGCGGCGTTGTGCCCCGCATCGGATTGCCCTATATTACCGTTGGACGGGAACAGGAGATCAATGCCCTGCTCCATGACGTGGAAATCATTGCCGACGGCGGAGCGGCATTTCGTTTCATTTCCGGCAAATACGGCAGCGGCAAGAGCTTCCTGCTGCAAACCATCCGCAACTACGTCATGGATAAAAATTTCGTGGTTGTGGACGCCGACCTGTCCCCGGAACGCCGTCTCCAGGGCACCAGAGGCCAGGGGCTGGCGACTTATAAAGAACTGATCCGCAATATGTCTACCAAAACCCGTCCCGAAGGCGGCGCTCTGCCGCTGGTTCTGGACAAATGGATCAGCAGCATCCAGAGCACCGTGGCTGTGGATACCGGTCTGTCCTTTGACGATCCGGATTTTAACCGGCTCGTTCAGCAGAAAATCTTTACGGTTATCAATGATCTGAACGGCATGGTGCACGGCTTTGATTTTGCCAGACTGCTGACCCTCTATTATGAGGCATATTTCAATAATGACGAGGAGACCAAAGCAAAAGTCATCCGCTGGTTTCGCGGGGAATATCTGACAAAGACCGAGGCCCGTCAGGATCTGGGCGTTAATGTCATCATCACCGATGACGACTGGTACGAGTACATCAAGATTTTCGCAGCCTTCCTGAAAAATGCGGGCTATGCCGGTATGCTGGTACTCATTGACGAGCTGGTCAATATCTATAAGATTCCCAACAGCATTACCCGGCAATATAACTACGAAAAGATCCTTACCATGTATAATGACACTCTGCAGGGCAAAGCCAGCCATCTGGGCATCATTCTCTGTGGGACGCCTCAGTGTATCGAAGATACCCGCAGAGGGATTTACAGCTACGAAGCCCTGCGCTCACGGCTGGCCGAGGGACGCTTTGCCCGCGAAGATACCCGTGATCTGCTGGCTCCCATCATTAAGCTGGCTCCTCTGACCAACGAAGAGATGCTGATTCTCGTAGAAAAGCTGTCCGATATTCACGCTCAGCTCTTTGGTTATGAACGACGGCTGACTCAGGATGACCTGATCACCTTTATCCGCATTGAATACAGCCGGGTGGGCGCCAACTCCCACATCACTCCCAGAGAGATTATCCGGGATTTCATCGAACTGCTGGACATTCTGTATCAGAATCCGCAGCTTGACGTAGCCTCTCTCATGAGCTCTGAGGATTTCTCCTACGCGCAGACTCCTCTGGAAGAACAGGCGACGGATAATCTGGGGGAATATGCAGAATTTACGTTGTAAGGAGATGGGAACTCTGTGAATACTTTTAACCGCTATGCGCCTTTTATCCAGGACTATATCTACCAGAACGGCTGGGAATCGCTGCGAGCTGTCCAGGCCGCGGCGGCGGATGTGATTTTCAACACCGACCAGAATCTGCTGCTCACGGCTTCCACTGCCTCCGGCAAAACGGAAGCCGCCTTTTTTCCCATCCTCACTCTCTTTACCGAAGATATGCCATCCTCTGTGGGCGCGATCTACATCGGCCCGCTAAAAGCTCTGATTAATGACCAGTTTATCCGCCTCTACGATCTCTGTAAGGAAGCGGATATCCCGGTCTGGCACTGGCACGGGGACGTGTCACAATCGCATAAAAACAAGATGATGAAGCACCCCTCCGGTATCCTGCAAATCACTCCGGAGAGTCTGGAGGCCATGCTCCTGCACCGGCATTCCGCCATCGCGAAACTCTTTGGCGATCTGCGGTTTATCGTCATCGACGAGGTACATTCTCTCATGCGCGGAGACCGGGGCGGGCAGACACTGTGCCTGATCGAACGCCTGTGCCGTCTGGCAAATGTCAATCCACGCCGCATCGGCCTCTCCGCCACTATCGGCGATCCCAGAGACGCGGGAGCCTTTCTCTCCGCAGGGACCGGCCGGCAGACGATCGTCCCGAAGCTGCCGCAGGGCGGAGTGAAATGGCGGCTCTCGATGGAACATTTTTATACTTTCCCGCCGACCAATCCCGGTGCTCCTACCCGAATCCATGGGCAGATTTCGCCGGAAGCCATACCGGTGTCGGATACTCAGGCTGCAGAAAACAATTTGCACGGAGAAGCTAACATGACTGCAAGACTCGCTTTGTCCGGTGACGCTCTGTCGCCCAGAACCGATATCGCTCCGAAGGAAGCTGATCCCGGCATCGGATACATCTTTGAACACACCAGAGGCAAAAAGTGTCTTATCTTCGTCAATTCCAGAGAGGAATGTGAGGCAGTCACCACAACTTTGCGCCAGTACTGCGAAGCAAAGAACGAACCGGACCGTTTCCTCATCCACCACGGCAATCTGTCCCAGTCCTACCGGGAGACCGCCGAGGCGGTGATGAAAGATGAAGAGCAGTTCCAGACCACAGTTACGACCGCCACTCTGGAACTGGGCATCGACATCGGCAGGCTCGAACGCGCTTTCCAGATTGATGCGCCGTTTACCGTATCCTCTTTCCTCCAACGCATGGGGCGCACCGGGCGCCGGGATTTGCCGCCGGAGATGTGGTTTGTCATGCGGGAGGAACCTCCGGAGGCGCGGGCTCTGCTGCCGGTCACCATCCCGTGGAAGCTGATCCAGGGGATTGCGCTGGTACAGCTTTATCTCGAAGAACGCTGGGTAGAGCCGCCGAAACTGGACGCCTTGCCCTACAGTCTGCTCTACCACCAGACGATGAGTACCCTCGCCTCCTGCGGGGAGATGACGCCGGCACAGCTGGCGTCCCGAATCCTCACTCTGCGGTATTTCCGCAATGTCTCACAGGAGGATTTCCGCATTCTCCTGCGCCATCTGTTAAAAACCGATCATATCCAGCAGACGGAAGGCGGCGGCCTCATCGTAGGCCTCGCCGGGGAACGGATCGTCAACAATTTTAAATTTTACGCCGTATTTCAGGAAAACGAAGAATACACCGTCCGCGCCGGTTCCGAAGAGCTCGGCACTATCGTCAAACCGCCGCCAGCCGGAGAAAAGATCGCCATCGCCGGTCATGTCTGGCTGGTTAATGAGGTCGACCATAAGCGCCATCTGGTCTACTGTGAACTGGTCAAGGGCAAAGTCCCCGCCTACTTTGGCGAGGTTGCCGGCGACATCAATACGAAAATTCTCGAACGGATGCGGGAAGTTCTCTGCGAGGAGAAATCCTATCCTTATCTGATGAAAAATGCCGTGACCAGACTGGCCACGGCCCGTACTTCCGCCAGAAATTCCGACCTCGTCCACAAACCTCTGGTCTGCCTCGGCGGCAATATGTACTGCCTCTTCCCGTGGCTTGGCACCTATGCGTTTCTTGCACTGGAACGCTTTCTCAAGCTCCGCTGCGGCAAACGCCTGGGGCTAAAAGGACTCGACCCCTCCCGGCCATATTTTATCCAGTTTGTGATGACCGTTCCCGAACGGGAATTCTGGAAGATTCTCAGAGAAGAGCTGACACAGCCGATCGACCCGATGAGCCTGGTCTATCCGCGCGAAGTGCCCATCTTTGACAAATATGATGAATATCTGCCGGAAGAACTGGTCAGGAAAGGGTTCGCCTGCGGGGTGCTGGGGATCGATGAGATGAAGGAGAAAATGCTGAGGATGTGCGATGCTCAATCAACGGCAGGCGTCTATCATAAAGTGATATGACACAGTTCTGCGATAATCCTGCTGGACAGAATGCCCCCTTATTTCTTCATCCGCGGCAGATTCCAGCGATAATGTCTCGCCAGCATCCGGATCACGATCACGGCAACCGGAGAAACCACCAGTGCCGTCATCTCGCTGATATTGCGATAAAGCAGCACATAGCACAGCGCCCCCGCAATCGACGCACAGGCATAGATATGGCGCACCAGGATATACGGCGGATCCTGCGCCATCATGTCGCGCAGGAGACCGCCGCCTACTCCGGTCAGAGTTCCTAAAAATACAAGCAGGAAGGTTTTGTCCGCATAACCGCTGCTGATCCCGGTCGTGACGCCCACCACGGTAAATGCGCCCAGACCGATCGAATCCATGACAAACATGACCTGATCATACATCAGGCGCCGGTCCCCCTGCCACATATCCCTTTTGATATACAGAATTCCAAACAGAGCCAGTGCAGCGATCGCTGCGATCAGTGTGTAAACCGGGTTGGTCAGTGCTTTGGGCACCATACCCAGAATCACATCGCGGGTCATGCCGCCTCCCACCGCAGTCACCACTCCCAGCACACAGATCCCGAACAGATCCATGCCTTTATGTATGCCAACCATCGCTCCGGAGGCCGAAAACGCGATCGTCCCCATAATTTCCATAATAAAAATAACCGTATTCGTATATTGCATTGATCTATTTCTCTTCCATTTTAATTTCTCTCTTACTATACTCTCCTTTCCCATTTATGCAAGTGTTTTTCATGTTAAATTCTTCTGTCTGAGAGAACTACAGCAGCGTCTGATAAGTACCCGTTCCAATCACCGAGCAGATCCCCTCTACCCCGCACTGAACCATACGAAAGACTGCCGCGTCTGTATAGAAAGCCATATGCTGCGTCATGACAACGTTAGGGAACTGGCGCAGATATGCCATAGAACGGTTGCTGATAATGTCGTCGCGGCGGTTCTGATGATAAATGCCTTCTTCATCTTCGAAACAATCGAGCCCCAGACCGCCGATCTTTTTCTGTTCGATTCCTTCAATCAGGGCTTCGGTATCCATCAGCGCTCCTCGTGCGCAGTTGATCAAAATCACGCCATCCTTCATCCGGGCAATTGTATCGCGGTTTATCATATGACGCGTCTCATCATTCAGATTCAGATGAACGGTAATAATGTCACTTTCCCGGTAAAGCGTATCGATATCCGTATAAGTAAGCCATTGCCCCGCTTTCCCCTGATGACGGTCATAGCCCAGGATGCGACAGCCGAAACCGGAAAGATTCTGAGCAACCTGTGTCCCGATCCGTCCTGTCCCCATAATTCCCACCGTCAGGTTTCTCATTTCCCTGCCATAAAGCCCCTGAAGGGAATAGTCATTGACCTGTATGCGCCATAAAGCCGCTTTATAATGCCGGATGCACAGAAGCATCATCATTACCGTATATTCCGCCACACCATTGGGATCATAACAGGCGTTACACACGGGTAAACCGATTTTCTTCGCATAAGCCACATCAATATGATCGTATCCGATCGTACGAGTAGTAAGGCATTGGACGCCCAGGCGTTTGTACTCATCCAAAAGCGCTGCATCGATCTTCCCCTGTCCCAGCATGGTGATTCCCTCACATCCGGCAGCCATAGAAGCATTTTCCATCGTCGGCACCTGATCTGTAAGAACCAGTTCCACCTGTAACATCTCCGCACACTGACGAAAATGATCCCTCTCATCCTCTCTGACTTCATAGGCCAGTATCTTCATAATAATCTCCATTCCGCCGCTATTCCATTCGCGGCACAAAAAGTTATGAAAGAATTATCTTTCACACTAATACCTCCAGAAACAGATTTCTTGCATTATACCCCTGTTTATGCTATCTTAAATGTAATCCAGATGACATTTAAAGGAAAAATCGCAATGGAAATCAAGTTTTCAGCTGAAGAAATGAACCGTCTCTCGCAGGCAGGACATCTGCGTCACTTTACGCGAAATGAATTTATCTATCTGGAAGGGGACGCGGCTAACACATTCTGTATCATCCAAAGCGGACGCGTACGTGTGATGCTCAGCACTCCGGAAGGAGAAGAACTGACGCTTGAAATCATTGAAAAAGGCCGGATTTTCGGCGAATCTTCTTTTTTAAGTAAAAGCCTGCGTCCAACTACCGTCTCAGCGGTAACAGACGTAGATCTGATCTGCTGCACTATTACCCAGTTGATCCCCTGTCTGTGCCAACATCCGAATCTGCTGATCAAAATTCTGCAGCATTGCTCAGAAACGATGAATCACCTGTCTTACTCGCTTCATTCCTTCCGCTTTATGAACCGATATCAGCGGGTCGCCTCTTTTCTTCTGGCAGAAACACAAACAGATAACCCGGATAAGGAGATTACCGGACAGTGTCTGCCCTACTCCCACGAGGAAATTGCCATGTGTCTGGGGCTGGCACGGCCGACCGTCAGCCTGGTATTAAAAGAGTTTGAACACAACGGCTGGATCAAATGCGCATACCGGAAAATCTACATTCTGGACAGAGAATCGCTGGCAAATGGTCCCCTCCCGGTCCTTGCCAAATCGACTCCCGATTGGTACAATAATGACGGACAATAACTTCAGAACCATCTCGATCCGTTCTGAAAAATAACAGGAGGCTTACAACTATGCTACATGAAATCAATTTTCCATCTTACAACAACCGCGACCAGGTCTACGGCTGGATCTACGTTCCCGCCGCCAAGCCAAAGGGGATCGTTCAGCTCATCCATGGTCTGGGGGAGCATTCGAGACGTTATCTGCACATGATCGTCGCTTTTCTCGACGCGGGCTATATCGTCGCCGCCGATGATCATGTCGGCCACGGGAAAACCGCGGTCGAGAATCCCGGTACCTGGGGCGACTGGGGCGACGCCGGATGCCATACGATGATGGAGGATGAACACAGCTTACGCCAGATTGCCAGCAAAATGTATCCTAACCTCCCATACTTTCTCTTCGGACACAGCATGGGCTCCTTTATCGCACGGGACTATATCACAAAGTATGGCGAGGGACTTGCCGGCGTAACCATCTGTGGAACAACCGCGGTATTTCCTCATGCTGCAGAGACGGAAAAGGTGCTCGAAAAAGCACTCGCGGAAGGCAAGGGAGAAGAATCTGTCCCCAACTACTCTAAACTCCTTTTGGGATGGATGTATGAACGCTGCGGCGAGGTTCGTCTCGGAAATGAATGGGTCTGCTCCGATCCTTACGTCCAGTATGATCACGCGTACGACCCGTTTAACGCCTATACCAAACCAACCAAAAATAAGACTCTTCTCGACTTTACCCGCATGATGCAGGTCATCGAGGGAACCGACTGGGCGCAGAAGGTACCGAAGGCGCTTCCCATCTACAATATCGCCGGTGATGAAGATCCGGTCGGGAACTATGGTCAGGGCGTATATCAGGTGAGCAACTGGCTGTGGGAAACCGGACATCAGGTAAAGACAAAGCTCTACCCCGGATACCGCCACGAGATCTTTAATTACGCAGAGATTAAGAACGAGGTCGAGGCCGGAATTATTGCTTTTATGGATGAGCATTTATCATAAAGACCAGAAGCTGTGCAAAGAAGGGAGCGGCAACATCAAAACTGCCGCTCCCTTCTCTACTGTCTGTTAAAAACAACCAGCCGGAATAATAAATCAGAAAATTACCTTCCTGCACTTCTTAATCTCGGTAATCAGGCTTCCTCAATCACACAGCTATGTCTCTTAGCCTCTTTTCCTTTTGTATCCCTGTCATAATTGATCCCAACTAAAAGCAGATTGCCAGAATACTCCTCCAGCACACCTTCATACCGATTATCATGAATCTGTTTAATCGCACTGTCAGCATCCTTATCATACTTTAGTTCGATGATCATGGCAGGCATTCCCACTCCCCGCCTTGGAATAAACGCCAGATCAGCAAACCCCTTGCCCGCAGGAAGTTCCCGTATCATGTTATAATATCGTTTCGCTGTATAATATGCAATCGTAATCGCGCAGCTTAAAGACGCTTCATTATTATATTGAAGCACGGAAGAAACCGAACCATGAATATTCTCCAGCGCTTCTGCCACTGCTTCTTCATCCTTTCTCAGGGTTGCCTGCAGCAATTTTTCCGAATCAGATATCGCCTCGCCTATCATTCCCCACTTTCTGGTACTTACCGCATCCTCAAATGCCTCAGCAACTTCCAGATTCGGGATGTAAGCCTCCCGCCTCCTCGAATCATAAGCAAGATAACCCAGATGCACAAGGAGTGTCAACACATCATTTCTGTTGTTAAAAGACGTTAAATCGTTTTGGAATGTACTGATCTTTATGCCAACACGGTTTCCGCCAAGCATTTCGATAACTGCGCTTTTCAGACCGTCATAACCCATTCCGATATATTCTTTTAAGCTTTCAAAAGACTCCGTCTGCGTCCAGTAATTCAAAATCTCCCCTTCCCGTAATGCGCTCATCACAGAATCAGGGCTGTACACATGCTGAATCCGGCTGAATGAATATCCGTCATACCAGGTACGTAAATCTTCAAAATTCATTTGAGAATCTTCGCACAAACATTTTACCTCGGCCTCGGTAAATCCGACATATTCAGCCAGGCGTCCAGGCTTTGTCATAGAATATTCCCTGAAATCTGTCAAAGCAGATTCTGTCCCATATTTCTTAATCGGAAGAATTCCCGTCATATAAGCAGCTGCAATCGTCTCATCCGTTGTCGTCCCACCTTTGAATAACCCACGAAGGAGCTGTATATATTCTTTTTGAAGGGATTCCTTGTTCTTTGCTTCACGAAAAAGCGCATCCCACTCATCAATAATAATGATAAATTCATTTCCTGTCTTTTCTGAAATTCCGGAGAGCGCCCGTGGCAATGATTTCTCACCTTCCGGAACCAGATTGAAAAACTTTTCTCTCAATTCCGAAATAACGCTGTTTTGTATATCCCTGACCATTTCATCTATATGATCTGTCGTAGAGATAAACCACGTAATATCCAGATAAATCACATCGTATTTATTTAACGCTTTTTCAAAAGACGCCTTTTTTGATATCTCTAATCCTTCAAAAAGAGCGCGCGAATCACAACTCTTATCATAATACGCGCACAGCATCTTTGCCGCAAACGACTTGCCAAAACGACGGGGACGGCTGACACTTGTCAATTTCAGAGGCGTATTAATGGTACTGTTTACATAGTCAATTAATCCTGTTTTATCAACATAAACACCATTTAAAATTGTTTGAAAGCCCTTATTTCCGGGATTCAGATACATGCCCATAAATTGCCCTCCCTCCCAGTGTTTCACCAGTCTCTTTGCATTATAAAGGATTTCCTTTCACATTTCAACCTCGACAGTTTCTTACGCCTGAATCCCCAAAACAGTAATCAGCCCCGTAATCGCCACCAGACTGCACACGATCGACAGGCTGTTGATACAGCTTGCCATTCCTTCGTCCCCGCCGCACATGCCGGTATAGGCTGGCGCGACCGCGCTCAGCGGTGCAAAACACAACAGTACCATCGTCTGGCGGATCGCCAGTTCCAGCGGAAGTACCCGATAAATCACCACTGCCATAACCACTGCAAAGATATAACGAACAACCAGCACCTTCCCTACCTTCTGCAAGTATTCCGGTTTCAGTTCCAGATGAAAAAGGAGCCCAAGCATCAGCATCGCGACAAAGGAATTGGCTTTTGCCGCCGGTTCGATCAAAATCAGTATCGCATCCGGCAATTTCAGACCCGCAAGCGATATCAGGAACATCACCACATAGGTAACCGACGGCGCGCTCCTGATCAGACGTTTCCCAAAAGAAACCGCGTCAAAACCATGATGTTCCTCCGAGACATATTCGGCGGCAAACGCATAGGTAATCCCCGCGCACATAACGCTGTTGCCCAGATCCATCATACAGGCCGTCACTGTCCCGATCGTCGGAAGAAAGCTCTGTACAAACGGCAGACAGAATGCCCCGATATTATAGCCCGGCATACAGAGGATATTCATTGCCTGCTCACCTTTCGGCAGACCTCTCGACGTAACAGCGCCCACAATGATCATCAGGACATTCATCACCAGCCCGACCGCCGACACCAGCAGCATCGTCGCACTCATATCCTCGATTCCCGCAAAATTCGTAATGATCGCGCAGGGGAGCGTAATATTGATCAGGATCTTTTTGATCCCGGCCCCGGTATCCTTTCCGACGATGCCAAACGTGTTCAGGCAAATTCCCACTACGATGATCAGCGCGAGCGAACCTGCCCGCAGTAAAACCTGTAACATAAAATAAATCTCCTTCGTATCTGCATTTTCTCTGATTTTTCATTCTGTTATGATCATATCACAAAATCAGACTGTGTCCTATCAGTTTTTAGACAGGAATCCCTGCGAGTATCTCTGTGTTCCATTCAATAATTCTTCACGTTCCAGAGAGACACCATGATTGCAACAATTCCCCGCTGCCAAAATACAGGCAGCGGGGAATTCTCTTCTTTTCATTATTTATTGTTTTCGATACAGACCTTTTACTTCGCCTTCGCCGCCTGCCCCTGGAACGTATGAATACCCTCGATCACAAGAATAATCGCCAAGATTGTCATCGCCGCCGCAAAGAGGAACTGGAACCAGTCGCCCCATACAGCGCCGCCCGCTCCGATCAGGACGACCTTTTTCTGCACCGTCATAATCAGATAGGTCAGTGTCGCCGCCAGCATAAAGATCATCGGGATAAAGAACATCTTATTATTCTTGCCCGCTTCTCCCAGCCAGGCAGCTACCGCCATCAGCGCGATACCGGCAAGAAGCTGGTTTGCCGCTCCGAAGAGCGCCCAGATCTGGCTCAGGCTCAGCGCGCCCAGAATACAACCGAGCACCACCATAAAGATCGTACCAACAAGCGGATGTGCCAGCAGCTTACGGATGCCGGTCGCGTCCTGATAACTCTTCTCATCCTCCTTTAAGAACAGTTCTGAGAACATAAAGCGGCTCAGACGGGTACCGGTATCCAGACTGGTCAAAGCAAATACAGATACCGCCAACGTCAGAAGAGCCTTGATCACACCGTTAATCGAGGTTCCTTCTTCGCCAAACATCAGCGCAATTCCGCTTGCAAACGCTACGGACGGTGAACCAAAGCCACCGCTGGTATAAGTCTGATAAACCATACCAACTGCGATCAGGGAAACGATACCCAGCGCCGACTCAATCAGCATGGAGCCATAGCCAATCGGCTTCGCGTCCTTCTCATTCGCCAGCTGCTTGGAGGACGTACCGGTTGCGATCAGGCTGTGGAAACCGGAGCACGCGCCGCAGGCCACCGTGATGAACAGAGTCGGGAACAGAGTTCCGATACCGGTACTCCATCCGGTAAAGACCGGCATATCAAAGGTTGCGCTTCCTCCGCCAAAAGCGGCAAAGACGATACCGATCACTGCGATTGCCATCATCGCGTACAGCAGGAAGCTGGAAAGATAATCGCGCGGCTGTAGCAGAATCCACACCGGCACCAGCGAAGCAATCGTGATATAGACACCGATAAAGACAATCCATGCGGTCCGTCCCATCGCAAAGCCGACATTCAGGCCAAACGCCAGCATCAGGATGATCGCGATAATGCCGAGAATAGTCGCCGGAAGCGTCCCCAACCCCATGCGGTTCGTCAGGATGCCGTAAATAATTGCCAGTACGATAAAGAGCAGCGAAATGATCGCCGTCGTCTGGTTACCGGTCGGATTGGTCACCAGACCAAAGCCCTCACCTGCTGCAGTGTAAAAGGTACCCGCCACAACGTTGACAAACGATGCGATTACCAGCAGCAGCACCAGAAGCGCAAAGATGGTAAACAGCTTCTGTGCCCGTTTTCCCATGGAATCATGAATAATCTCACCAACGGATTTGCCGTCATGACGGATGGAAGCAAACAGGGAGCCGAAATCCTGAAGTCCTCCGACAAAGATGCCGCCAATGATACACCACAGAAATACCGGCAGCCAGCCAAATACTGACGCCTGGATCGGCCCGTTGATCGGACCTGCTCCTGCGATAGATGAAAAATGATGTCCCATCAGAACCGCAGGTTTCGCCGCGCAGTAATCTACGCCGTCCTCCAGTTCAATTGCGGGCGTTTTCCTCTTCGGGTCAATCCCCCACTGCTTTGCAAGCCATGATCCATAATAAACATATCCTATAATCAGAAGGACGATGGCCGCAAGAATGATCATTAATGCTGTCATATGTTTCTCTCCTTTTTGATTCCCCGCACAAGGCGGGTTGCTTGTCCCGGTTCGGTTTTTTATCCCCTCATCTCAAACCGTTATTTATCATGCGAACGAGCTTTTTCAGGTCCCGGCCCTGGCGGTTGGTATACGCCCTGCCCGAAGAAAGCTCGACAGCAAGCAGACGATAATGTGTCCACCCCTGAAAAGAGAAGCGATAGCTTTTATAACGCCGCAGCTTCGGCGCCAGCGCGGCCGCTCCTTCCGTAATGGTATCTGCCAGAATAATCAGCGTGACATCACTATTGCGATGATTTGCATGAGGCTTTACTCTGGCAAGTCCCCGCTCCCATGCCGTTTCATCCAGTCTGCGAAGAAGTTCTTCGTCCAGCAGATCCCGCGACGCGAAATAGACATAATCATTGGACTCTGCCTCGGATATCGTCGCGTTGCGCACCAGAAAAAACTGCTCATCATGGGAATGGAACTCCGCCTCCGCGTCAAACGGCGGTTCGATCTCCTCTCTGCGGACATTATAATAAGCCTCAAAAGCGCGTAAAAACCGATTTAACGCTTCTTTCTGATCCATAATCGGCTCTTTCTCCTGTCGTTTACCTTCAAAAAATAAAATACCAGGGTACGACAAATCAGGCTGTATCAGCACATCTTTGTCTGCCCCGGCTTAATAATGAATGTCTCTTCTTAAATTTCATAACGATTCTAGCACGTTAACGTAAACAATGCAAGTTATAACTTTTCTTTTTATTCTGGAAACCTTATCCATAAAACCATGAAACCAAAAGCAGAAAGCTGACTGCAAAAATTATGATACCTGACCTCATCCAGATACAACAGAATGCGGTTGACACTTCCTGATATAAATGATAAGTTAATCGAGTAGAGAAAGCAAAGGGGGAATGTACCATGGAAAATCAACGAATGTACAATGAGCTGATCGAGCTTCTCACCACAGATTCTGCCTCCGGTGAGGAAAATCAGATTGCTGCGCTTCTCATAGATAAACTGACTGCTCTCGGTTTTACGGTCACAACGGATGAGACCGGAGAGACCTTCGGTGGACACTGTGGAAACGTACTGGCTGTACTGGATGGCAGTCTGCCGGGCTCTCTGCTCCTGTGTTCCCACATGGACCGCGTTCCCAATGGCCTCGGCATCAAACCAGTCGAAAAGGACGGCATCCTTTACTCGGACGGGACGACAATTCTCGCTGCGGACGATATCTCCGGCGTATGCGCGATCCTTGAGGGTGTCCGTCAGGTACTGGAGAGCGGGAAGGCGCATCCCAGACTCGAACTTTATTTTACTGTCGGCGAAGAAGCCGGCCTGTATGGCGCCAAAGCCACTGACGTCTCGATCTTCCAGTCAAAGATCGGCTATATCTTTGACTCACCGGGCGGCATCGGCCGTTTTGTCAACGCCGCTCCCGGACGTTATCAGCTGGGAGCCGATATCACGGGACTGGCCGCCCACGCAGGCAATGAACCGGAAAAAGGCATCGATGCGGCAAAGATCATGTGTGATATACTCTCCAGTTTGAAACAGAGACGGCTGGATCCGGTCACGACCTCCAACTTCCCGATTCTCAGCACCGGTTCTACCGCTCCCAACGTGGTCTGTGACTCCGCATCCTTCCGCGGCGAAGCGCGCAGCCGTGACCCGAAGACATTGTTGGACTATGTGAAATATTTTGAAAAACACTGCACAGATATCGCTCAGGAAAAGGGTGCCGGGATCAAAATCATCAAAGAAGAAAGCTTCTTCCCGTTCCTCATTCCAGAGGATCATCCGGCGTTACTGACTGCCCGGAAAGCCTGTGAGATCATGGGGCTGAATTTCCGCACGGAACCCGGCGGTGGCGGCATGGACGCCAATATTTTCAATGCAAAGGGCATGGCCTGTATCGGGGTTGCTACCGGCTATACCAAAAATCACACCAAAGCGGAACAGCTGATTCTGGAGGACTTCTTCTTATCCGGCGACCTTGCACGGGTATTAATCGAAACCTTTGGGGAAACGCTGTAATCGGGAGGAAAATCTATGTTAGTCAGTATCTTAATCCGACAGATCATTATCATGGCTCTGCTGGCCGGAACCGGTCTCGTGCTGAGCAAAAAGGGGCTCTTGAGTGCCCAGGGAACCAAAGATCTGGGCGCCATCCTGCTCAAGCTCATCATCCCCTGTGTCGTCATCAAATCCTATATGGTGGAATGCACGGCTGAGCGGATAGCCGGTCTGGCCGCTTCGACGGTTCTCGCTCTAACCTCCTATATCCTCGCCATGGGGATCTCCTGGCTGGTCTACGGGAAACGCCATACGATTGAAAATTTTGCCGCTTCGTTCTGTAACGCCGGCTTCATCGGCATCCCGCTGGTGCAGGCCGTCGTCGGTAGCGAGGGGGTCTTTTACATCGCGATCTCCGTCGCCCTGCTGAATTTTTTTCAATGGACCTACGGCGTGTATATCATCACGGATTCCCGGGACGCGATCTCACTGAAGACGATTGCAAAAAACCCTGTTGTCATCGCGCTTGTGATCGGACTCGTACTCTTCTTCGCGCCGATTCAGGTGCCGGAGATCATCTCCAGTACGCTTGGTTATATCACCGGCATGAATACGCCGATCGCCATGCTCCTGATGGGGACCTATATGGCGCGGCTTTCGCCTGACAAGTTTTTTGCCAACAGCAAGGCATATCTCTGTGTACTCCTGCGCCTCGTGGGTATCCCGGCTGTGATCCTGCTTGTTTACCGGCTCCTGCCGATCACCAATGAGCAGGCTCTGATGACATCCTGGCTGGCGGCTATCACGCCGGTCGGCGTCAATATCTGTGTCTTTGCGCAGCAGTATGACTGTGACTATGAGCTCAGCGTGATTACGGTGTGCCTGAGTACGATTCTTTCTGTTGTGACGATACCGCTGATGTTTATGGCGGCGCAGGCGGTGCTGTAGTTATCCTGATTTTCCCCAGCAGTCTCAGATATGCAGCCGCCCATTCGCCTCCCGCAGCACCTGCACGGACTGTTCCAGCAGTCCCTGCTCCTGCGGCGTCAGATGGTACTCTACCAGATCGGTCACTCCGTATCGGTTCAGCACAGCGGGAATGCCGACATATACATCTGTGATGCCGTATTCGCCTTCCGGCATTACGCTGACCGCAAGCACGATTCTTTCATCGAGCAGAACTGCTTTGATGATGCGGGCTGCCACGGCCGCGATGCCGTAATTGGTCGCGCCTTTGTAGCGCATGATGCGGTTGCCGATCTGTGTGATCTCCTCCTGAATCTCGTCCAGACGGATTCCGCCAAGCTGCTCCGGATTATCTTCCAGAATGTCCAGAATCCGTTTACCGCCTACTGAGACCTGACTCCATGGGATGAACTGTGAGTTGCCGTGCTCTCCCATGCAATACCCGACTACGCTTCTCGAATCCACTTTCATCCGGTCTGCCAGAAACTCACACAACCGCGCGGAGTCCAGCGAACTGCCTGTCCCGATCACACGCTTCGGCGCGAATCCGGATACCCGCTGCACCAGATAGGTCATCACATCGACCGGATTGGTAATGACGACAAAGATGCCCTGAAATCCGGTATCGATCACCTGCCGCGTAATCGAGGCGACCATCCCTTCCACCAGATCCTGCATGTCCAGCCGGGTCATGCCCTCTTTATAAGGCGCAGACACTGCGAAGACCACGATATCGGCGTCGTGGCAGTCTTCATAACTCCCCACTTCCACATTCATGCCCGTCTGCGAATATCCCATCGAATGGCGCAGATCCATAACTTCTGCCCAGACCTTTTCTTTCCTCATATCGATCAACCGCAGGTCGCTGCACACATTCTGAATCACCAGATGATGTGCCAGCGCTGTCCCCACATTACCGGCTCCGATAATCACGACCTTACTTCTGCCCATTGCCATAATTACAGCCTCCTTTGCGATATTCCGACAAACCGTACGTTTTCTCCAATCACACTCCGGCGAAATGGAATACTACTCCAATCACCGCTGATGCCGCAATGAAGACGACCGGATGCAGTCCCTTTGTTTTCCTGCACCGCGCCGTAAAATAATACAGGATCACCATCAGGATCACACAGGGAATGCTCACATTTTCCACATGGATCCCTTCAGAAGTATCCCCAAAAAGCACCAGCATCACAACGGACAGCCCTGCCGCCCCGATCAGGCCGGTTGACGCCGGACGCAGCCCGTAGAAAGCGGACTCTACATATTTGCTGTCCTTAAATGCATTCAGAAACCCTGCAATAATCAGGATAATGATAACCGATGGCGTAATCAGACCAACCGTCGCTACAACAGAACCAGGAACTCCACCGCTGGTAAAGCCGACATACGTCGCCATATTAACGCCGATCGGTCCCGGCGTGGATTCGGAGATCGCCACCATATTGGCAAGCTGTGCGTAAGAAAACCAGCCCGTCTTGTCGGAAATGTCATACAGGAAGGGCAACGTTGCCATACCCCCGCCGATTGCAAAAAGCCCTGCCTTGAAAAATTCATAATAAAGACGCAGATAAAGCATCATGACTTCTGCACCTCCTTATTTTTCAGCAGGATACCGACCACTCCCGCGATAAAGACGAAGACGACCGGCGAAAGGTCTGTTACGGTCGAGCCAATCAGCACCAGAATAAAGAGCGCCAGCGTCGATTTGTCAATGACCGCTTTTTTCCACAGCTTGATGACCGCGTTAAAGATCAGCACACAGACGCAGATCCGGATCCCGGCAAACGCGTTCTGCACAATCGCCAGATCCGAAAAGTTCTGGATAAATGCGGCAATTACCGTAATAATAACCAGCGATGGAAATACCACGCCCAGCGTAGCGACGATGCCTCCCGCAATCCCGGCGGTCTTCTGTCCTACGAAGGTCGCAGTATTAACTGCAATCACTCCGGGCGTACACTGGCCGATCGCATAATAATCCATCAGTTCATTCTCGGTCGCCCAGCCGCGTTTTTCCACGACTTCCTTCTGGAGCATCGGAAGCATCGCGTACCCGCCGCCAAACGTCAGCCCGCCGATCCTGGCAAACGTAAAAAACAAGTCCACTAACTGATTCAAAGCTTTTTCTCCTTTACTAATTTCAGTTCAATGCTTTGCTATTCTACACCATCCATTACCAAATTGCAATCGTCCCGTCTGCTCTCGGCTCGGTTCCCGCCACATAGCTGCCGTCATCCATCGCGTTACGCCCCTGTTTCTTTCCCTCTGATTATTCGATATATCCGGCAATCACCGCACTCAGCGCCGGCAGGATCTGCTGCTTACGCGAAAGCACATTTTCCTGAAATGTATGCTCTTCGCCGTCATTGTTCGGAAAAGCCTCTGCCGCCCATGAAGACCGTCTGCCGCCCGCATAGACAACCGAACCCTTTTCCAGAATACTGGTAAATACCAGCACTGCCAGATCGATCCGTTTCTTCTCCGCAAAATGATCCAATGCGGTAGTGATCTCCTTTGCGTCTGTCCTCGCCTTCTTTGCCGACGGCACCACCACCTGAGAAATGGACAGTTTGCAGGAATGAATATCATAAATCTTCAAATCCGTATTGATCATCTCCGACAGGCTCGCCCGCTCCTGGCTGGCAGTCACAGTAAATAATTCTTCCGCGAAGCGATCAATATCCAGATCCGCAATCGCCGCCAGAATATTGGCAGTCGAACGGTCTTTCCCCGTTGTCGTCGGCGACTGGAAATTCATGGTGTCTGACAGAACCGCCCCCAGCAGGAGTCCCGCCAGATTGACCGGGATCGGAATCTGATTTTCCCGGAAGATCGTCGCCACGATCGTTGCCGTAGAGCCTACGATCTCATTACGAAACGTCACCGGCTGAGACGTAGAAAAATCATTGATCCGATGATGATCAATCACCTCACGCACGGTTCCCTTCTCCACACCATTCACCGACTGGGAAAATTCATTATGATCCACCAGAATCAGCTGACGCTTCCGGGCATTCATGATGTGATAACGGGAAATATATCCGATCAGACGCTCCTCCTGATCGATAACCGGGTAAGTACGATAACGATTCTTAAGCATCTTGGCGCCCACATCCTCCGCCAGTTCATGAGAATGGAAGCAGGTCAGCTTCCTCTTCATAATCAGCTCTACCGGCGGAGCAAAATACAGATACCGGGAAGTATTCATCCCGCCATGTCCCGAGCTGATAATGGGGCAGTGATGCTCTCTGGCAGCTGCAATCACACCTTCCTCCACATGCTCGGACCACACGATAATCAGCATACCGGCGCCCAGCTCGATCAGCCTGCGCTGTGCCTGAGCATTCGCCCCCACGATCACAATCCGGTCTTTGACCGCATAGCGATCCAGACGGTCTAACTCGGTCATGGCGACGACGCTGACCTTGCCGTTGATCACTGCCTGATCATCTTCATAGATCATGGTTCCATTAATCGTTTTGCGGATATTCTCCACCGGAGTATGCGCCAGAATGTCAATCGAACTGGCGGTATCCTCCAGACCCACTACGGCAATATCGGATTTGGTCACCATACCCAGCAGGTGCTGCTCCTCGTCCACCACGCCACAGTATGCGCGTTCCTCTTTCTCCATAAAACGCAGCGCTTCATAGATGGTGGTCTCCGGCGTAATCGATACCGGCGAATCGATATCGATCTCCGAGAGTCTCATCCGGGCATCCTGCAGCAGCATCGGCTCCGGGAAGCCAAAGCGCGTCAGCAGATAGCGCGTCTCTTCATTTATCGCTCCCAGCCGACAGGGGATGGCCGATATGCCCATCGAGCGTTTGAAAAAGGCATAAGCAATCGCCGACGCGACCGAGTCGGTGTCCGGGTGGCGATGCCCGGTAATATATACGGGTTGTTGTTTCTTCATGATAATCTCCATTCCGCCGCTCTTCGATTGGCGGCACAAATAGTAATGAAAGAACTGTTTTTCACACTGTCCTTCGGATTAATTCCAGATTCCCCATTACATAGTTATTTTACTACAGATTCGTAAACGTGGAAAGATTTCTTTTCCGCCGGATATGCTCTGTTTTCTTTCTCTCTGTTACTGCACAGACCCTGACATATGCTGGTGCATTGTAGCTCATGTTTTCGGGAATTATGTCAAAATCTCCCTCATGTTTTCGTACAACCAGCATAAAAGAGGTTTTCATCATGCTTTATCCAAAAAGGAACCAACTTCACTGAACGATAAGACGATAAAAGCCCCGGCATAGCCGGGGCCCGATCCAATAATCAAACATCAAAATCGCCGCTGTAAACCTGCTCAGAATTCCACGTCAGACTTGCGTTTCAGCAAAATGCCTCCGTATACGATCGACATGACGCCGAGCGTGATCCCGGTGATCAGCATAATAATCCCGATTGCGATATTAACCGCACCCGCGTTCTTCATCGTCAGATAAACCTTCTCCATAAATGATCCCTGCTTTCCTTTCACTTTGCCCCATACTGTTCGTAATAAGCGTCAATCGCCTGCTTTAACGATTCATCGATGATAACTTTTCCGCGGTAAGTCCGGTTATAGAGATATTCTACAACCTCCTTCATGGTTACGATGGCGGTTGTCTTCATTCCATAGGTTTCCTCGATCTCCTTCAGTGCAGATTTGCTTCCGCTGCCGCGCTCCATGCGATCCACCGAAACCACCAGCCCCAGCACATTCACGTCTCCCTGCGCCCGCAGGATCGGAAGCGTCTCGCCGATCGATGTGCCTGCCGTGGTCACATCTTCGATGATCACAATCCGGTCATGATCCCGGATCGGACTTCCCAGCAGGATCCCCTTGTCGCCGTGATCCTTAATCTCCTTGCGGTTGCTGCAATAACGGATATCGACGTCATAATCCCCGCTGATGGCCATCGTCGTTGCCACAGAAAGAGGAATCCCCTTGTAAGCCGGTCCGAACAGGACATCAAAATCCAGTCCGAAAGCGTCCCGGATTGCCTTCGCATAGTACGTACCCAGACGTCTCAGCTGTGCTCCGGTCCGATAAAAGCCCGCGTTGATAAAGAACGGTGTCCTGCGGCCGCTCTTGGTAACAAAGTCTCCGAAACGAAGGACCTCACAATCAATCATAAACTCGATAAATTCTTTTTTATACTCTTCTAATGCCATTCTTCTGAAATCTCCTTTATCTCACACAGCCGATCAGTTCCCGGATATCTTCCACATGATTCTCCCGCATAAAAGTCTCCAGTCCGTCGACAATATCTGTTGTTGCCGCAGGATTCGTAAAATTCGCTGTTCCGACCGCCACGGCAGTGGCCCCCGCCATAATAAACTCAATTGCGTCCTCCGCGTTCATAATACCGCCCATCCCGATTACCGGAATCTGTACCGCATTCGCCGCCTGATAGACCATGCGCACCGCAATCGGTTTGACCGCCGGACCGGACATGCCGCCGGTTTTATTTGCCAGTACGAATTTCCGGCGATGGATGTCAATCTTCATTGCCGTCAGCGTATTGATCAGGGAGATCGCATCCGCTCCTCCCTCCTGCGCGGCTTTGGCAATCGTCGTGATATCCGTCACGTTAGGCGTCAGCTTCATGATGACCGGCTGCTTTGCCCGCTTCTTAATCTCGGCGGTGATCCACTCCACTCCCTTCGGATCCTGTCCGAAGGAAAGCCCGCCTGCCTTTACATTCGGGCAGGAAATATTGATCTCCAGCATATCAACCGGCTGATCCGCCAGCCTTTCCACACAGTCCAGATATTCCTCCGGGCTGTGTCCACACACATTCACAATAATATTCGTATCAAACTGACGTAGGAAGGGGATCTCCCGGCGGATATAGACGTCCACGCCCGGATTCTGCAGTCCGACTGCATTCAGCATCCCGCTGGTAACCTCGGCAACTCTGGGAGCCGGATTTCCCTCCCACGGGACACTGGCCACACCCTTGGTCGTAACCGCCCCGAGGCGATTCAGATCCACAAATTCACCGTATTCCATGCCGCTTCCGAAGGTCCCCGAACAGGTTGTGACCGGGTTCTTCCATTCCACTCCCGCAATCGTCACCCGGGTATTCATCAAAGCTCCACCTCCCTCGCATCAAAGACCGGTCCGTCCTTACAGATCCGTTTATTCTTCACATGAGAATGCTCATCGACCTCACCGGTCTTACATACGCATGCAAGGCAGGCGCCGATCCCGCAGGCCATACGTTCCTCCAGGGACAGCCAGCAGCGGATCTGCTGTTCTCCGGCATAAGCCTTCAGTGCGCGAAGCATCGGCGTCGGCCCGCAGGCACAGATCACATCCGCTTTTATCGCATGCTCCCGGATCGCATCCAGAACATTGCCGTGCGTCCCCGCGCTCCCATCCTCAGTAGCCACGGTAACGGGGCCATAAGATTCAAATTCTTCCTTTAAAAAGAGGACATCGCGGTATCCGAGCACGATCTCCTTCTCACACTGCAGCGCCCTGGCCAGTCCCAGCATCGGCGGAATCCCGATCCCGCCACCGATCAGCAACACCTTTCCTGCCGTCTGCAGCTGATCGATATCATATCCATTGCCGAGAGGCCCGAGGATCCGTATCTCCTCATTCTCCCGGTAACGGGAAAATTCTCTTGTCCCTTCTCCGACTACCCGATAGACCATCCTCACCGTTCCGGATGCCCGGTCGGTTTCGCAGATACTGATCGGCCTCGGCAGAAGCTTCGTCGGATCCTTGGGGTAGACGGCCAGGAACTGCCCCGGTATCGCTGTCTTTGCAATCTCCTCTGCCCGGATCCACATACTGAAAATATCGTCTGCCAGAGCCAGCTGACTTACAACGACTCCCGTCGTCATCTTTTTCCCCTTTCCTTCCATCATCAATTCCCCTTATAACACGCTGTTAATATCTGCTGCCATGTCGATCACGGCCTGTCGCGACGCTTCCGCGAAATGCTCCGCGCCGAAGCGTTCATACTTCTCCTGACGGTACGCCGCGATGATGCCGCGGGACGAATTGACAACCGCTCCCAGCCCGTCCTCATTAAAGCAGGCCTTCAGATCCTTTGCCGTACCGCCCTGCGCGCCATATCCGGGGACAAGGAAATAAGTATCCGGCATCAGTTTTCTCATCGTCACAAAAATCTCCGGATAGGTCGCTCCGACGACTGCTCCGACATTACTGTATCTGCCATCCTTGCAATCCGAACCCCACTCCACAACCTTGCGTGCTACTTCCTCATACAGAGGTCTGCCATCGATCAGCCTGTCCTGAAATTCACCGCTGGATGGATTCGAAGTCTTGACCAGAACAAAGATACCCGCGTCCTCCGCCTTGCATACATCAACAAAGGGCTTAACGCCGTCGGTTCCCAGATAAGGATTCACCGTCACAAATTCTGTATGAAATGCCTTATAGGTCCTTCCTCTCACCTTTAATCTTCCCAGATGTGCTGTCGCGTATGCTGCCGATGTCGACCCGATATCTCCCCGCTTGGCATCACCGATGACGATCCGGTCCTTCTCCTGGCAATATCGAACCGTCTTCTCATATACCTTCAGTCCTTCGATTCCGAACTGCTCGTACATCGCAATCTGCGGCTTGTACGCGGGCACCAGATCATACGTATGGTCAATGATCTCCTTATTAAAATTCCAGACAGCGTCTGCGACTCCTTCCAGGTTCTCTCCGAATTCCCTGTATGAACGCCTCAGAAGCGCGTCTGGAATATAATTTATCATGGGGTCAAGACCAACACAGATGGGGGCTTTGGTCTCCTGAATTTTGCGAATCAGGTTTTGAATCATGGCTGTTTCCTCCTGAATAGTAATTCAATCTTCCTAACATTCTATCATAACAAAATGAGGCTTTCAAGCAGATGTTGCAACGAAAAGGGCTGATCGCTCAGCCCTCTTCTGTTTCCGAATAAACAATTCTGCCCTCGCAGATGGTATATTTCACCTTGCCATACAGGCTTTCTCCAATGAATGGAGAGTTGGAGGCTTTCGAAGCAAATTTCTCCACCTTCCATTTCTCTTCTTCATTAAAAAGCACAAGATCCGCAGCTGCTCCCTCACAGATGCCCATGCACTCCCGGTGATACAATCTGGCCGGGTTGACGCTCATTTTCTCAATCAGCTGCATGATAGTCAGATGACCTTTGCGGACAAGCTTTGTAATCCCCAGAGAGAGCGCCGTTTCCAGACCGATAATCCCGCTCGGCGCCTCAGTCAGCGGCTTTGCCTTCTCCTCAGCACTATGAGGAGCGTGATCCGTTGCGATGATATCAATGGTGCCGTCCTTAAGTCCTTCGATGATCTCATAGCGATCCCTCTTAGTCCGCAGAGGCGGATTCATCTTTGCCATCGTACCCCTGGTCAGGACGGCCGTCTCATCCATCGAGAAATGATGTGGTGTGGCTTCCGCCGTCACCCGCGCGCCGAGCTGTTTCGCCAGACGCACCATCGCTACTGCGTTCCGGGAGCTGATATGCTGGATATGCACGGGCGCACCCGTAGCAAGGGCAAGCATGCAGTCTCTCGCCACCAGAGAATCCTCCGCCACGGCAGGAGAACCTCCGATCCCCAACTGACGGCTGACCTCCCCGGCATTAATCCCGTTATTGGTGATAAACGCAGGATCCTCCTCATGAAAGCTCAGCGGTACATCCAGCCGCGCCGCCTCTTCCATGGCAGCCATTACCAGCTTCTGATCCATCAGCGGAATCCCGTCATCGGTAAAACCGACAGCTCCGAGAGCTTTCAGTGCTTCCATATCGGTAAGCTCCTGCCCCTTCAGACCCTTTGAAATGGCCGCCGCAGCCAGGACATGGATTCCTGTCTTTTTTCCTTCTTCGATCATATAACTCAGCGTCTCTGCATTGTCCGCCACCGGACGCGTGTTCGCCATACAGACCACCGTCGTAAAACCGCCCCTCATCGCCGCCTTGGCGCCTGTCTGAATATCCTCTTTGTAGGTAAAGCCAGGATCCCTGAAATGCACATGGACGTCTACCAGTCCGGGGGCCACAATCATCCCCTGCGCCTCGATAATCCGCTCATATTCATCCTTGCGCTGGTATTTGCCCAGCTTCCGGATCTGGCCATGATCGATAATGATATCCAGGACATCATCAACTCCTCTGACAGGATCGATTACCCTGCCGTTTTTAATTAAAATCACTCTCTGGCCTCCTCCTTCAGATATTCATAAATTACCTTTGCTCCGTCACAGATCGATTCAATCGTGGCAAACTCATTCTTATTATGGCTGATTCCCTTTGCACAGGGAATAAATACCAGGGCCGAGTCACAGATATTCGCAAAAGACATGGCGTCATGCCCGGCTCCGCTGACCATCAGCCGATGCTGCATTTTCAGCCGCTTTGCCGCGCTCATCAGCTTCTGCTGCATATCCACGGACATACTGATCGGCGGGATATCAGAAATCTTTTCCCGGAAATATTTCAGCTTCCTTTTCTCACAGACCTTCTTGCAGATTGCCTTCAGTCTGGCCTCCATACGGTCAAGGCTCCCGATGTCAATCCCGCGGATATCCACGCCCAGCGTCACCTCACCGGGTACCACGTTCATCGCGTTCGGTTTATTCTCAATAACTCCGACCGTCGCCACCGACTGATAAAAGGACTCGGACTCTCCGATCTCCTCAACCTCCAGGATAATCTCAGATGCAGCGCACAGCGCGTCGGAACGCATCCGCATGGGAGTCGCGCCGGAATGCTCTGCAACTCCGTGGATGTGGATCTTAAACCGTCTGGGACCTGCGATCGTGCTGACGATGCCGACCTGGTCGCCATACTCCTCCAGCACCTTTCCCTGTTCGATATGGAGCTCAATATATTCCTTAATCCCCTGAATCCTTCTGGGCTGCAGGCTATAGCCCTTTTTGGCGAATATCTCCCGCAGCTCCTCTCCGCTCCTGCTGACTGCGTCTCCGATATCATGCTTATAACTTTCATTGGTGATCAGTCCGCTGCCGATCGTGCTGCGTCCGAAGTTACTGGATTCCTCACATCGCATGGCTCCGATTCTGACCGGGACCTTAATTCCGTCACGGCGAAGCCACTCCAGAATCAGGAAGCCGGTGATAATCCCCGATACCCCGTCATAACGCCCTCCGTCAATAACCGAGTCCAGATGGGAACCAATCAGATAATACTCGTCATCCTTTTGAAAAGCGCCATCATACAGATACGTATTCCCGACCTCATCCACGTAGCTCTTATATCCTTTTTCTTCCCCCAGCCGCGCAAATGTACTGTGCATCTCATCCTCGGTCTCCGTATATCCCAGACGGCTCACACCGCCATCCTCTACGGCGCCGATGCTGTAGAAGCAGTCAAACAGATATTCCGCATACTCAATGTCTTCTACATTATGCTGCATTCCCTTTCTCCTCTTCCCTGAATCTGTATCCTTTCCTTCAATCAGTTTTTCCGTATTTATTTTTTATAGACCTTTTCTCCCAGATACGCAGTGCGGATCGAATCATCCTTTAACAGATTTTCACCGGTGTTGCTCATGACGATCTCGCCGTTTTTCAGTACATATCCGCGATCCGCCACGCCAAGCGCCATCTTCGCGTTCTGCTCTACCAGAAGGACTGTCAGCCCCTCCTTTTGATTCAGATCCTTAATGATCCGGAAGATTTCTTTTACTACCAGCGGAGCCAGTCCCGTGGACGGCTCATCCAGCATCAGAAGCTTCGGATTTGACATCAGCGCCCTGGCGATTGCCAGCATCTGCTGCTCACCTCCGGAAAGCGTCTTCCCCAGCTGATTTTTGCGTTCCTCCAGTCTCGGAAACATCCCGTATACCCGCTTCAGGTCGGCAGCAACCTTTTCCTTTTCTTTCGCGCGCAGAAACGCTCCCATCTCCAGATTATCCTTCACGGTCAGATCCGGGAAAATATGCCGTCCCTCCGGAGAAAGCGCCATCCCCAGAGCTACGATTTTCTCTGTCCCCATATTGGTGATATCCGTCCCGTCAAACGTAATCCGGCTCCCCTTTTTCTTGGGCAGGAGCCCTTCCGCAGAACGCAGTGTAGTTGTCTTTCCCGCTCCGTTCGCTCCGATGATCGTCACGATTTCGCCTTCCTGTACCTCAATGCTGACCCCATGGAGCACTTCGATATTGCCATAGGCTACGCTGACATTTTCCAGCTTTAACATCCTAATCATCCTCCTTGCCCAGATAAGCCTCGATTACTTCGGGATTGCTGCTGATCTCCTCCGGCGTGCCGTCTGCGATCTTTTTGCCGAAATTCAGCACGGCAATATGGTCAGAGATGGACATGACGACATCCATCTTATGCTCGATCAGCACCACGGTAATACCCAGATCCCGGATCTTTCCGATCCGCGAGGACAGGGTCTCCAAATCCTGCGTATTCAGGCCGGAGGCCGGCTCATCCAGCAGCAGGACCCTCGGCTTCAGAGCCAGAGCCCGCGCAATCTCCAGATTCTTCTGCATGCCATAGGAAAGGCTTCCCGCCTTTTCCTCCGCGTAATCGGCAAGGCCCATCAGATCCAGATATTCCATGACCTGTTTGCGGAATTCCCGATCCTCTCTGCGCTCCAGCGGAGTCCGGAACATGCATCGCAGCACGCCGCTTTTCCCCTTGCAGTGCATCCCGACCAGGGCGTTATCCATAACCGACATGTCCTTAAAGAGATTGATGTTCTGGAAAGTTCTCGCGATCCCCGCCTCCGCCCGCTGATAGGCTTTCAGCGCAGTCACATCCTTCCCGTCAAAGACAACCGTCCCGTCGGTCGGCTGATAAAAACCGGCAATCAGATTAAAAAAGGTCGTTTTCCCCGCGCCGTTCGGACCGATAACGGCGGTAATCTTCCCTTCCTCCGCTGCAAAATTAACACCCTCAAGGGCAACCAGTCCGTCGAAGGTTATTCCCAGATTTCTGGTCTCCAGTATCGCCATCTCACTCGCCCTCCTCAGGTATCTGTTTTTTAACTTTTCCCATAAGGATCTGATCCAGCCACTCCAGAAAACCGCCAAGGCCCTTCGGGACAAAGATGATAATCGCCACGATCGCCGCGCCGTAGAGAACCAGACGGATATCGCCTACAAAACGCAATACCTCGGGAATAATCGTCAGGGCAAAGGCTCCGACAATACTGCCGGCAATACTGCCGATCCCCCCGACAACCATCATGGCCAGCACCGTCGTCGACTCCTGGCTGACAAAGGATTCCGGAGAGATAAAATGCACCTCATACGCATAAAGGCAGCCGGCAATCCCTGCGAAAAACGAGGAAGCCGCAAAGGCGAGGATCTTGTAAAGCACCGTATTGACTCCCATGGCCGCCGCCGCGATCTCACTCTCCCGGATCGACAGAAGCGCCCGTCCCACGCGGGAATGAATCAGGTTACGCATCAGGACGATCGTAATCACCAGCACGATCATCACGATGTAATAATAAGCCCGGTAGGTGCTGAAATTGATCCCGAACAGCACCGGCGCCTTGATCCCCCGGATTCCCTTTGTCCCGTTTGTCACCTCATTCCAGTTCAGAAAAACCTTGTACGCGATCTCGCCGAAAGCCAGCGTAGAGATCGCCAGATACAGCCCCTTCAATCGCAAAGCCGGCATGCCAAGCAGAATGCCGAAGAACATGGCCACCAGCCCGGAACAGGGCAGCGCGATCAGGAACGGCACCCCGAAGCGCGTCGATAAAATCGCCGCCGTATAAGCTCCGATTCCATAGTAGGCAATATGCCCCACGGAAAAAAGTCCCGTACAGCCGGTCAGCAGATTCAGGCTCAGGGTGCAGACAGCAAAAATTCCTCCCAGATTCAGGATATGGAGCCAATAGTTATTGGACACAACCAGCGGCAGGCAGAAGGTGATCACCAGAATGATCCATAATCTTGTTTTTTCGTATATTTTCCCTATCGACATATCACACCTTTTCTACGCCTTTCTTTCTGCTCATAATACCGGACTGTTTCAAAATCAGGACCAGGAACAGGACAATGTACGCAATAACCGACTGATACGCAGAGGAACCCAGCGCAACCGCCAGACACTCCGCGATTCCCAGGATAATGCCGCCTACCATGGCGCCGCTGGCGTAATCCAGACCGCCCAGCACGGCCGACGCGTATCCCTTGGTCCCGATTACCGAGCCGAGGTTGGAGTTAAACAGATATACCGGCGCCAGCAGCATCCCGCCGATCGCCCCGATCGCGGAAGCCATGACAAAGGTATTGGTCAGAGAACGTCTGACATTAATGCCCATCAGCCGGGCCGCTTCCTTATCCTGAGCCGTGGCGCGCATGGACTTTCCGACCCGCGTATGCCGTAAAAACAGGTTCAGCAGGATCACCAGGCCAAAACCGAATGCGGTATTCCACAGGTTCTGCGGCACCACGATCAGTCCGCCGATCTCGATCGGCTTGTCACCAAAAATGGAGGGAAACGCAAAAGAGTCCGCTCCGAAAATTACCCGCAGAAGGTTTCTCACACAGATACTTACACCGATGGTAGCGATCAGCCGGCTTGTGCCCTTGGCATTTTCCAGCGGACGAAAGGAAAGCAGCTCAATCAGATATCCCACCGCCATACTTACGATCATCGCCACCGGCATGGCCAGCCAGACCGGCAGTCCCAGCTCACTGTGAAGCTCCAGCATCGAAAACGCGCCGATCGCGCACACCTCACCCTGGGCGAAATTCAGCACGCCCCATGCCTGATAAATCAATACATATCCCAGGGCCACCAGCCCGTAAATACTTCCCAGGGATACTCCCTGAATCAGCTGCTGTATCAGCTGCATAAGCATTCTCCTTTCTCTCTGACTTAAGACAGCCCGTATCCTGTCAATACGGGCTGTCAGTCTGATCGTCACTTCCTGATGTCTCTCCTGCTGTTACCTGTTATTTCACCAGTTCGTAGCTGCCGCCCTCAGCCAGACGGATAATCAGGATGTCGCGGTTTGCATCACCATTCTCATCCATCGTGATGGTTCCGGTTGCTAACGGCATATCCTTCACCGACTTGATACCGGCCATAATGTCGTCCGGATCCAGTTCCGCGCCCGCGGCCTTCAGACCCTCCGCCATAACCATCATGGAATCATAAGCCATCGCGGCATTGGAGTCCGGAGTTAATCCATACTCTGCCTCATAAGCCTCGATAAACGCAGCTGCCGTCTCGGAAGCCTTTTCCTTATCCGGGAAGAAAGTCTGAGTATTCAGGATTCCCACTGCCGCATCCTGAGCCAGCTCATAAAGCTTCGCATTGGTCAGTCCGCCGCCGCCCATCAGGTCTACATCCATGCCAAGCTGCTGCACCTGGAGTGCGATTGTCGCAGCCGGTGAATACATGGTCCACATGATAATCGCCTGCGGATCCAGATCCTTAATCTTAAGAAGCTGTGCGCTCATATCTGTCGCGGAAGGATCAAAAGCCTCGATGGCGATCGGCTCTACGCCGGCCTCCTTCATTACTTCCTCAGCTACTTCCATGCCGCCTGCACCGTAATCATCATTCTGATACATGATCGCAATTCTGGTGTAGCCCAGATCCTCAAGCGCATATTCCGTGATTGCTCTTGCCATCATCGTATCCGAAGCCTGCAGACGCGCGATATAATCATAAGAAGGATCGGTAATCGAGATACCGGAAGAGTTCGGTGTGATTAACGGTACCTGATAAGTTTCCGTTACGTCCATCATGGCAAGCGTACAGGAACTGTTGACCGTACCGATTACTCCGACCACCTGGTCACTGGAAACCAGCTTGTTGATGGCAGATACTGCCGTCTTCGGATCCTGCTGATCATCCTCCTCAATCAGCTCAATGGTCATTCCGTTGACACCGCCGGCCTCATTAATCTGCTTGGCCGCCAGACGAATGCCTTTAATATTGGTATCGCCAACCATCGCGGAAGATCCGGAAATCGGAGCCACAACGCCGATCTTGATCGTTCCCCCTGCAGCAGCCTCAGTCTCTGCTTCTGCAGCTTCCGTCTCTGCCGCAGCCGCTTCCGTCTTTTCCTCGGCGGCAGCCGTCGTAGCGGTAGATGAACTTCCTCCGCATCCGGTCAGAATGCCCTGTGCCATGACAGTAGCCAACAATACACCCAGCACTTTCCTTTTCATAATCATCTCTCCTTTTGTTAGTTTTTTGTTCAAAAAAAATGTATCTACGCAAAAAGGTTGCGTACATACATCCTTGTAAATGAACATGAACAGCAGCAACTATTCAATTTCATTGTTATTATACCTTTCAACGGAAGTGGATTCTATGTTTAAAATAACAATTTTTTCTCCAAAATCTTGTCCGATTCGACAACTCTTTAAATATTCTGCAGTTTCATCGCCAGTATCGCCAGATAAACCTTAAAACTGTCCGTTGGATTTCTCAGATCCAGCCTGGTTAACTCCTGAAACCGGCGGAGCCGGTATTTGATCGTATTCTTATGTGTAAACATTTTTGCGGCCACCTCATCGACAGAGCCGCCGCACTCATACCACATGGAAACCGCACTCAGGATTTCCCGGTTTTTTACCCCGGACAAAAGAGAGACAAATATTTTTCCGTCTGTCTTGGAGAGCATATCCTCCAGCGCACAGAATTCCTGCATTTCCTGATACGAATATACGGACCGTCCGGCAAACAGAAGCTCTCCTATCCGTAATGACCGGGAGGACAGCAGATACGTGTCCCGGATCCCCGCCATCCCTTTCCGCGCCGGTCCCATACTGCAGGCCAGCAGGTCCGACTCCATTTTCCAGAGATTTTTCAGATAGCTTTCATTGATTATGCTGTTCAGAGCTTCTTCCAGCGGCTCTTTCTCCGAAGCTTCCGCCAGAATGATAAATCCCCGGTCCATCCGCATCTGAAAGCACCGATTCACAACGTCTCTTCTCCGAATACGTTCTTCCAGACTGCGGCTCCAGAAGCCCAGCTTCTTATCATCCCGATAAGAAGAGGATTTATCCTTACGGAACGCAATCGTAATTGCCGCGAAATAATCTCTTTTTACCTCCAGTCCGAGCAGGCGGCCTTTCTCAGACATGCTGAATTCATCGCTGTAATTCTCATAGATAATATCCCTGACATATTTTTCCAGAATCTCGGTTTCCCCTTTTTCCTCCAGAATCTGGTTCATCACCGCAACAATAATATCAATATAAGTCATCTCATAGGGGATCTGCAGCAGCGGAAGACCATGCTGGTCCGCTTTCTCCCTGACACGCTCCGAAATGCTTTTCACATACTGCCCTGTCTTCACCGCCACACAGCAGCAGGTATCCGACAGGGAATCAATCAGTTCACACTGTCCCTCTTCGCTCTGGCGCACAGAATAAAAACTGGTAATCAGGAAATCATTGCCCTTCAGCCATTGCCGGATATCCGGCACCTCCATCACCGTCACATGCTCCACCTGATTTTCCAGTCCTTCTGTTCCCGCAACAACTGTAATCCCCGCCAAAGCAGGAAGCTTTAATAAGTCCCTCACGCTTACCATAACGTTCTCCCCGGGCGTCCGGATGACGATTGCTGTCTATCAACCTGAAAACGCCTCTTAATCTTGTATCTTTTATCAATATCCCCCAAAATATTTTAACACATCAAACAATTTTTAATAATTTTCTCTCAATCTATTGACTTTTTTCACTACGTGAATTATTATATAACTTTCTTAAGTTTATTGCAAACAGTTTCATTCACGGTCTTATGCCGTACTATACTTATCATCAATCAGGAGGAACCCTATGAACCAGAACAGCATCAACCTTTCCTTAGCTGCCTATTTTAACGATATTGTCCTCTATTTTTATGAGGATACGTCTCTGGTGGAATCAATGGGACTGGAATTCGGTTTTGATATTAATAAAGATATCTTTCTTGCCATGTCTTTCCTGTATCCTTCCGATACGGTGGTAGAATATGACGCAAAAAAACAGCTTCAGGATATCCTGGCTCCTACGGTACAGTGCGGACCCATCAACCGTACGATCAATTCTCAGCAGTTTTTACTCGCTGATAAGGGCGTATCTCTCTTTCTGATCGGCCCCAACAAATCTGAACTGATCGACGACAGCAAGATCCTGACCGAACAGGCGCTTGAGCTGATTCACACAAATCTTCCCAACGCCAGAATCCGTATCGGCATCGGAACGCCCGAAACCGGACTTGCCGGCATCGTCACCTCGTTCCGCCATGCCATTCAGGCCGTAACAACCGGTGAGAAGTTTAAGAACAAACGCGAAGTCCTCGACTACATCAGCATGGAAATCTACAGCGCGATCAACGCCATGGTTATTGCCTACGGGGAAAACCTCATCGGTACCATCATCAAGCAGCTTACCGACGAGGAACAGCTGATCCTCGGCAAATATTATAAATGCAAGGAAAATGTGGCGGACACCGCAAAGGGACTGTCTCTCAGCGAAGATGAAGTCCTCCGCTGCTTTGAGCAGATTAAGAACCGGATCGGACTGGATGTCAACGATACAGAAGATAACTTCAAGCTGAACTTCATCATGATCGCCAAACGCGTACTGGAAAAAGAAAAAAAGAAACGTTAAATCACAAAAGGAGGTCTTCCTGAATCCATTTTCGGAAAACCTCCTTTTTCTGACGGTTCATCATAGACATACCGTCTCGACAAACCTCCGAAACGCCGCCATCCCGCTCCTGCTGTTCCATTGAAACACTCCCGCGTCGCTTAAAACCTGTTCAAAGACCCTGCCAACTTCCTCCTGAAGGATCCTTTCGGCAGTCTCTTCACGGAAATCCATCCTCCGACCCAGGACCTCCTCCGCCCACTCTGCATGTGCCGCCGTGCGGGGATTTTCCCGCATATCTTTCCCTTCCAGCATATATCTCCGCAGAATATCCAGTTCCTGCTCCAGTCTCGATGGCAGGATCGCGAGGCCCATGACCTCGATCAGACCGATATTTTCTTTTTTGATATGATGAAGCGAGGGATTGGGATGGAAGATGCCAAGAGGGCGCTCCTCCGTCGTACGGTTATTTCTCAGCACGAGATCGCAGGTATACACTCCATCCTTTTTCCGCACGATCGGCGTGATCGTATTGTGAGGTGTCCCTGCTGTCTCCGCCAGGATGTCCACGCTCTCGTCGCTGTATCTTTGCCACTTTGCGAGGACTCGCGCGCACGCCGCCGATAACTCTGCCCGGTCGGCACAGGACAAACGGAGCACCGACAGATACCATTTGACAATCCCTGCCTCAACCTTCGGAAAATCCTCCATTGTAAAACTCTGCGCCAGCGGCGCATTTTCAATCGGGAACGTATATCTGCCGCCCTGAAAATGCTCATGGCTTAGGATCGACCCTCCCACAATCGGCAGATCCGCATTGGAACCGAAGAAATACTGCGGGAACAGATCTACCGCGTCAAGCAGTTTCTCAAACACTGCGGCGTCGATCACCATCGGCGTATGCGCTTCATTGAACAGAATACAATGTTCATTGAAGTAGCCGTAAGGCGAGTATTGCAGCTGCCAGCGCTCTCCCTGAATCTCTGCAGGAATGGGGCGCAGGTTATACCGGGACGGATGATTTTTATTTCCGGCAAAACCCGCATTTTCCGGACAAAGCTGGCATTTGGGATAACGAACGCTCGCAGCCGCTCCCATTACGGCGATATCCCGCGGATCCTTCTCCGGCTTGGAGAGATTAATCGTGATGTCCAGAGTCCCGCACATGGCCGGATACTTCCATTTCCTGTCTCTGGCGATTCTGCCTGCCCTTACATAATTGAGCTTTTTGCAAAAATCATAATACCAGTCGGTCGCTTTCCGGGGGCTCTCCGTATAATACTCGCGAAAGCGGCGGATCACTTCCCGCGGAAATGGCGTGAGAATCCCCATCAGCTTTGTCTCGAAGATTTCTTTTGACGCTGTGGTATCCTCAATCACATTGTTTTCACATGCATAGGAAACCAGTTCCTCCAGAATCTCATCGATAGTCTTTACAGTTGCTTCCGATTTGTCTGCTGGTTTTTTCTGCGACCCACCCAGATTCTCAGCCAGGCCTGCCGGATCCATCGCCGCTTCCTCTTCCGGCCACTCTTCCACATGCAGCGCTTCCATCAGGCCATTTCTTACTACAATGCGGTCTTCTGCTTCGATCAGTCCCGCTCTCTGTGCATAAGTAATCAAATCTTGTATTGTTTTCTGTATCATATAGGTATGTTCCATTCTTTCTGCCAATATCATTCCGCTGCAAATATCTGACCCATGACTGTTCTCATGTCATGGCATAATCATCAGGATAATTTTACACCGCCCACGCCGCGAATCCTCAATACACAGCAGGCTCCCTCTCCGAAGAGCCGCTCCATCTCCCGCACGTAATATTCCACCTGCTTCATCGGCACAAAGGCCTGAATCGTACCCGCGAAACCACCTCCATGCACCCGCACCGCATAATCACCATGTAATACATGCCTGCTTACGGCCAGCGCCAGCGGGATATTCTGCTGAGTCGGGTTCTTCGCCGAATAAAGATTTTGCAGCAGGTTCGCAGACGAATCTGCCGACGCCCTGACAAGATTCAGGAAGCGTTCCATATCCCGCTCGGCTAACGCCGCCGATTCCTGTTCTGCCCGGCGGTTTTCATCAAAAAAGTGCATCGCCCGTAAAATCGCCCGGTCCGAACAGCTTTTTCGTACCCATTCCAGCCGGCTGTAAAAGGTTCCCTCATCCACTTCCCGCAGGAAATCACAGCCAAACAGTTTTGCTACCGCTCTCATTTCCTCGGTAATCTGCGTATAATCATCGGTCAGGTCGCTGTGGCTGCCTTTGGTATCCGTAACACAGATCGCGCAGCCAAATTTTTCAAAACAAGGTTCCTGTGCCGTGATCCGCGGATTTTCCGTATCTGCAAAGTCCATAAAGACAAGTCCGCCTACGCTGCTGGCCGCCTGATCCATCAGGCCGCTCTTTTTCCCATAATACGCATTTTCCGCATACTGCCCGATCTTCGCCAGTTCCACGGCACTGACGGCGTTATCGTTATATCCCTCATTCAAAATCGTGCCGATCAGAATTTCAAACGCCGCAGAAGATGACAGTCCGCTTCCCCCGGGGACATCAGACGTAACATAGGCGTCAAATCCGCCTGTCGAATACCCTCTTTCCGCAAGTCCCGCGGCAATTCCACGGATCAAAGCCGCGGACGTTCCCATTTCCGCGTCCCGCACGGACAGATCGGCCAGGCTGACCGTTTCCATCGGATATCCCTCAGAATGTAAGCGGATCACCGGCTCTTCATGAAAATGCACAACTCCCACAGCATCCAGCTGTACAGCCGCAGCCAGCACACAGCCGTGCTGGTGATCGGTGTGATTCCCACCGATCTCTGTTCTCCCCGGCGCTGAAAATACGACGACCGATGAGCCTGCATGTTCAGGAAACAGCTGTTGAAACTTCTCTGCAGCCGCCCTGAGCCTGTCCCTCTGGCTCTGTACCGCAGTGTCTCCATAAAGACTTTTCAGCTTTTCATCATAAATGCCTTTATCCAGGTTTTCCTTATATTCCGATATCTTCATCACGCATTCCCCTCCTTTTCCAGATGGATCTCCACACCGAAGTAATCCCCCCACGGCCGCGGGAGAAGGATTCCTCCCCGCATAAGAGCTGAACCGCTCCAGGTTTCTCCTGTCTCTTTATTCACATAAACAGCATTCTCATCCAGTCCCGCCAACCGCAGCGCCGCCTGTTTGCGGTTCGGCTCCGTTCGGAAAATCATTCCCTGAACCAGTACCTCACTCAAATCTTCGGAAACGAACGACCAGAACGAAGCATTTTGCGTCATCGGATCCGTCAGTCTGTAATAATTCCCGTTGTGGATCAGCTGACGATCATTCTTAAATCTCCGGATCTGTTCCCGGATCTCCTCTTTTTCCCACGCTGTCAGCGCATCCGGATTCAGCTCATAGCCAAAGCTTCCCGCCATGGCTGTGATTCCTCTCGTTTTCAGCGAAGTCACCCGTCCGGTCTGATGATTCGGAACCGTAGAGACATGAGAGCCAACCGCTGAGATCGGATAGAAAAAGGAAGTTCCATACTGAATCTTACTGCGCTCATAAGCATCCGTATCATCACTGCACCAGATCTGCGGGCAGTAATAAAGCATTCCCGCATCAAATCTGCCGCCGCCCCCGCTGCAGCCTTCCCACAGAACATCCGGGAATTCACGGGTGAGTCTCTCCAGCAGGGAATAAAGCCCCAGCACATAACGATGTGGCAGTTCCCGTTGTCCCGCCGGTTCCAGTTCTTCCGAATACCAGTCACAGATACTGCGGTTCATATCCCATTTAATATAGGAAATGTCCGCACTGCTGAGGATCTTGCTGATCGCATCAAACAGATAATCCTGCACCTCCCGCCGCGACAGATCCAGCAGGAGCTGACAGCGCCCCCTTGTCGGCCGCCTGCCGGGGATGCGGATCGCCCAGTCCGGATGCGCCCGGTACAGATCGCTGTTTTCCGATACCATCTCCGGCTCCAGCCACAAACCAAATTTCATACCCAGCGCTTTGATGCTCTCAGCAAGTCCGCCAAGGCCGCCCGGCAGCTTTTTCTCATTGACAAACCAGTCCCCCAGACCTGAGCAGTCATCGTCTCTCTCTCCAAACCAGCCGTCGTCCAGCACCAGCATATCCACGCCAAGCTCCGCGGCGTCCCTGGCAATTTTCACTATTTTATCGGTATCAAAATCAAAATACACGGCTTCCCAGCTGTTGATCAGAACCGGGCGCTCCGCGTATTGATAGTTTCCCCGGCAGATGTGCTCACGGATCACGCGGTGAAAATTATGCGAGAGCTGCGCCAGCCCCTTCTCGCTGCAGGACAGGATCACCTCCGGCGTCTCGAACTCGCTGTGCGTCTCCAGACGCCAGGCAAACAGCTCCGGATGCAGTCCCATAATCAGACGTGTCTGTTCCAGCTGATCATATTCCAGCTGTGTCTGAAAGCTGCCGCTGTATACCAGGCACGCGCCGATACACCGCCCGCGCTCCTCTGTGCAGTCCGGGCTGCACAGGATCACCGAGCAGTTCTGCTGATGGCTCGTGGTTCCTCTCATCGACGAACTTTCCTGTATGCCATGAAGGAGACGGCGGCGCTCCGGCATCCGTTCGCACATATGCCTTCCATGAAAATGAATCCAGTCCCAGTCTCCATCCGGCAGATCCAGACAGAGACTGGCAGCACGGTTCAGCATTACGGCTCCGCTGCCGCTGCAGATCTTCACATTCCGCGTAATCACATCTTCCGTTTCCATCACACCGTAGCGCAGTACGGCGCGAACCTCAGAGGCAATATCCTTCAACGTAATTTCCAGTGTCTGCGCCTCATCCTCCTCCGCGTAAACGGCGGGAAGACCAGGGATCGAATATTTCCCCGCATAGACCCGGCAGTCTTCATAGCGCAGATCCAGCACCCGGCTGCCATCCGCATGCGTCACACAAACGGCTGGGATGCGGTAATCCCCCGTCCCCGCGCACGCATATTCGAGCGGCAGGGTATCCAGCGAGTATGACCTGTCGTCCCCCACATCATATGGATTCCCCGAGAAACCTACATCACCGTATTTCGTCAGATATGACATATCAGTATTCACGAAACCGCCGTACCAGATGTGCTGTAAAACACCATGATCATCGATTTTCATCTGGTACTCCGTATTTTTTGTCGTCAATCTTATCAGTCCTGTGGTTTTGTCAATATGGATTGCCATGATACACCTCTGTTTTCATTTATATATATATGTAATTTCCCGGACAACCGTATTCTCTTCGATCTCCGGTCTGACAGCTGCCCCGTCCTTATCCTTTCACCGCGCCATTCGCGATACCACCGATAATCTGCTTCTGACAGACAATATAGAAGATCAGAATCGGAATGAGCGCCAGCAGGTAGGAGGCAAACGCCAGATTATAATTGGTTCCGAACTGTGTCTGGAAATTCAGCTGAGCCAGCGGCAGGGTCGTACTCTCCGAACCGGATATAATGACCAGCGGCGTCATCACATCATTCCAGGTGCCCAGCGCCGTCAGGATCGCGACTGTCGCGTGCATCGGTTTCATCATCGGAAAGAGGATCGTCCAGAAGGTTTTCCAGACGGAAGCCCCGTCGATGCTCGCCGCCTCCTCGATCTCCATCGGCACATTTTTCAGATAACCGCAGTACAGCATCACATTCATCGGCATATAAAACACCGTATACAGGAGAATCACGCCCAGCATATTGTCGAGGCCCAGGATGGCAGTCTCTTTCACTAACGGCATCATCAGGATCGCGAAGGGGACAAACATACCGCTCACGATATAAAAATATACCAGACGAAAGCCTTTTTTTCTCACCATATTTCTGCCGATCGCGTAACCCGCCATCGAATGGATCACCAGCGCGAGGCCGATCGAGGCGCCCGTGATGATAAAGCTGTTCGCCAGCGAATGCCAGAAATCCGTGATCTCCATCGCCTCCGCGAAGTTGGAAAGGCTGAATGTCGACGGCAGGCTTAACGCGCCCCTGATATCATTGGTCATTTCTGCCGGAGATTTCAACGCAATCACAATGGTCATATACAGCGGTATCAGGATGGTCAGACATCCCAGTATCAGCAGGGTTGTGATGATAACGCCGCTTTTACTCAGTTTTTCTTCTTTCTCGCCCAGACAAAAACGTGCTCTGATCCAGTTCATCATAACTGCTCCTCCTTCTTACCCGTGATCACCATCTGTGTTACCGAGATCGCAACAATAACCACAAAGAACACAACCGCGTTCGCGCTCTGGAAGCCGAACTGTCCGCCCGACATGCCGTTATTATAGATCAGATAAGAGATCGACTCCGTGCTCTGCGCCGGTCCGCCCTTGGTCAACGCCACGATCTGGTCAAATACCATCAGCATGTTTTTCGTACTGAGGATCAGGTTGATCGAGACAAACGGCACCATCAGCGGAAGCGTCAGACTGCGGAAGGTCTCCCACTTCCCCGCCCCGTCAATCGCACTCGCCTCATAGATATCGGTCGGGATCGTCTGCAGACCGGAGATATAGATGATCGTATTCATCGCCACCGCCTGCCAGACGCCTACGATCAGCACTCCGATCCACGCCGTCTTCTCACTCGCCAGCATACTGGAGCTCAAAAAGCCGATTCCCAGCGCCGCACCGATCGCCGGCAGAATGTAGGTAAAGAAGAAACCGAAGATAAAACCTACCACCAGGCCGCTCAGAATATTTGGTATAAAATAAATCCCCCGCAAAAGGCTCTTAAAGCGGATCCTGCTGTTCAGCCCCAGCGCCAGAACCAGCGACAGCACATTGACCAGAATCGTGCCGGTAATGGCATATTTAAAAGTAAAGAGATAAGACCCTCCGACTCTGCTGTCCTGAAAGAGATCGATATAGTTGCGAAGTCCCACAAAATCATACGAGCCGTAGCCCCTGTAATTGGTCAGGCTATAATAAGCTCCCGTAAATAGCGGAATCGTATTGAACGCGGCAAACAGAATCAGCGCCGGGAGCAGCATCAGAACATAAGTATTGATTTTTACGCTCTTTTTCATTTTGTCCCCTCCTCGTATTCCTTTAATCTCGCGATCAGATCCCGGTTGTAGCGGACCCACTCCGTGTCAAACCGGCTTAAAAACGTCTCGGCAGCATTTTCACTGTTATCCATCAGATAAGTCTGGATCATACCTGAGACACTCATCTCGCTGGGATAGTGATGATCGTGGAAGTCTCCGACTCTGCCGCTTTCCAGATACTCCTTCATCCCATCCAGGATCGTCGGCAGTGTAAAATCTCCCTCTTTGCAGGGAATCGCGTTCTGCTCATCGGCATACATCTGCACCAGCTCGTCCTCATACAGGAATATCAGCACCTCATAGGCAGCTTCTTTGTTTTTGCATTCCTTCATCACCGAAAACTGCAGATCGACGCCGGAGGTCAGCACATTATCGGCCTCGTCTTCGTGTGCCGGGAAAGTAAACGAACCGATATTCATATCCGGATTGACCGATAAAATCTGCGGTGCGGCATAGCTTCCGATCGGATACATCGCCGCCTCGCCTCTGGCGAAAGCGATGCAGGCGTCATTGTAGCTGTAAGCATAGGGATTCGGCTCGCACAGATCCAGCAGCGCTTTGATTTTCTCCGCGGTCTCTGCGTACTCCACCGCAAATGTCGTCTCACCGGCACTCACCCGCGAGCAAACGTCCGCGGACGCGAAGCTCACCGCCAGAGAATTCCACGGCGACATACAGGTCCAGGTGTCCTTGAGTCCCAGATAAATCGGCGTGATTCCGGCCGCGCGGATTTCCTCGCAGAGTTCCAGAAATTCACTCCAGGTCCCGGGGATCTCCCAGCCATTCTCCTCAAACATATCCCGGTTGTACAGGATCCCGGCGCAGTTTGCCATATAGGGCAGCGCATACGTGCCGTCCTTTGGCAACAGTTCCAGCTGTTCCTCCATCTCCATATACTCCGGCTTGATCCACCCGGTTCCCTCAAAATCAGAAATATCCATAAAGAGATCCGCGTCCAGGAAATTCGAATAATCGATATCGCCGCCAATCCCCACGATATCCGGATAATCCTCTCTCACCAGACGTGTCTTCAGGACAGTGATCGCCTCGTTGGGCGATTCAATTTTGAGCTCAATGTCGTCATGCGTCTCATTAAACCGCTCCTGGATCTTACGGAACGTATCCGAAGCTTCCAGCTTGTAATGAAACAGGGTGACAACCGTTTTTCCGTTGCTCCCCGCCGACGACCCGCACCCCGCCGTCAAAAGCACAAACGCGGCGGTAACCATCGCTCCCGCCAACCTTCGTTTTCTCATAAAAATACCTCTCTTTCACACATCACGTTGTTCAAGGTATTCAGACCGGTCCAATCCTTATGTTTGTATTATACATGCCAAAATGCTTTCTTTAAATGGCTCTCTTCCAGTTGATTTATACCTTTTTGCTGTTTTTCTATCTATTATGTAAAGTCAGGTTGCATTTTGGTATGTTTGGGTGTTATAATCCGGAAATAAGGGAGTGATGATTATAATGAAGGATCTGATATTTTCCGTATTTCCCAGTGAGAATTTTGTCGACCTGGGGCTTTTCCAGTTTGGCTGGGAGCGCTGCAGCCCCGCGCACTCCTTCGGCCCCGCGAGCCGCAACCACTATCTTTTCCACTACATCCTCTCCGGCAAGGGCCGGCTGCTGGCAGACGACAGCAAGGGTATGACGCAGACCTACGATATCAAAAGTCTGCAGGGCTTTATGATCTTCCCCGGACAGATCACCACCTATGTCGCGGACCGGGACATGCCCTGGGAATATATCTGGGTCGAATTTGACGGCCTGCGCGTTAAAAGCCTGCTCGAAACGGCAGGGATCACACAGGACTCTCCCATCTATAAAGCACGCAAAAAAGAACTCCGTGAAGACATGAAAGACGAGATGACATACATCACCGAACACGCTGACGCCTCTCCCTTCCATCTGATCGGACACACGTACCTCTTTCTGGACTGCCTGGTCCGCTCTGCCATGAGCCCGCAGATCGCGACCGGAAGCAGGCTCCGGGATTTTTACATCCACGAGGCGATCGAATTTATCGAACACGAATTCCAGAACAATATCACCGTCGAGGATATCGCCGCCGCCTGCGGTCTGAACCGCAGTTATTTCGGCAAGATTTTTAAAGAAGCCATCGGCAAGTCTCCCAATGAATTTCTCATGAGCTTCCGTATGGCAAAGGCCGCGGAACTGTTAAAGCTGACCAGCCTCTCCGTCACTGAAATCGGAGCTGCGGTCAGCTATGAAAACCCGCTGCATTTTTCGCGGGCATTTAAAACGGTATACGGCGTCTCGCCGCGAAACTGGCGGAATCAAAATAAATAAAGCATGGCCATAATCTTGCGACACTTTCCCATCTTCTGTTGCTTGATGTGTTTCACCTCTTGTAGTACAATATAAATCATCATGCAACATATGTCTTACATACCCTTGCCCTCTTTGTTTTTCTTTTTTCATAGATACACAATAAGAAATTTCGGGAAAAATCTCCCGAAATTTCTTATTGTATCCAGTCTACTTTTTCCTTGACTTTAAAAAATCTCTCAACCATCCCTGCGTCCGTAATAATTAAAGAATTTTTTTGGCTACATTTAACCAATTATTCTGACAACATCTCTATCGCCTGCTTTCACACCACCTTTCTTTAACAGAACGACGCTTTCCCCTCCTGTAAAAACCACCGGAGATATAAGGGACAGTCCCTGTGCCTCTACATAATCAGTATCTACTCTTGCCAACAGTTTTCCTTGTTTTACACTGTCTCCCTGCTTTACAAAAACCTGAAAGCCATGCCCATTCAGAGTCACTGTATCAATACCGATATGGATCAAAACTTCCATTCCTTCCGCATTTGTAATTCCAAATGCGTGCCCAGTGGGAAATGCTGCTGTCACGATCCCGCTTATAGGCGCAATAATATCCCCAGCCTCAATATCAACCGCAAATCCATCGCCCATGACTTTGTCAGCAAACACCGGATCCGGCACCTGCTCAATCGACAACAAAGACCCTGTCATCGGACATATCAACTCTTCTTTTTTACGACGAAATAATCCCATTCGTTTCTTCTCCTAATAACAAGTGTATCGCTAATAATTGTAACCATTCTGTTTTAAGATTCTTTTATCAGTTCATTTCGTTCCAGTACCCCTTATTTGCTTCTATCAGATCGTCCAGTAATGCGATTGCTGTATCCGTGTTAACAACAGTTCGATTCAAAACCAGTGCCTGAAGTGCTTTTTTCTTATTTCCTTCCAGACAGGCGTCTACTGTCAGCTTTTCATAAGCATACTGATTTTCCATCATCCCTTTATAGAAAGTAGGAATCGTCCCGACAACCAATGGCTCTACGCCATTACTCCCAACACGGCATGGCACTTCTACCATCATATCTTTATCAACGTTTTCAATCGCTCCTTTATTTTCCGTAATTGTAAGGAAAATTTCTTTTGTATTACTTGCCAAAGCCGTAGCCAAATCTACAATATATTCTGCGTGACACCCCACATCAGTTGTCAATTCATATTCAGTGCCACGGATTTTTCCGATCTGAATGATCTTTTCCAGCCGCTCATAAGTCTCTTTTTCATTCCCATCCATCACCTCATTTGCCCGTGTATATTCCGGATTTTCTTTCGCAAACATCTTATGCGGATAGAGATAATACTGTAAATACGTATTGGGAAGATATTCATCAAAATCACAAATCATCTGACTCATAAAATGGAAAGTTTCCTTCCATGACTGTTCCTGAAACAATGGTTCTGTCTGAACATCTATCGGCTTTTTTAAAATCTCCTTAAGCCTTGGCAAATAATCTTCCCCTGTCTCTCTGTCATAAATATGAGTAAACCAACCAAAGTGATTCAGCCCGAAGTATTTCGGTTCTAAATCTCTCCGTTTCTTTCCCAGAACAGCCGCATACATATCCATGATGGCAATCGGCATGTCACAGATATTGATAATGCGATAATCGTCCGGGAATACCCGTTTTGTCGCTTCCGCAACAATTGCCGCCGGATTAGAATAATTTAAAATCCAGCATTGAGGAGAATATTTGCGGATATCATTCACTAAGTTTATAATTGCCGGCACGCTTCTTAATCCATAGGCAAATCCACCTGCTCCACACGTTTCCTGTCCCAGACAACCATGACGCAACGATATCTTCTCATCCTTTTCACGCATCTCAAGACGACCCGCACGGATCTGCATCAAGGCAAAATCGATATTCTGAAATGCGGTCTCCTTGTCCGTAGTATAAATCAATTCTTCCAGTTCTGGATAATACTCGCGGAATAAAATTTCTGCATACTTTCCGACCGTTATCTGCCGTTCCTCCTCAATATCATACAAAACCAGTTTTTTCAGTGGGAACCTTCCTTTCTGATTACATAACATGGCCAGCATATCCGGCGTATAACGGCTTGCTCCTCCTACAATACATACGGAATATTTTTTCATGATAATCTCCATTCCGCCGCCAAGTCGGCGGCACAAATAGTAATGAAAGTTC
>JAJBUA010000057.1 GCA_020860565.1 Clostridiales bacterium
CCTTTTATGTGCTATTTATTTATTAACAATCGATTGCATTGTACATCTTTTCGTTATTATGTTTACCTCATATAAATAACAGCCAATCATTTTCCTCTCACCGAAGCATTGATCCGTAAAAATAACAAATCCAGCATCTCTCACTGAGTACAAAATAGTTTGAAAATCGAAAACATCCAACAATCGAGAGGCAAAACCCGCCCCCCTTCTTATGTTATATTAATCATACAGAAAGTACCAGTCATGCATGGGGGAACAAAAAATTATGTACAGTTTCAACAAAATGTCGCGAAATTTTGTTAAGACTGTACAAAAAAGAAAAGGAGAAGAACATCATGAAAAAGTGGCAGACAGCCCTGTGCGCCGTAGTCACAGTCGCGGGAATTCTGGTCGTAGGATCGACATTTTTCTCAGTCTCGAATGCGGCCGGCAGTGACACACTCGTGATCAATATGGCACACAACCAGGCGGGCGGTTCCGAGATCGCCGGTTCCATCGCCAAAATCGCCGAATTTGTAGCTGAGGATCCCAGCCAGCAGCTGGCCGTTAACATCTACGACAGCGGCGTACTCGGATCAGAGAAGGAAGAGATCGAACTGGTGAAAGCCGGTGTCCTGGACATGGCAAAGGTCGGCGCCCAGACGCTCAGCCAGTTTGAAGACAAATATTCCGTCTTCGCGCTTCCCTACCTCTTCCAGAGTCAGGAGCACTACTATGAAGCCTGTGAAAACAGCGAAAAGATCAAAGAGCTATTCACATCAACTGCCGATGACGGCTACATTGCAATCGGTTATTACGCTAACGGTTCCCGTAACTTTTACCTGAAAGAAAACATAGCGGTTACCGATCCTTCTGTACTTAAGGGCAAGAAAATCCGTTCCATGCAGAGTACCACATCCATGGACATGATCGAAAAGATGGGCGGTTCTCCCGTACCGATGGCCAGCGGTGAGACCTACAGCGCACTGCAGCAGGGTATCGTGGACGGTGCCGAAAACACAGAGCTGGTTCTCACCGTTGACGGACATCAGGATCTGGTCAAGGCTTACACCTACACCGAGCACCAGTATTCCCCGGACATTTACATCATCAGCACCAAGACCTGGAACCGTCTGACCGACGGACAGAAAGAGCTTCTGACTACTTCCATTCAGAAGGCCAATGACAACTTTAAAAACCTGTACAACGGCATGATGCTGGAGGCAACTCAGGAAGCCGAACAGCACGGCGTAACGATCTACCGTGATATTGACAAGACGGCATTCATCGAAGCGGTTCAGCCCATCCATGCGGATTATACGGCAAAGGGTGAAGATTATAAGGCGCTGTACGATGACATCCAGAAATACGCGCAGTAAGGAGGACATACAAAATGAAAATCGTTGATAAAATTCTGGAAACCGTATTGAGCCTTCTGGTCGCCATCATGGTACTCGGCTGCGTATGGCAGGTATTTACCCGTTTTGCCTTAAACAGCCCCAGCAAATATACCGAAGAGCTGCTGCGTTACCTGCTGATCTGGACCACCATGCTCGGCGTACCATACGCGTATGGCAAGGACAAGCACCTGTCCATCAACCTGCTCACAACCTCATTTACGGAGAAGGGCAAATTTTACGCCCAGCTCGCGACCCGCATTCTCATCATCATTCTGAGCATTACCGTCATGATCATCGGCGGATATATGGTAACAACTAACGCAGCAGGCCAGATCTCTCCGGCTCTGCAGCTTCCGATGGAAGTTTATTATGCCTGTGTGCCGGTCAGCGGTATCCTGATGCTCATCTACAGCGCCAATCATCTGATCAAAATGGCAGCAACCTGGAAGGAGGTCCAATAAATGCAGATTCAGGCAGCAATCGTTCTCGTCATTGTATTTTTCCTGTTACTGGCCTACAGCGTGCCCGTATCTTTCAGTATCATCAGCGCCGCTCTGGTCACCATCATCATGTTCCTGACGCCGAATTTCGGTATGTTTATCTCCGCCCAGAAGATGGTCGGCGGTATCGACAGTTTTTCCCTGCTTGCCGTTCCCTTCTTTATCCTGGCCGGACTGCTGATGAGCAGCGGCGGCATCGCCCGACGACTCGTTAACCTGGCTCTGCTCTTCCTTGGCAGAGTCCCTGGCTCCCTGGCTCTGACCAATATTGCCGGCAACGCGATGTTTGGTTCCATCTCCGGCTCCGGTATCGCGGCGGCAACTGCCATCGGCGGCGTTATGAATCCGCTGGAAAAAGAGCATGGCTATGACGAAACCTATTCCGCAGCCGTTAACATCGCTTCCGCACCGGTCGGACAGCTGATCCCACCGACCACCGCACCGATCATTTACTCGACTGCGGCAGGCGGCATCTCCGTATCCGCCCTGCTGATGGCAGGCTGGATCCCGGGACTTCTCTGGGCTCTTCTGTGTATGATCGTCGCCATGATCTACGGACAGAGACACGGCTACATCATCAAGGGAGAAAAGATTTCCCTCTCTCAGGCACTTACTACGATCTGGCAGGCAGTACCCAGCCTTTTCCTGATCGTAATCATCGTCGGCGGCATTCTCTCCGGCCAGTTTACCGCAACAGAGGCCTCCGGTGTGGCAGTTGTCTATGCCTTTATCCTTGCTGTCGTGATTTACCGCACGATCAAACCGTCTCAGATCATGGGCATCCTTCTGGATACCGCCGTCATGACGACCACCGTCATGCTGATCATCGGCGCGTCCTCGGTCCTGAGCTTCGTACTCAGCTTTACCGGGCTTCCGCAGGCAATCAGTTCCCTGCTGCTGGGGATTACGGACAATAAGATCGTACTCCTGCTGCTCATCAACGTCATCCTGCTGGTTGTCGGCACCTTCATGGATATGGCTCCCGCACTGCTGATCTTCACCCCGATTCTCCTCCCGGTTGTGAAAAACCTGGGAATGGATCCTATCCAGTTCGGCGTTGTCATGATCATGAATCTGGCGCTCGGCACGATCACACCACCGGTAGGAAGCGTACTCTTCATCGGCAGCAGCGTCGCTCACCTGCCTGTCGAAGCAGTCATGAAAAAACTGGTTCCCTATGTGCTGGCTGTCGTATTCGGATTGCTGCTGGTAACATTTATCCCGGCATTCTCGATGTGGCTGCCGACAGTACTGGGACTGGTATAGAATCGGGAAAAAAATCCCATGCTGTTCTCACAGCATGGGACGCTCGGTAAACTCTGCTTTCACATTATTGGTGTAAGTCACGGTATTCAGAGTCTTGCGGTATTTCAGGGGCGAGACTGTCATATAGACCTTGAACGTCCGTTCAAAGTAAGTCATGCTCTCAAACCCCAGAGCCTCCGCAATTTCTGTAATACTCATATCCGTCTCCTCCAGATAGCGCTTGGCACGGCGGATACGGTGGATATTGCTGTACTCGCTGATCGTATAGCCGGTGATCTCCTTGAAGATCCGGCACAGATAGGATTTACTCAGATAAAAACGCGCGGACAGATCATCCAGCGAAACCTGATTCTCACAATGCGCGGACAAGTAATCCGCGATCTCATAGACGGTTTTATTCTTGGGGTTGTCCAGATCGTGCGGAACCTCCTTGTGCTGCCGGAGTATATAAGCCTTCAGGCGAAACAGCCAGGTCAGAATATCCAGATCGATACCGGTCTTATAATCATGACCGCGGTCAGTCAGCGCATGGCGCAGCCGGCGGAACAGCTCCAGAATCAGAATCTGCTGCTCCCGATCTAAATGATAAACGCCATAGTGATCGTCCAGCAGACGCACCAGCTTGAGTGATGGAAAAAGTGCATCGTAAGACTCCATCTTCTTCCGGTCAATATACAGAATGATCCGGTTGTGTCCCTCCGTGGATCCCTCAACCGAACGTGTCATATGGATCAGGTTGGACGGAATCAGAATCAGGTCACCCGAATGAGCGATATACTCCCGGTTATTAAAGAAAAAGACTCTCTCGCCTTCTACGATATAAAATATCTCGTACTGCATATGAAAATGCTTCACGCGCATGTCGAATTTACCGTAGCGAACCATCTGTTCGAGTGAGATACCGTCTGTTTCACCAAAATAAGTAACTTTTTCCATAACTGGCAACATCCTTTACAAGCGATCTGACAATTAGCAACATTTGACAAATATATCTAAAATTATACAATAAATAATATTAAAAATCCAGCATTGGAGGGCAAAATGAAAGGAATTGATCAAAAAGGTCTTGAAAACAAACTGAATCTTATTATCGAAAAACTGATGAACCTTGGTGGTCCGGAGGATGAAGCGGAGCTGGCTGAGGGCGGTGAAAAAATCGGTTTCTTCCGCCGCGACTTCGGCATCCATGAGTGGGACTGGCCCCAGGGTGTTGGCCTTTACGGTCTCTTAAAGATCATGAAAATTAAAAACCGGGATGACTATCAGGATTTCCTGTATCGCTGGTTTAAGGACAATATCAGCGCCGGTCTTCCGTCTAAAAATATCAACACAACAACCCCTCTCCTGACCCTCGTCGAGTTAAATGAGAGCTATCATGACGAGCAATTCGAAGAGCTGTGCCTCAAATGGGCTGACTGGCTGATGAACTGCCTGCCGCGCACCAAAGAAGGCGGATTTCAGCATGTAACCAGCGCCAACGGTGACCGCCAGGGCGTCCGTCTCAATGAAAATGAGATGTGGATTGATACACTCTTCATGACTGTACTCTTCTTAAATAAGATGGGACAGAAATACCAGCGTCAGGAATGGATCGATGAATCCATCCGTCAGGTGCTCATGCACATCAAGTACCTCTATGACAAACAGTCCGGTCTCTTCTACCATGGCTGGACCTTCAACGAGTACAACAACTTCGGCGGTATCTTCTGGTGCCGCGGCAACAGCTGGTTTACTCTGGGCATCCTCGACTACATCGACATGTTTGAGGGCACACTGAATGCCGGAGTGAAGAGCTTCATCATCGATACATACAAAGCACAGGTATCAAAACTCAAATCCCTTCAGGATGAAAGCGGCCTGTGGCATACTGTCCTGACTGACAGCACCAGCTATCTGGAAACCTCCGGTTCCGCGGCCATCACTGCCGGCATTCTCAAGGGAATCCGCTATGGCATCCTCGATGACTCCTATCTCCCCTGTGCGACCAAAGCCATCAACGGTATCCTGCAGAATATCGACGACGACGGTACTGTTCTCAACGTCTCCGGCGGCACCGGGATGGGCTATAACGCGGAACACTATAAGAATATTCTCATCGCACCGATGGCCTACGGACAGTCTCTGACCATCCTCGCTCTGGCGGAAGCTCTGGACATGTAAAGGAGGACTGATAAAATGGCAGCAATGACGGATTTGAAATTTGTACAGGGATTTATCAGAATGTGTAACGACGGCTGGAATCAGGGCTGGCATGAGCGCAACGGCGGCAACCTTTCCTACCGGATCAAACCGGAGGAGGTCGAGTCAGCCAGGCCGTATTTCCATGAGCCGGGTGAATGGCGTGAAATCGGAACCAGCGTTCCCGGTCTCTCCGGAGAATATTTTATGGTTACCGGAAGCGGCAAATATATGCGCAACGTCATCCTTGACCCGGAAGACAGCACCGCTATCATTGAGCTCGACGAAGCCGGTGAACATTACCGGATCCTCTGGGGGCTTTCCGGCGGCGGACGCCCGACCAGCGAACTTCCCACCCATCTGATGAACCACGAAGTCAAAAAGGAGGTTTCCGGCGGCTCTCACCGCGTGATCTATCACGCTCATACAACCAATGTCATCGCACTGACCTTCATCCTGCCACTGACAGATGAAGCCTTTACCAGAGAGCTCTGGGAAATGGCAACGGAATGTCCGGTCGTATTTCCAGACGGGATCGGTGTCGCAGGCTGGATGGTTCCCGGCGGACGCGATATCGCGGCAGCAACCAGTGAACTCATGAAGAAATATGACGTCGCGATCTGGGCACATCATGGCATGTTCTGCTCCGGCGAGAACTTCGATCTGACCTTCGGCCTGATGCACACGGTTGAAAAATCCGCGGAGATCCTGATCAAGATGATGTCCGTACAGCCACAGAAGCGCCAGACGATCACACCGCAGAATTTCCGCGACCTTGCACGGGATTTTAAGGTCACACTTCCGGAAAGATTTCTGTATGAGAAGGAATCCTGATTTTAAGTTATCTGAAAAGAAAGTGAGGGATACGATGAAAATCGGAGTACGCGCCCACGACTATGGGAAACGCAGTATCAGAGAAATGGCGGAACTGCTTCATGATGAAGGCTATCGGGCAGCACAGGTTGTCCTGCCCAAGGCTTTTATCGAGATTGACCGCTATGAGGACGTCACCTCTGCACATCTGGAAAAGATCCGCAGGGAATTTGCAAAAAATGATATCACGATTGCTGTCCTCGGCTGCTATATGGATCTGGGAAATCCGGATCCGGATGTACGAAAAGCCGGGATTGCAACCTTCCGGCAGTGTCTTGCTTACGGCAAAGAACTGGGCGCCGGGGTCGTCGGCACCGAAACCGCGTACCCTCACCTGGAGCCCGAAGACCGCAAACGCTGGAAGCCTTATATGATCGACAGCATCCAGCGCATCATGGAAGAAGCACAGCGCGTAGATATGCAGGTCGGCCTGGAACCCGTCTACTGGCATCCGCTGACCGACCTGGATACCCTGATGGAAGTCATACGCATGATCAACGATCCGAAGCATCTGCGCATCATCTTTGATGCAGGGAACCTGCTGGAATTCCCTGACCAGACCGATCAGGGCAGTCTGTGGACACAATGGCTGGATACGATCGGCGAAATGATCGACATCCTTCATATCAAGGATTTTACGCTTGGACGGCATGGTGTTTACCAGCCGGAACCGCTTGGAAGGGGGGTTATGGATTACACCGTAATCAGCCAGTGGCTGCAGATGCAGGAACGGGAGATCCCACTGATCCGCGAGGAGATGAATCTGTTGTTTGCGAAGGATGATATCGCATTTATGCGGAATCTGTAACGCAACATATGCCGACAACCCGTCCGTTCCAGCGAGAGCAGAATATCCTCCGAGGACCGCTTGCGCTCTGGTTTTCACGTAACGGTACTAAGTTCGCAGGAAAAGCGTCCTGCTCACTAAGTGCCGACGTGAAAAATGTCCTCTGCGGATATTCTGCTCTCTCCCGTCTCCGTATCCGCATCGCTGATAAAATTCATGTGCACCGCTTCTGGTAATGCCGGATACCAGACGGATTCCGGCAGCACCGTCCTTTTTGGCCCTCTCCTCAATCTCATCGAGCAGTGCTCTTCCGATGCCTTTCTTTTTACAAACAAGAATCTTATCGCTACGCTGTCCAAGCAGTTTGCGCAGCTTTTCTTTTGTTTTCTCCGGAGAATACTCGTATCCCATCTCATCCGAATTCAGGCGGCAAATTGCCGCATAATCTTCCTCAGTTGCCTCTCGAATCCTGAACATAACACAGATCTTACCCTCCATCACTCCATATGGTAATCCACCTTCATTAAACACAGCCCTTTTGCCGGAGCTGTGAATCCTGCCAGGGCGCGTTTTTTCGCGTCAATCAGATCCGGCATGCTCTCCGGATCCCGGTCGCCCCAGCCAACCTCCAGCAAAGTTCCCGTGAGGATGCGGACCATGTGCTGCAGGAATCCGGTTCCGTGGTAAGTAAAGTTCAGGTAATCGCCATTTCTGGCGATCTCGATCTGATCTACCTTGCGAACAGTAGATTTTTTCATCTTGGGATTAGAGCAAAAACTGGCATAATCATGAGTTCCCGTCAGATATTGCGCTGCCTGCTGCATACGTCCGATATCCGGCATCCGCTCACAGACATACACATATCTGCGGTTAAATACCGGCTTTAAGTCCCCGACATAACAGGTATAGCAATAAGTCTTTCCCAGAGCATTGTAACGGCTGTGGAAACGGTCAGACGCGACACGCACCTCCCGCACACAGATATCATCCGGAAAATAGCGATTCATATAATCCCGGATCTCGCCAGGCTTCATCGGCGTATCCATAACCGCGTTGCAGACCATGCCTTTCGCATGAACACCGGCGTCCGTACGCCCGGCGCCGATCACCTCAATGGTCTCCTCTCCCGTCATCTTTTGCAGAACACTTTCCACTTTCCCCTGGATCGTCAGATCCGTATTCGGCTGATGCTCCCAGCCATAATATCGGCTGCCGTCATACGCCAGTATCATCTTATAATTCATTTTCATCTCTATAATCACCGCCAGTAAAGTAGTCCCTGAGAGGAAAGAATATCCGCAGAGGACATTTTTCACGTCGGCACTTAACGAACCGGATGCTTTTCCGGTAAGTTTAGTACCGCTACGTGAAAACCAGAGTGCAAACGGTCCTCGGAGGATATTCTTCCCTCTCAGGAACGGAACGTTACCATTCATTTAACTTTTCATCTAACACGGATACCCCTGCGCCCGCGCAATCATCCGATACGTCGGCAGCTCAACCCCATACTCATCGGCCATGCGCACGACCTGAAACAGCAGGCCGTCGATCTCTGACTGCTTCCCGTTCCAGATATCCCGCTGCATGGAAGTCGAAGCCGTCGGCGACAAAGCATCGGTAATGTCCATATTTTCCTTTACAATATCCTGCTCGAACGTGATTCCCATCGCTCCGGCCAGGATGTTGATCTCTCCCAGCAGTGCGGCATAAGTATCCCGCACCTTTCCCGGTTTCTGAAATTCACCGACTCTCGCGTCATAATACAGCCCGCAGGACGCCGCTGCCGACACATAAGCATATTTGCGCATCGTATCTCTGCGGATATGATCAGAAAGAACCGGCGTGATCCCGCTGTCCAGCAGATCCTGCTTCACGATCTCCAGCAGAGGCGTCTCCTGTGACTTTTCTCTGACCCCGTAAACGATACGGAAAATATCCCCATTCATCCACAGACAGCCCGGTTCCCGGATCTCTCCGGCAATATAGATACAACCGTCCGTCACAATCATATCCGGCAGCATCTCCTGCAGTCGGCTTCCGGTGCCGTAGACATTCAGAATCGGGATCACCAGCGTGCCAGGCCGCGCAATCCGTCGGATAAAGGGTACCGTATCACCCAGAGAATACCCCTTCACGCAGACAAAGATCACATCCGGATCTCCCGTATAGTGTTCCATATCCTCAGCCCGAACCGGATTTACCACATAATTTCCTTTTTTGGTTGTCTCCATCCGCAGGCCATTTTCCTGCATTGCTTTCAGATGAGCGCCCCGCGCAATCATTGTCACATCCTTGCCGGCTTCTGTCATATAAGCGCCGATACAGCCGCCCACGCCGCCGGCGCCGATAATCAGATATTTCATCTTCTTCTCTCCTGTCAGTCAATATAGTACACATAATTCTCTTTTCTCGGAGCTGCTTCCGGAAGCGGCACTGCGGGATAACCAAGGATGCAGTGGCCAATCCCTTCATAATCGCCCTCGATCCCCAGAGATTTTAAGATCGCCTTGCCCTCCTCGGTCTCAAACTCTTCTTTTGCCCGGTGAATCCAGCAACTTCCCAGCCCCAGCTCCTCGGCCGCAAGCATCAGGTTGCCTATCACGAGGCTGCCGTCATACACATAGGTCGGCATCTTCTTATCTGCCAGCACAACCAGTACAACCGGCGCACCGTAAAACGGGTCAAAATCGTCTCCTTTTCCCATAAATCGCGCATTCATATGGGACAGGCGGTCACGCATCTCCTTATTGGTCACCGCAATGATAATCGGAGACTGGCGGTTCATTCCGGTCGCCGCGTAGGTACCAGCTTCAACAATCTGCTCAATCAGTTCCTTCGACGGGAGTTCCGGTTTGTATGCACGGATACTTCTTCTCTTTTTTAATGCTTCGATGATCTGAGTCATAGTAATCTCCATTCCGCCGCCTTTCAGTTGGCGGCACAAATAGTAATGAAA
>JAJBUA010000124.1 GCA_020860565.1 Clostridiales bacterium
GCGAAAATACCTTGTAGATTAAGGAGTTCTCGCATTTATGCTGTCAAAGACAGGACTATACCTCATTCTGAAAATGATGTCAATTAATCTCGTTCTGCGCCAGTAAAATTTTGTCACTTTTTGCTACATAACCGGTACCAGACAGCCGACGCAGGACCCGGCCATCCGGCAGTCTTAACGAATCCTTGCCAGAAAACGGTTTCGGTTTTCCTGCTGTGCCTCCAGGCGTTTTAATTTTTCCACACTTCTCGCAGGCAGCCAGGATTTACTGGCGTTATAATAATAATTAAGCTGCTTCCAGTATTTTTCCGGATACAGGAAGAGATAATACAACATCCTGCGGTCAGCCGCGCTCAGCGTCCGTTCGCGGTCATATCGCTCAATCATCGAGAGTCCCAGCCGTTCATTCCAGTTATGCTTTTCCAGTGCCTTGCGCATAAAATGATACAGATCGGTCACCTGCCGGCCACGGTGCATCTGATTGAAATCGATGAAACAGGCTTCGCTTTCCTTCAGCAGAATGTGATGCTGATCCAGATCTCCGTGACATAAAAAAAGGGCGTCCTGACCCTGTTTTTTCTCAAGCTGTTCCCACTCAGCCTGCGCCTGAACCGCCTGCTCATAAAAGGCAGCAAAATTACGGATCACACACAGCTCGAATTCGCTCTTTTTTCTTTTATCACGGATGTATGCGCGTACTCGCTTGAGTTCGCGGTTATGCCGGCGCATGTCTTCTCCCGGTTCCGGAGGGTTCATAGACTCCAGCGACCATTCTTCTCGCCAGCCAATCTCACGAAAAGCGCGGTGCAGACGCGCGATCCAGGATACCGCCAGCATAACTTCCCGGCTGTCGCCCAGAGAACACTCTTTTTCCTGATACCATTCCTTCAGAATAAAGCGCGTCCCGTCGTCAGCTGCTGTCAAAAGACTGCCTTCCTGATTGCGGACACAGCAATCCACCATCGAAATCCCGCGGCAGCGCAGTTCCGAGAGAATAGTCTCTTCAAATTCCAGACGCTGCACACTTCCCCGGTACTCTTTTAACAGCTGGAACCCTTCCGGATACGTACAGATCCATGCGCCCCGGCCCCGGCGTACCTCAATCGCTTCCCCGTCATATTTCTGCAATACGCTCAGATAATTATCGTTCAAACTAACCCCTCCACTCCATTGGTTCACCGGCATATTCCAGATTATGTGGAGGGGTTATGTTTTATTCCTGATTACTTTTTAAAACGGAATGCTGCTTTTCCCGGATATACAGCGCTCTCGCCCAGCTGCTCTTCGATACGCAGCAGCTGATTGTATTTCGCGACACGCTCGCTTCTGCTCGGCGCACCGGTCTTGATCTGGCGGGTATTTAATGCTACCGCCAGATCAGCGATCGTTGTATCCTCGGTCTCGCCGGAGCGATGAGAGGTGACGGCAGTATAACCCGCATTATGAGCCATCTTAATCGCTTCCAGAGTCTCCGATACAGAACCGATCTGATTGAGCTTGATCAGAATGGAATTACCGCAGCCAAGGGAAATCCCCTTGCTCAGCCTCTTTGTGTTCGTGACAAAGAGATCGTCGCCCACGAGCTGCACCTTATCTCCGAGTTCTCTGGTCATCAGCTGCCAGCCTTCCCAGTCTTCCTCGTCCAGACCATCCTCGATCGAGTAGATCGGATATTTCTCGATCAGTCCCTTCCAGTGCTCCACCAGCTCCGCAGAGGTAAACTTTGTCCCTGCTTTCGGCAGGATATACTCGCCCTTCTGACTGCCCTTCCACTCGCTGGAAGCCGCATCCATCGCCAGTACAAAGTCCTTACCCGGCTCATAACCGGCTTTCTGAATCGCCTCCAGAATATACTGGATTGCTTCCTCATCGCTTGCCAGATCCGGCGCGAAGCCGCCCTCATCCCCAACCGAGGTAGCCAGTCCCTTTGATTTTAACAGCGACTGCAGAGCATGGAAAACTTCCGTACACCAGCGAAGTCCCTCGGCAAAGGTCGGAGCGCCCGCCGGCATGATCATAAATTCCTGTACGTCAACGGTGTTTGCCGCATGTGCGCCGCCGTTTAAAATATTCATCATCGGTACCGGCATGTTATTGGCGTTTACACCGCCGATAAAGCGATACAGCGGAATGTCCAGGGAAATGGAGGCTGCTCTTGCCGCCGCGATGGAAACAGCCAGGATCGCGTTTGCACCCAGTCTGGACTTATCCTCGGTGCCGTCCGCCTCGATCATCGCGCGGTCGACTGCGTAGATATCAGACGCATCCATGCCAACCAGAACATCATTGATGACGGTGTTGATATTTTCTACTGCTTTTGATACGCCCTTGCCTCCATAGCGGCTCTTATCGCCGTCCCTGAGCTCCAGCGCCTCAAATTCGCCGGTAGACGCTCCGCTCGGAGCCGCGCCGCGGCCGATCGTGCCATCTGCCAGATATACCTCTGCCTCTACCGTTGGGTTGCCACGGGAGTCGATGATCTCCCGGCCGATTACTTTTTCGATTTCCAGATAATTCATGGTTTGAGTCCTCCTTTTCACTAACAGGCATTTCTTTTCTCATGCTGATGCATTTATCATAGCAAGCAGCTTTGTAAAAGACAAGCCGGCGTAGTGATAGTATTTCTCAATAAGGGGAAATTTAACCGTCCGTTCGGATACCAAGTAACCTTTCCGCATTTTTTACCCTCTCCTGAGTCGGCGGATCGATTCCCTTCAGAGGATACTCCTTCCCCAGGGTTTCCCACTTGAAGACACCAAGAGTATGGTAGGGCAGAACTTCGACCTTCTGCACGTTTTTCAGTGTCCGGATAAAATCTCCCAGAGCCGCGAGGTCTTCGTCATAATCGCTGCGTCCGGGAACCAGCACATGGCGGATCCAGACGGGTTTGCCGATGTCGGAAAGGTATCGTGCCAGGTCCAGGATGTTCTGGTTGGTGTGTCCGGTGAGACGGCGGTGGCGTTCTTCGTTAATCTCTTTGATGTCGAGCAGCAGCAGATCGGTTACTTTCATAAGTTCCTGAAATTTACTGAGAAATGGTTCTTCTCTCGTAAAGGGATTACCGGCCGTATCGATGACCATATGCACACCGGCAGCTTTCGCTTTCTCAAAGAATTCGATCAGGAAGTCGATCTGCAGCAGCGGTTCGCCTCCGCTCACAGTGATGCCGCCGTCTTTTCCCCAGTAGCTGCGGTAACGCAGCGCCTTTGCCAGCAGTTCGTCTGCTGTGTAAGTCTGAGCCTCTCCGTTTTCATCCCACGTATCGGGATTGTGGCAGAACTGGCAGCGCATCCGGCAGCCCTGGAGAAAGATCAGGTATCTTACCCCAGGGCCGTCTACGGAACCAAAGCTTTCCAGCGAATGGACCTTACATGTGGTCATGACAGGTTCTCGCGATCACATCCAGCTGCTGTTCCCGGGTCAGGTCGATGAATTTCACGGCGTAACCGGACACGCGGATTGTGAAGTTCGCGTATTCTTCCTTCTCCGGATGTTCCATCGCATCTTTGAGCTTCTCCACGCCAAATACATTAACATTCAGATGGTGAGCGCCCTGATCGAAATAGCCGTCCAGGACATGAACGAGATTGTTGACGCGCTCCTCATCGGTGTGTCCCAGTGCTCCCGGATTGATTGTCTGGGTATTGGAAATACCGTCCAGAGCCAGTTCATACGGCAGCTTGGCGACAGAGTTTAAGGACGCCAGCAAGCCGTTTTGCTCGGCTCCATAGCAGGGATTTGCGCCCGGTGAGAGCGGCTCGCCGGCCTTACGGCCATCCGGCAGCGCGCCGGTCGCCTTGCCATATACCACATTGGAGGTGATTGTCAGGATGGACGTCGTCGGATCGGAATCCCGATAGGTATGAATGTGCTCCAGCTTCTCCATGAAGGTCCGCAGCAGCCATACCGCGATATCATCCGCCCGGTTATCGTCATTGCCGTATCTCGGAAAATCGCCCTCGATCTCAAAATCGGTCGTAACACCCTTGTCATTGCGGATCGCCTTTACTTTCGCATACTTGATCGCGCTCAGGGAATCGACGCAGTGTGAGAATCCGGCGATACCGGTCGCAAAGGAACGGCGCACATGAGAATCGATCAGTGCCATCTCTGCCGCCTCATAATAATATTTATCATGCATATAATGAATCATATTCAGCGTCGACACATACAGATGTGCCAGCCAGTCCATCATCGTGTCAAATTTTTCCATCACGTCATCGAAATCCAGATATTCCGTCGTAACCGGCTGGTATTTCGGGCCGACCTGATCGCCGCTCTTTTCATCCACACCGCCGTTGATCGCGTAGAGCAGGCACTTCGCGAGGTTCGCGCGCGCACCGAAGAACTGTACCTCTTTGCCGGTCTCGGTCGCGGATACGCAGCAGCAGATCGCGTAATCGTCACCCCAGATCGGACGCATGACGTCGTCATTCTCATACTGAATCGAACTTGTCGTCACCGAGATGTAAGACGCATACTTTTTAAAATTCTCCGGCAGCTTCGACGAATACAGTACTGTCAGATTGGGCTCCGGGGACGGTCCCATATTTTCCAGTGTATGAAGGAAACGATAGTCCGTCTTTGTTACCATCGAGCGCCCGTCCAGTCCCAGGCCAGCGACCTCCAGCGTTGCCCATACCGGATCACCGGAGAAGAGCTGATTATAAGAAGCGATACGCGCAAATTTGACCATACGGCATTTCAGCGTGAAATGATCGATCAGCTCCTGCGCCTCACTCTCTGTGAGGATTCCCGCGTCGATATCTCTCTGAATATAGATGTCCAGGAAGGTGGAGATCCGTCCCACACTCATCGCAGCTCCGTTCTGCGTCTTGATCGCGGCGAGGTATCCGAAATAGGTCCACTGTACGGCTTCTCTCGCATCTTTTGCCGGTACGGAAATATCATAACCATAAGCTGCCGCCATCGTCTTCATATCTTTCAGCGCAGTAATCTGATCCGCGATCTCCTCGCGCAGCTGGAAATCATAACGTCTCATGCCCTGACGCTCGGTCGCCGCAAAGTCTCTCTGTTTCTTAACGATCAGATAATCGATGCCGTACAGCGCCACTCTGCGGTAATCGCCTACGATCCGGCCGCGGCCATAGGTATCCGGCAGTCCGGTCAGGATCTTATTGTGGCGGGCCAGCTTCATCTCCGGCGTATAGATATCAAACACACCCTGATTGTGCGTCTTGTGATATTTGGTAAAAATTTCGTGCAGCTTCTCACTCGGCTCATAGCCGTACATCTTTAACGACTGCTCCGCCATCTGAATGCCGCCATAGGGCATAAAAGCTCTCTTTAACGGCTTATCGGTCTGAAGTCCGACGACTTTCTCCAGCTCTTTCATACTGTCATCGATATAGGCCGCGCCATAAGCAGTCAGAGAAGATACCACCTCGGTTTCCATATCCAGGACACCGCCCTTTGCCCGCTCTTCCTTCTGCAGCTCCTGTACTTTGCCCCAGAGCTTATCGGTTGCCTCTGTCGGTCCTGCCAGGAAATCTTCATTTCCCTCATATGGCGTATAATTATTCTGGATAAAATCACGGACATTGACCGTTGATTTCCATTTACGTCCTTTAAAACCTTCCCACGGTTCCATTCGACTCATCGTTTTTCCCTCTCTTCCTTCTTTTCTTATGTAGTCATTGCGGACCAGTTCCGAATCACTACAACTATTATGAACAGATACCCGAAGCTGTATGCACCGCAGTTTCCCGCACTGCATCCAGCCGCTCTCATTATACCATAAGATCGGGCAAAAGAGGGTTTCCTATTTGTTAAATATTTCTCAATTACTGGCAGCTGTTTTTATTACTATTTCATAACCTGCAAAATTTCCCTATCCGCCCGTGTGCATGAAAAAGAATCCTGCAAAGCAGGATTCTCCGCCTGCGGCGGGTCGCTTTAGCGACATATTTCCGCTCCGCCGCAGTGCGATCCCGCCCGGAGGGCTTTTTGTTCCATAGGACGTACTTTCCTATGGAATAAAAATAACCCGGCAGCATTTTCTCCCGCCGGGTCTGTCTTGTTGATTTTATTCAATTATTGCCCGCTACTCGGATTGAAGTTTTCGCCGTCCCGGTGCTTACTGCACCCAGGCTCCGTCCGCGCCGACATAATATCCATCCGGCGTCCGGGTATTGGCGAGCATCTCGCCGTCCTCATTGCAGTAATACCACTTGCCGCCTTGCTGGAACCAGCCGGTCTTCATATAGCCGTCTCCATCAAAATAATACCACTTATTGTTAATGGATTTCCACTGGTTTTTCATCTCGGACTGATCGTCATTGTGATATTTCCAGCCCTTTGCGTCCTTCACCCAGCCTTTTTTGCCATTATTCGTGTTGGTCTGAGCCGACTGGCCGCCCGGCTGCTGATTGATCTGCTGGTTCGGCTGCTGCATCAGCTGGTTATTCGGCATTCCCTGCGGCCAGTTGCCGGAGGTTGAACTGCTCTCATCTACTTCGTCCAGTGTGATGTACACATACAGCTTCGAACTGCTCTTTTTCGTCACGGACGTTACCGTTCCTTCGTCGCCATTGATTGTAACGTCACTCTTGGAAACTCCGGAAAATTTGTAATCATCCTCGTCCGTTTCGACGGTTACCTTAATCTTCGGCTTATCGCCCTCGTCCCAACCATCATCATCCGGCTCGTTGGTAACTTCTACTTCCGACACCTCGTATTTGCTGGAACCGGAAGTCACCCGCACATTGGTATTCGTGTCTCCCTCACTGATGTGATACGACAATCCCAGCGAGATACTGGTAATGGAGGAAGTCGACGCCATCGACGGAAATACCATCGCTGCGCTTAACACCGCCGCCAATATCATTAACACTGACTTTCTTTTTAATCCGCTCTTTAACATCCTGATCACTCCTTTTCTTCTCCGGCAAAGGAAACCCTGTTCTCATCACCGAAATTCAAATTTGTTTCTCTGGTTATTATCATAGCACAAAAACGCCTTAATAAAATTTAAGATTATCCGACAATCCTGTGATTTTTCTGTGTTTTTACTTTGCGGAGGAGTATCCTGCCAGAATGTCCATCCCTGTTTGGCAATGATTATGATGTCTTCTCCGCCGGATCAAGCACTATCGTCGTCTGCAGCACCGGGACATATTTTGCAAGAAACGTTGAATAGGGAATGTCAATTGCCGTACTGTCTCCGGCCGCCCACTGCGTGGGATCTACATAAATATATCTTCCGTCTCCCCAGCAACGAAGCCAGGAATGGCTCTCTCCGCCATAAAGCCCGGACATCATCTCTACATATACTCCCGCCTCTTCCAGCAAAACATGCGTGATCTTTGACATATGCCAGCACACGCCTCTGCCTGCCGCGATCGCCTCCGGCATATTGACACTCACATACGCGCTGTCATAGGACATTTTCTGTGCAACCGCCTGACAGGCATTTTCGATCTTTGCCTTTACCGTATCCCCACTGACTGTCCCAAAGATCTGCAGGATCTGGTTCCGTATTGCAGCCCGGTCATAACGGGCGGATTGCGGGATCGTCAGCTCGATACTGCCGTCATCATAGACGATAAAGGAGAGATCCAGTTCGTCGTCCAGCAATCGGTAGCAGGACGTATAATATTCAAAGAAATTGCAATAGGACTCTACATCTGCAAAAATCAGAGTTTCTCCCGCTTCAAAACGCTCTGCCAGTTCCCTCTGCGTGTGGATGTCTACCGCCGCCGGATTTTGCATAATCCCATTTTCATCAAAAGAAACGCCGTAGGAATTCTTCTCTGAATACAGCTGGCCTCCGTCATCCATATAGTAAAGATTTCCCTGCATGTCACAAAAATAACCGGTTCCCGGACCAGCGGCATAAGCCTGCAGCATACTGCCGCACAGCAGAGAAAATGTCAGAACTATTGTCAGCATCCATTTTTTTATCATCAAACAGTCAACCTCCGATAACGATTGATACAGGCCGCAATCTCCTGTCTGCGCGGCGCCGCAAATCCAGCAGGCAGGAACCGGCCTCCGTAGATTCCCGCCATTCCTTTCGTTTCCATTTCCTGCACCAACTGATCCAGCACCGCCGTAAACGGGCGCGAGCCATTTAACAGCCGCGCAACCGCATATTTCATGACATACCCCAGAAAAGCCACCTGCTCCGGATCCGCCAGCTGCTCCACATACCGCAGATCGATGATCTCCCGGTCAATCGAGACACTGTCAAGCCCGGACGAGCGGATCTTCGTGCGTTCTTCCAGCCTCTGTGCCGCGCGCAGACGGCGGACACGCTCCGGCCGCACCGCCTTTTCCGGCTCCTCCTTTGCAAGCGGGAAGGCGGCAGCTTCCTTCTTTGCCAGCTCTGTGATATCAACAGCCTGATACTGCTTCATCTGCAGGATACAATCGGCCTTATGGAAATACGAGCCGCAGCTTCCCGCCACGAGAATTGTCGAAATGCCGAAGCTGTCATATAATTCTCTCACCCGGTCGATAAAGGGAATAATCGGCTCACTGTCCCGGCTGATGACGCGCTGCATCAGCTCGTCCCGAATCATAAAGTTTGTCGCGCTGGTATCCTCATCAATGAGAAATACCCGGCTTCCTGCCTCCATCGCTTCGATCACATTGGCCGCCTGAGAGGTACTCCCGCTGGCGTCCTCTGTGCTGAATGAAATCGTATTTTTCCCATTTGGCAGATTGCGGATAAACATCGAAATATCCACATCGGTAATGCTTCTGCCGTCCTCTGCCCTCAGCTTTACGGCAGTATCATCTGTGATCACATATTCCCTGCCATCGCCTGCGATATGATTATAAACGCCCATCTCCAACGCTTTTAACAAGGTGGATTTTCCGTGGTATCCTCCGCCTGCGATCATTGTGATCCCTCGGCGGATTCCCATTCCGCGCACTGCTCCCGCGTGCGGCAGCGTGAGTGTCACCGCCAGCGAATCCGGCGAGTGAAATGCCACACTGTTCTTCATCGGCCGGGAGGAAACCCCGGACTCTCTTGGCAGGACAGAGCCGTCTGCCACAAACGCCGCTAGTCCCAGGCTCTCAAGCTGATCGCGGATCGCCTGCTGGTCATCCGCCAGATCTATCACTCCACGCACTTTCTTTGCGTCATAGCTGCGGTAAACGAGCGCCTGCTCGACGCAGCGAGGCAGGAACTGAAATAAAATACGAATCAGTTCTCCGGCGTTGATGGTCCGTCCATTTGCCGGGAATCCGACATGCAGGCGGAAAACGACTTCTCCACCGGGAGCGATCTCACACGCGCTGCGTTCCAGAATCTCCTGTCCGCAGCGGCTGACTGAGATCAGGCCGCTTTTACCGGAGCCTTTTGCCTGAAAGGAGTATTTCCCTGCTTCTGCACCAAAGGTGCGGATCAGGAGATCCTGCAGGGCGATCTTACGGCAGCGGCTCGCGTAGTATTCTTTGGGAAAACCGGCTGTCCCGGCGGCCACGCGGACGCTTACATCGGATGGGGAAGCGAAAGGATCGCCCTGAACATGGTCGATGGACAGCACGTATCCGCGGAACTGGTATTGGCCGACGGTATCTTTATAGGCCGGATAGCCACGGTGGTCGATCCGGTCGAGCAGAGTTCTTAAATCTTCTGAAGTTTTCATGTGGTATTTTTGAGTCTCCTTGTGTTGATTAGTGGTTGGCAATCATCCGTCCCTGACAGAGAATAATCTCCCACGAAGAATACTTACACCCAGGGATTGGCAAAACGCCCGTCCCTGAGAGGGAAACATATCCTCCAAGGACCGCTTGCGCCTAGATTTTCACGTAACAGTACTCCATATGACTTGTCACTGGCACGTCATATGGATACTAAAGCATAAGCTCGCAAAAGCATGCTCGCTAAGTGCCGACGTGAAAAATGTCCTCTGCGGATATGTTTCCCTCTCAGGAACTACTTTGTT
>JAJBUA010000013.1 GCA_020860565.1 Clostridiales bacterium
AAACTAAACTGTTCCCACTTTCTTTACTTTTTTTCTCATCGTTGTTATAATTTCCTAAAACGTTTTTTAACGCAAATTGTCTGTTATTTTTTTAAATTGAAAGGAATATTTGTATGATTATAACAAAATTCGAAAGCTGGTGGGTAGAACGAGGGAAATGTCTTTTTGACGAAAAGCGCCAGGGAGGTGCCAAAATGGGCTGGGATGTCATTGTCATTAAACTGACCACCGACACCGGCATAGAAGGGATCGCTACCTGCATGGCCGCAAGAAGCGGTTCTGTCAGTGAATCTTATCTTCAGGAAAGCATCGCCCCCGTTGTGTTAGGCCGTGATCCGCATGACCGGGAAGCAATCTTTCAGGATCTCTGGGTCATCGACCGGCATGAAGCTTTTTTCCCGGTCTTTCTCCCAGGTCCCGTGGACGTGGCTTTATGGGATATCTGTGCGAAAGAAGCCGGGCTCCCATTATATAAGTATATCGGAGCATACCGCGACAGTCTCCCTGTATATGCCAGCAGTAATTTTCTGAATTCTGTACAGGATTATGTAGATGAAGCGCTCTATTATAAAAAGAAAGGGATCAAAGGCTATAAACCGCATCCATCCGGCCCGGTCGAATTTGACATGCAGGTTCATGCCGCAGTCCGGGAAGCGGTCGGAGATGATTATATCCTGATGAGTGATCCTGTCGGCGACTACAGCCTCGATGACGCGATCCGCGTCGGACGTCAGTTAGAAAAGCTGAATTACAAATGGTTTGAAGAACCATTCCGAGATTTTGAACTCTATAAATATTCTGAATTGTGCCGTGTTCTTGATATCCCAATCGCGGCTACGGAAACTACCCGCGGCTGTCATTGGGGTGTCGCCCAGGTCATCGCGCAGCGGGCCGCCGACATCGTACGTGCCGATGTAAGCTGGAAAGACGGAATTACCGGAACCCTGAAAATTGCGCATCTGGCCGAGGCCTTCGGCCTCAACTGTGAAATCCATACCACTACCATGAATTACATGGATCTGGTCAATCTCCACGTCAGCTGCGCAATTAAAAACTGTGAATATTTTGAATATTTTGTACCAGAGGACAACTATCGCCTGCCAATGAAAGGCGACCTTCCCATCGACGAAAACGGCATCATCCACGTGCCAAACCGCCCAGGAGTAGGTGCAGATCTGGACTGGGAACTGATCTTCTCCTGCTGCCATAATTATATCTGTCAGGAATACTGACAAATATTCAAGGAATCTGAATCCGGTCTTTTTTAAAAGAAAAGATAGCGATATTGTTCATGTTCATACATGACCAGATTGCTCTTTAAAACAACTTCACTTCCTACATACACGTGTTTTTGCTCCGGGATCTTGCTGCTGATCAGATATTCAACTAATGTGCGGATCCCGGCATAACCCTGAGCATAAGGATTTTTCTGGATCACCGCGTTAAAAATCGACCGGCGCAGCCGATCAGCTGTGATATCAGGCAGATCGGATCCGACCGCATATACCAGACCATTTTTCTGCGTTTCTTCCAGAGCCTGACCGAGCATAATCGTACCCTGGGAATAAACGCTCCCACACGCCGCCACATCCGGCCGGGAAAGCTTTTCCACGATATTAATATAGCTCTCCTGATTGATTCCCCAAGAGTGATCCTTATAAACCAAATTTGGGCAGTGATTCTCTTTCAGGTAATCATCAAACCCTTTCACGATGAGGGCATGAGCATCCCAGCCCGGATTACCCGCGCACAAAAAAATACTTCCAAAACGCGGGATCCTGCTGATAATCAATTCGGCCATCGTACGTCCGATCACATCATATTCCGGCTGAATACAGCAGATATGACTGCACAGCTTATGTTCAGAACTGATACAGACCATGGCAACCGATTTACTGCGGATCTTTTTCCATCCTGGTATTGTTTCCCTGTCGTCCATATGTCCGACCGTCAGGATACCGTGGATCTCGTTTCTTTCCACCATTTCCAGCATATGGGAAAACGCATCGATCCTGCCGTCGTCATCATATGGCAATTCGACACACTCCAGGTTCATATTGATGTTCGAAAGATAATCATGGACGCCCCGCCACACCGGACGGTAGTAATATTGGTTATCCCCAATATCGTTTGGCAGTAAAATCGCGATCCGCCGGGTACTTCTCTTTAAACTGGAAGCAAGCATATTAGGCTGATAGCCCATCTCTTCCGCCGTCCTGCGGATTTTTTCACGAGTCGCATCGCTTACGCCTGTCTTCCCACTGAGCGCCAGGTGCACCGAACTGATCGAGACCCCTGCTTTTTCCGCCACATCACGGATCGTTACTTTTGTATTCACCAGACAATTCCTTTCCACTTTCAATCATACGGTCTGCCATAATTATACACAAATCAGCAGGTAAGTCAAATTCTCTATCGATCACAGGATCTGACTTTTACAGAAATAAAATAAACAGAATTCATATCGGAGGAAACCATCATGTCAAATTTAAAAGGAAAAATTGGTATCATAACCGGAGGCAGCAGCGGCATAGGCTTTGAAATCGCCAATACTCTGGCCAAAGACGGAGCAACCGTCTATTCCATCAGCCGTACAGGCGCTCCCAAAGACGGCATGGGAGAAAGTGCCGCCGGAGTCATACATATCCGGGGCGACATCGGCGACACTGCATTTATGGAACAACTGGTCCCGGAAATCGCAGAGGCTAATGGAAGCCGCCTCGACTTTCTGATCAACAACGCCGGCGCAACTTTCAAATGCAAAGCCGAAAACTTTCCCATGGATCAATGGGAGCATATCATGGATGTAAATGTTAAGTATGTATTTCAGATGTCTCAGCTTTGTTATCCTTACCTGAGAAAATCTCCCGATCGCGGCCGCATCATCAATATCACCAGCATGAGCGCACATCTGGGATTTTCTCTGGTCGTTCCTTACTGCACCAGCAAAGGCGCTGTCCTGTCTATGACCCGCGGTCTTGCTGTCGAATGGGCTCAGGACAATATCTGTGTCAACAGCATCGCTCCGGGCTGGTTCCAGAGCAATATGCTCAAATCCGTCGCAGATCCCGTCCGGGAACAGCAGATCCTCGGCCGTATGCCACTGCATGCCTACGGTAATACAAAAGATCTCGGAGCAATGGCAAGTTTTTTATGCGGACCGGACGCGTCTTACATTACCGGACAGGATTTTGCCGTTGACGGCGGTGCCCTGGCATTCGGATATTGATCGACCGTAAAATGCCGGAAAAGCGCGGCGCTAACAGACCATTCTCTGTTCCCACCGCGCTTTTCCTAATATTTCCGATTACCTCTCTTTTATCTTACACACCGCGACAGCGCCGCCTCATCCGCAACCACCGTCACATCCGGGTGCATCTGCAGGATCGAGGCGGGGACATGCGGCGTCACCGGACCGTAGAGCGCCTCTTTTAAAATATCCGCCTTGCCCTCTCCATTGACGACAAGGAGGATTTTCTTTGCCATCATAATTGTCCGGATTCCCATCGTATAGGCCTGCTTCGGCACCTCCTCGACCGAGTCAAAGAAACGCTTATTGGCCTCAATCGTCTGTTCCAGTAGATTGATGCAGTGCGTCTCCTTCTCAAACGCCGTATCCGGCTCATTAAAACCGATATGGCCGTTATTTCCCAGACCCAGAAGCTGCAGATCAATACCCCCTACGGATTGAAGCAGAGCTTCATATCTCGCGCACTCTCCCTCCGCATCCGGGTTTGTGCCATCCGGCAGATGCGTCCGCCGCGGATTGATGTTGACATGGTCAAAGAGACGATGATGCATAAAATATGCATAGCTCTGTTCGTTTTCCGGCGAGAGTCCCTTATACTCATCCAGATTCACCGTAGTCACATCCGCAAAATCCAGATTTCCCTTCTCATACCACTCGATCAGCTGCTCATAGATACCGATGGGCGTGGAGCCCGTCGCAAGCCCGAGCACACAGTCCGGCTTCATGATAATCTGCGCTGATATGATGTTGGCCGCTTTGCGGCTCATATCCTGATAATCTTTTGCTCTGATGATTCTCATTTTCGTCTCTCCTGCTTTATCGAAATTTTCTTTTGCTACATTACTCACTTACTGCATACTCATAGTCTCTCATAACTTCCGCGATTCCGTCAAGTGCAAGTTCTCTCGGATCCGGAGAAATTTCCCCGCTCTGCACCCGCTCGAACGCAAATGGCAGATACTGATGCAGCATGTTCATCGGGATCGGATATTCTCTCAGATTTTCAAACAACCGGTTGATCGACTCTGTCACCTGCGGGAGCCCGATATAATAACGGCACCGGTCAGAAAAGCTGTATTTTCTCGCCAGGGCAAGCTGCCTGCCGTCCCCGTGATAATGCTTCCTCCAGTTTTCAGGATTTTCCAACATGGTTTTCTCCAGAACCTGCGGGAAATGAGCCCGCTTCTCCTCCGGCACCAGCTCGTCCTCCATCATGCTCAGTGCAAAAAGTGTCTCCCGCAGCCCAAAGGTCAGCGCAGGCCCCACCTTTAAGATCGCGATCCCGTCCGCTACCATATCACGCAGGCAGCTGCGACTCTGAAAGTCCGTTGAATGTCCCTCAAAACAAACTCCCGGAAATTCTTTCAGGGCGGCGGTCAGCTCCTGTGCCGCCTCATGCTCATACAAGAACACCTGATCATCCCCAAACTCGACGCCTGGCTGCACGACGACCGCCACCACATCCTTCATGCCGTCCGCAAGTCCCTCCTGCGCGAATACGCGGCTGTAAGTGGCAACTGTGTCGCGAAAAGCCTCCGGCTTCGTCACGGCCAGCGTATCTTCTGCTTCCTGGGCACCGCCCGGGATCGGAACTTCACTCCCGATGACAAAAACCGGCCGTACCGCTGCCGGCTTTTCCGAGAGAAGCTCCGCATAACCACGCATAGCCGCCCGGTAAAGCGCTGCTCCGCGGCGGGCAATCGTTTCTGTAGAGAGCATGCCTTCCGGGTCGTCCGCAACTTTCATGCTGGTATCAAGATGGAGCTTGGTAAAACCGGCACGGGCATATTGATATACCAGTTCCTGCGCATTCGCCATGGCTTCTTCTTCTCTCAGATTCTGCCACGTCAGCGGTCCCAGATGATCGCCTCCCAGAATGATCATTTCTTCCGATACGCCCAGACGATCCGCCATCGTTCTCACCCTCTCATAAAAGCCCTTCGGGCACATTCCGGTATATCCGCCAAACTGGTTAACCTGATTGGCAGTTGCCTCAATTAACACCGGGATCTCACGCTCTCTCGCACGCCGCAGCGCGATCTCGATCACAAATTCATTTGCACTGCAATAAGACGGGATCCCGCAATGGATTCCCCTGCTGCGCATATCCATCATTTCCTGAATCGGATGTTTCATTTTCATCATTCCCCTTTTCTTTCAACTTATTATAACGAAAGTTGTTCCTTGCCATTGCACCATGTCTGTGCAACCGAATAATCTTCATTCAGCACAACCAGATCCGCATCCAGCCCTACACGGATCTCACCCTTGCGGTCATCGACACCGATGCAGCGCGCCGGATTGCGCGTACAGGCATTCATTGCATAATTGAACGGTACCATCGCTTCTTCCACCAGAATGCGGAGACCCTCATTGATCTTTAACGTCGAACCGGCCAGTCCGCCGGTTGCCGTCAGATGCGCGCTCCCATCCGGGTAAATCTCGATCTCATTTCCGCCAAAGAGGAACCTGCTTCCGATTGGCGTTCCCTTGGCCATCAGCGCGTCCGACACCATAATCGCGTAGTCCGGTCCTTTGGACATAAAATAATTATTTAACGCAGCAGCAGTCGAATGATTGCCGTCGCAGATCACCTCTCCATACATGGTGCGAATCCGGTATGCCGCTCCTACCAGACCATTTGCCCGATGATTGAACGGTGTCATACCGTTATACACATGCGTCATAGAGCGCGCGCCATGTGCATAGGCCATAACCGCCTGCTCATAAGTGGCCGCCGAATGGCCGATGCTCACTACGATTCCGTGCTCTGCCAGATAATGCGTCAGGGCGAAATCCTCATCCGTCTCTGTCGCCATCGTGACATATCGGATATGTCCCTTTGCGGCTTCCTGATACCGCTTAAACTGCTCAATCGTCGGTCTGGCGATATACTGCTCCGGCTGCGCTCCCTTGTACTTCATATCCAGATATGGACCCTCAAAATGAATTCCGAGAATCTCCGCTCCCTCATATCCGTCCTCCATGACCTTCGCCACGTTTGCGACCGCACCCGTCAGGACTTCCTCACTCTGGGTAATTGTCGTCGCCAGAAAAGCGGTCACTCCCTCCGAGGGAATCTGCTTCGCCCAGCAGCGCAGCCCCTCCTCGTTCGCGTCGTTCGTATCAAATTCATAAGCGCCATGGCAGTGGATATCCAGAAACCCCGGCACGATCCGCCTGCTGCCATAGTCCCTGTCGACAGCCCCATCTTCTTGATAAGGAAGAATATCGTAAATTCTCCCCTCTTCTACGTCAATGACGGCGGGCAGAAACTGATCGGCAATCCATACCTTTTTGCTTTGGATAAGCATCTCAACTCACCTCCGTTTTCGTTTTTTTCATTATAATCAGGCGCATTTGAAATTGATTTGCAATTATTAATCGAAAGATTGTCAGTTTTAGCAGGGTTATTGGTATTTCAAAATTGCTATGCTATAGTAGCCGATATAAAAAAATTCAAAGGGGGTTTGTGAATTATGCAGATTTTTAACATCAACGAGGCAAAAATGCGTGAAACTTCATCGATCTTTACCCTGACCGAGATTCGGCAGCAGCCTTCCACATGGCGAAAGACCTGTGCGCAGATTGCGCAGTGCCGGGACGCGCTTCAGGCTTTCATCGACCCTGTTGTGACCGCAGAGGATTTTGATATCATCCTGACCGGAGCGGGGACCAGTGAATTTGTCGGGAATTCCCTCTATCAGGCGCTCGCTTCCCGCTATCATTATCATGTAAAATCTTACGCCAGCACGGATATCGTCCCTTCTCCGGAAAGTTTTCTCTCCCGTACCAATCCGACGATTCTGGTGAGCTTCGGACGCTCCGGCAACTCTCCGGAATCTCTGGGCGCGGTACAGGCCGCTGATACGGTCTGTAAGAACCTGATTCATCTCTTTGTCACCTGCAATCATGACGGCACTCTCTCTCAGCTTACAAACGGACGCAAAGACTGCTTTGCGCTCAATCTGGCTCCGGAGACTCACGACCAGTCCTTTGCCATGACGTCCAGCTTCTCAAACATGTATCTGGCAGCATATCTGGCCTTCAACCTCGACCGTCTGCCGCCAATCACAGCCCAGATCGAGAAAATCTGCGCGGCAGCAGAAGGATTTTTAACCAGTCAGTACACGCTCGCGCAGCGGATCGTGGATGAATTTGATTTTCAGCGCATCGTATATCTCGGAACCGCCAGCCTCAAAGGTGTCGCGCAGGAATCCGCGCTGAAGATGCTGGAACTGACCGCCGGGCAGGTGGCGACGATGTATGACGCGCCACTCGGCTTCCGCCACGGACCGAAATCCATTATTGACAACACCACTCTCACTATCCTATACTTAAGCGACGATCCTTACCGCCGACAGTATGAGATTGATCTGCTTAAAGAAATGGGGCCACAGCGAAAAGGCAACCGTATCGCTGTCGTCTTCAATACCGACTGTGAGGGACTTGAAGAACTGACGGATTATCAGATTCGCATGGACGCCGGGCAGCCTCTTGAAAATGTCATTCTGGGACCGCAGTACATCGTATTTGCCCAGACTCTGGCCGCCCTCAAATCTCTCTCGCTCGGAATCACACCGGATAATCCCTGCCCAACCGGAGAAGTCAACCGGGTTGTCAGGGGAGTCACTCTTTATCCTTATCATCTGGCATAATCCAGGGTCCGCAAGATACTCTGGAGCAAAAGGGACACTTTTTTACAGCCAGTTTATACCATGGAAGGAATGGTGAAAAATATGACAGGTTTACTGGTCACCGGCCACGGACATTTCGCCACGGGTCTCGCTTCGACCCTGAAGCTGATCGCCGGTACGATGGAACATATTGTATATGTGGATTTTGAAGAGGATCACTCTACTGAAATTTTAACGAAGAATCTGAATCATGGGCTGGATGAACTGGGCAGCTGCTCCGGCGTCCTGATTCTCGCAGACCTTGCTGGCGGTTCCCCGTTTAAAACTGCGGTCGAATGCAAATACGCCCGGCCGGAACAGAAGATCGAGGTACTCGCCGGAACCAATCTCCCGATGCTGATCACTGCCGCGTCTCTGGTCGAAACGGACTGCGATCTGCCCACCATGGCAGAGACTGTGATGACTGCGGGGAAAGAATATATTATGCGTTATCAGATGACAGAACATACAGACAATATCGATGATGACGGGATTTAATCATGTGCAAAAAAACCTGCGGACGGGAAACAGCTTTCTCACTGCTTCCCGTCCGCATTTTCTCTACATACTGCAAATCTGCTTGGAATACTCGCTGGGCGACATATGATATTTTTGTGTAAATGCCTTGGAAAAATAATGAATCGACGTAAATCCGAGCATCAGCGCAATCTCGCTGAACGTGTACTTGCTCTCGCAGATCATCTGGCGTGCCCGTTCCAGCTTCAGATCGCTGATATATTTCTTCGGCGTCTGGTTCAAATTTTCCCGGAAAAGCAGCTGCAGCGAGGAACGGGACAGCGAAAATTTCTGACAGATCTCCTCAACTGTCAGCGGTTCTGAAATATTTTTCTCAATGTACTCCAGCATCTGCTCCAGCAGCGCGTCCTGATAATGCTGGCGCATATCCGTAACCGGCCGTTCATTGCGCTGACCGATAAATTCATATTGCAGCAGCCGCACCACCGTCTCCTGCAGAAGGCAAAGCATCAGGCTGTTCATATAGGGAAGCTCCGTCGTGCTCTCCTGAATAAAAGTCTTGATCAACGTGTGGATCTTCTTGTCATAATGGAAAATTTTATTGAGGATCAGGCGGTACTGATCACTCTCTTCCTCAAACATGATCGTATCCATCTCAAAAAGGATGGTCACATATGAGCACGACTGCTGATCCAGCACATACTGGCTGTGGAACTGGCCCGGACCGTAAATCATCAGGTCCTTTTCATTCATCTCGTAGACCTGATTATCCACCTGAGTCTGCAGCTGTCCGCGGTCCACATAAGTCAGTTCAAAATAATTGTGCGTTTCGCCCTTAAATGTATACCCGGCGCTGCGGACAGAATAATAATACCCCAGGATCTCACTGATCCGGATCCGCGGCAGAACCCGGTTAAACATATACGGCATCTCCAGCGCCACCGTGTTATACACATATTCCGGCGGCGCGTAGAGCTTATAGGAGATGCTCGGCGTAACTGCGACGACGCAGAAATAAACATTCGGTTTAATCCGTACCTGTCGATGAATGGCAAAACATTCCAGCGAAGAAAGTTCCGGCTCAAAACCTACCAGAAGAGAGCCCATCCCCGCCTGCACCTCGATGCAGACCTCGCAGCAAAAACAATACAGCTGCCCGATCTTTCTCTTCGCCGTCGTATTCCAGTTCCGCGCGATCAACCCGCCTTCTCCGGTTTGCAAAGGCTGGCTGTAAACGGAGCCATACGGTTCAAATTTCAAACTTGATGTCTTATGCTGCATAGTTTTGCCTCCATTCTGACATCCAGTATACCATTTTCATTTTCAAATATCTATCACTGAATTTAGCAACAATTTTACTAAAATCTGCAAAGACAAATATTTACATAAATTTTATAATAAGGATACTCTGAAACGGATTGCAGGGGTATCAAAATACTTAAAGTCCAGCTAAGAAATGTCAAGAGGTAATTTAAAAAAATTATAAACCAGCT
>JAJBUA010000060.1 GCA_020860565.1 Clostridiales bacterium
GTTTCCACTTACACTATTCTCCCCAGCAAAGCTGGGGGATTAGACTTTTCATTTAAGATCCATATCAATTTTTCGATTTCCCATGGAGGTAACCTATGAAAAGCATTCTGATCAAGGACACGACAAAAGAAGAACGAATTGCCATCATCCGGCGTTCGATGGACTGCGGAGGAGGATGCGAAAACTGCAGCAGCTGCTGGCTGGGCGGCGGCAGCCCTTTCGACATGTATCAGCGATATATCGATGGTGAAATGGAAATCCGGGAGATCAATGCCGAATATCATGCGAGGTATGTTCGGGGATAGCAGCATCTGAATTTTTTGTGAGAAGCCGTTACAGCATTTTCTGCATTCGGATGCAGGTAAAGATCTCCCCTTCAATCACCCGTGAATTATCTGCGGTATATCCCAGCTTCTGATAAAATCCGGTTTTCCCGACCCTGCTTTCTAACGCTATCTCCCGGAACCCAAGCTCACCTGCCCATTGTTATTCTTCACTCATCCGTCTGCGGTTCAAATACTCGTTGTATTTTGCATTGCTCTGTTCCGCCTGTTTCTTCTGTATGATCCGATTCCGATCGCTAAGAATTGCCAGCATCTCATCCACAATCTCCACCTCCGGCAGTTTGCTGTAATGTGATAAATAACCGATCATTCTCTGTGCGGTAAAGTCGGTATTCAGGTTCCGCGTTACCAGGTCGCAAAATAATTCCTCATATCCCCGATCCAGCAAGATATAATACAACTTCTGACTGATTACTGATTTTGGTTTCATCATCAAAACTTGATAATTTTAGGTTCAGAGGTAAATGACGAAATGGTTGCTGTCGCGTCTTTCAGGTAAAACACTTCCGTATTTCCATCATCTGCCTGATACATTTTCTGCAGGGATGGATAAGCGTCCAGCATGCTCTGCTTTGCGCTGATCCGTTCATCTTCCACCGCAGTTGCAGCTACGCGGATCCATGCATCCCCGGAAAAAGCACAGATCTCAATCTTCGAATTCTGATGGATCTGCCTGGATACCTCTTTTACTTTGCCTGTCTGAATATACAGTTTGCCCTCGAATTCATGAATGGTTCCAAACGGGCGGACGCGCGGCTGGTCTCCTTCTGCCGTTGCCAGATAATAAGTGCCGCAATTTTTTAAAAAATCGAATACTTCCTGCATATGAAATTCCTCCTGCCTATATGATATCCGTTAAGTAATTCCTTCCATTATTATATCAGCAGATATTGCTTCGCACAATCAAAAATCGAATCCGGACATGACGCTTTTCCTTCCGTCACGCCGGCTATACCCGCAGGGCACTTTGTCGGCGCTTCCTGTGTAATTGCCGTGATGCAGCAAGGTGGCAAAACGGGGCGCCGTTGGCGCACGGAAAGATCAATCATGCATTATATAAACAGTTCTCTGTACCGGCATCCCATCGCGCAAATTGTTAAAGTTGACTTTGTTGCCTCCGAAATCAAACTATGCTAGTATTGCCGCAAATACATAAAAGGATGGTATGTAAATGAGACTCATAATTAATGCAATCGGAAGCTTTACCCATCTGGTTTACTCTCCGATTTACTGGTGGTGGAGCTTTCTTGCCGTTTTGGGAACTCAATCACAGGAATTCATTGTTGCGTTTTTCTCCGGTAAAATTGACGAAAGCGTGGGATTTGTCCTGCTATTGTCTCTCTTTTCGTATGGGGAGTGCTTCTGTATTTCGGCATAAAAGTATATATCAATTTTGTTGATCATTTTATTGAAAAACACTTTAAGGAAGCGAGCACATCTTTCGATAACGACGATGAAGACGCTATGGTTGGTATCTTTGCAGGAACCAGTGTGTTTGGTTGGTTCTTTTTGTTCTTTGAAAATCAGCTGCTGGATATTATTGGCACAGCAATACAAACGTTTGGTCTCGTTGTATTATTTTTCGTCATATTTATGATTGTATCAGATACATTTGCATTCAAAAAAATTGATCGTCCTCTCGTAATTTGTACTCTTTTTTATTTACTGGGAGGTTTCCTGTTTACCAGTGTCATTGCGTTCCTGGTCGGCGTATATGTCCTGATTATTATCGGGCTGGCATTCCTCTGGATGTTAATCATGATGGGCAGGGCCTTTTTGAAGGAAGTGGATCGAAAAGCGGGAACCGCAATCAAACCAAAGCCCAAAAGGACTCGTGGACTCCAAAAGATCTTCCTGCAAATATCAGCATCAACGAACGGTTCCGGTCATAACCGCTTTCGCATACTTATATTTTACACCAACTGCCAGATACTTTCGACGTCTGGCAGTTATTTTTTTACATACAAAAGCTGCGCACTAATTGCTTAGTGCGACAGCCCCGTTGTGAATCAATCATAGAATAATTTGTTAGAATGCGGAATTTCTCCGCCGATTCACTCGGAAATATTGTTTTTCAGCTCATTCCGTCCTGTCGCCTCCACAAATTCACCGTTTTCGTCCGCCTCAACCGCGAACAAAAGCGTCCTGGCGTCATTTTCTTCATAACTGCATGTCACCAGCACATACATGGAGTCCACGGAACACTCCAGAACGTCGGCAAAGCGGCACGGTGCGAGGCGATCCCGGACCCACTCGTCAAACGCTTCCTGCGATTCGAACTGCGTCCTGCGCACGATGCCATTGGAATCCGTATAATAACACGCGACCGTCTTCAGGCAGATGGTCCGCTCCGGCGTGTAAATTTCAAAATAACGATGTTCCTTGAAAAAATCCTCCTCTTTAAACTTCACTACATCCCGGAACATCGTGCCGTTTTTCATATGATGCCCATAAAGCGGATTGTTCCAGCCCTGCAGGTCAGAATCACTGTCACAATCCAGAAAAATGGCGCCATACGCACTGTCTGCCCCGCTGAAATCCATGTGCAGATATTTGCTGTTGTCTTCTGCCTGTACGATCGGATAATCAATGTTGGTGTCCGCGATCCGGATCCAGCCAACCGTATCCGGGTTCTCCGCAATCAGCGCGTCAAAACCGATCGGCGAGACATAATCCGGTTCCTCTGTTTTGTCTCCTCCGGCTCTGTCTCTGCTTCTGTTGTCTCGGTTTCCACGAGCGCTTCCAGACTCTCCTGAAGCGCCTTCTGCCTGCGCAATTCTGACTGCTTTCTGATCAATCCAACACCGCCTGCCATGGCCGTGTTTCCTTCTTCCATGTAGATGCATTCAATCGGAGCCCCATCGTTGATCAGAGCAACTACGCTGGACTCATAAGAAGGCACGGCTATATACTCACCGTTGCTGACCAGATTGTAGACATCCTTCGAGGATGTGGTGGAGAAGCAGGACGGAATCAAAAAAGCTGCGATTTCTACGGTACGGTACTCATTCATACAATAACATAATATTCTTCGGCTCGATGCCGAGCTCACGCGGAAATTTCTGTGATCTGGCATCCTTTGACAGCCGCCACCAGATCGGTTCGCAATTTGTATCTCCGCTCACATAGCGAAATTTTTCAATCCACTCAAAAGGTTCTTCAGTCTCGTCCACCAGCGTGATCTCTGACCGATTCACAGATATTTCGGGACTGAAGTAATGGGCGCGGATTCCAATCGCGCACAGATGGTCTCTGACCGGTCCGTCCGTCGTAAAATGCATCCCCCAGCGCGGGACATATACCTCATACTTACCGGTTTTTTCTGCAGACTCGATATTTTTACACCCGGTCAGCACCGCTCCCTGGCGACTTCCCGGATCGGCAAATATCCTCCTCACATCTCCCTTTCCCAGCAGATGTCCGTGATCCATAATCGCAACATCGCCGCAAAGCCGGTAGATCTCGTCGCGGCTGTGACTTACCAGGATGGCATCCCTACCAAATTCATGCAGGATCTGTTTCATCTCGGTCTCCAACTGAAGCTTCAGATAGGCGTCCAGCGCACTGAATGGTTCATCCAGCAACAGGATCTCCGGATGACTGACCAGAATCCGCGCGAGCGCCGTACGCTGCTGCTGCCCTCCGGAGAGCTGCGACGGACGGTGTCCCTCTAGGCCCCTCAATACCATCCGTTCGATGATCTCACGGAGCATCTGCTCCCGTTTCCCCTTATCTTTCTCCCGACATAGTCCGCAGCGGATATTCTGCTCCAGCGTCATATTGGGGAAAAGGCCATAATTCTGAAAGAGATATCCGACCCTGCGTTCTTGCGGACGCAGATTGATACGGGCTTTGCTGTCAAAAAGCACCCGCCCGTTTAATACAATACGTCCCTCATCCGGTTTTTCGATCCCGGCAATACAGCGGAGCGTCATGGATTTCCCGCACCCCGAAGCGCCTAAAAATCCCAGCACTGCTCCGTCTGACTCAAAAGCGACGTCCAGCTGAAAACTTCCAAAGTTTTTTCTGATTGCAACCGAAAGGCTCATGCTTTCCTCCTTATCACGCGCTTCTGCTTCGTCTCCAGCATATTGACAGCCAGAAGCACCACCGCGGAAATCGCCACATTGATCATAACCCAGCGGAAGGCTCCCGCATTGTCATTGGTACGCCAGAGCTGATAAACCGTCGTTGAGATCGTGGCCGTCTTGCCTGGGGTATAACCGATCAGCATGCTGGTCGCTCCATACTCTCCCAGCGCGCGTGCAAAAGCCAGCACCGTACCCGCCAGGATTCCCTGTCGACAGGCCGGCATTCGGATTCTCCAGAAAATATACGTATTAGAAAGCCCCAGCGTCTGTCCGGAATATGCCAGCGTCTCGTCAAAGCTCTCAAACGCTCCCCTGGCTGTCCGGTACATGAGCGGAAACGCGACCACAGCGGCCGCCAGGATCCCTCCGTACCATGTCATGGTAAACTTGATTCCATACTCAGCCAGAAACATACCAAGCGGACGCCTCGCTCCAAATAACAGCAACAGGAAATATCCGCATACCGTCGGCGGGAGCACCATCGGCAGCGTCAGCACGACGTCCAGGATTCCCTTCACCACACCCGGCAGCTTCGCCGCGTAATACGCGAGAAAAATGCCGCAGAAGAAAACCAGCACACAGCTGATCGCCGCTATTCTCATTGAATTCCAAAGCGGATACAGATCCATTATATTCTCCGTTTCTGTTAGCTGCGGGGATCTGCCAATGGCAGTCCCCCGCCGATATAATCATACAAACCGGTCCTTTTACTCTACTGCTGAGAAACCAACGCTTTCAAACACTGCCATTGCGTCCGCTTCGGTCAGGTAGCTCAGGAATGCCGCAGCCGCTTCCGGGGAAGCGCTGACATTGAGTACGGCTGCCGGATAGATGATCTGGCCGCACATCTCTGCAGTCGCATAATCAACCGGAGTAAGTCCTGCACTGTAAGCATCTGTACAGTAAACCACGCCGCAGTCGACGCTGGCTTCGGTTACCTGAGTGGTAACTTCCTTAACGTTCGTTCCGTATGTGATCTTACCTGCCGCAGCAAGCTCTTCCTCATCCAGTCCATAGTACTCCAGGATCTTCTGTGTGTACTGTCCCACCGGCACATCGCTGTTGCCCATCGCCAGCAGGATATCGTCATTTGCCAGCTTATCCGCCAGATCATCAAACTTCTCTATGCCTGCCGGATTGCCTTCCGGGGTACATAAGGTGACCTTATTCTCCAGCAGATCGATACGGGTAGCGCCGTCTACAAAATCAAGTCCCTCGGTATTGACCTCCGCGCTGGCGTCCTTGTCCAGCTGATTCATCTGTTTCTGTCCTGCGGAGATAAAGATATCGCAGTCCGCTCCCTCCTGAATCTGAGTTTTCAGTGTTCCCGAAGAATCGAAGTTAAAGGTAAGAGTCACATTCGGTGCTACTTCCTTGTAGAGATCCGCGATCTCCGTCAGAGTCTCCGTCATGGATGCGGCCGCAAAGATAATCAGTTCTGTCTCTTCTCCAGCGTCAGCTTCCGCTTCTTTCTCTGCTTCGCTTTCTCCTGCTTCAGCTTCGGTTTCCGCTTCCGTCGCCGCCGCGGTCGTCTCCGTCGAAGATGAACCTCCGCACGCTGCCAGGCTCATCGCCGTGAGCGCTGCGATCAATGCCAGTGATAACTGTTTTTTCATAATAAAATTTCTCCTTTCCCCTTTCCGGGATGTGATATATCTTCCAACATACTCTGAGCGATCATCCACCCTGTTCCTGACGCCCTGACGTATGTAAAAGATTCTTAAAAAGTCCGCTACTTCCGGACACATTCTCCCTCTGTGCCCCGCAGAATCCCCAGTCCGTGTCCCAGACTCGGCAGAATATACTCCAGTGCTTCCGTCACTGCTTTCGGACTGCCCGGCAGATTGACAATCAGTGTTTTCCCACGAATCCCCGATACGGCCCGGCTGAGCATCGCCCGCGGGGTAATCGTCAGGGAATAAGCGCGGATCGCCTCCGCGATCCCGTTTGCCATCCGGTCACATACCGCGATCGTCGCCTCCGGCGTAATATCTCTGACGGAAAATCCGGTTCCCCCGGTCGTCATGATCACATCGATCTGTCGCTGATCGGCCAGCCGTTTTAACTGAATCTCCAGTGGGATCTTCTCATCCGACAGGATCAGCGTCTCTTTTACCTCATAACCGGCTTCTTCCAGCATACGAACTGCTGCAGGGCCGCTCTTATCCTCACGTTCTCCGGCCGCGCCTTTATCACTCAGCGTGATCACCGCCGCGGTAAACGGCCGGTTTCTGTCCGGATGGATCATCTCTACCTCGTCTCCCTTTCGGATCGGTCCACCCTTTATTACCTGAGTGAAAACTCCTTCCCGCGGCATGATACAATCGCCCATTTTCTGATAGATCAGGCAGTGGCTGTGACATTCCTTGCCGATCTGGGTCAGTTCCAGCACCGCCTCTCCGATACGAAATCTCGTTCCTACCGGGAGCGACCGCAGATCATAACCTTCGATGATCAGATTTTCTCCGAAAGCGCCGGGCTCTACCTCCGCTCCCCTTGCGCGGAATTCCTCAATCTTTTCATAAGAGAGCAGGCTCACCTGCCGGTGCCAGTTTCCGCCGTGAGCGTCGTCCTTTAAGCCCCAGCCCTCGACGATCTCAGTCTCCTCAATCTCATGTTTTTGCGTGCCCCTGGCCTCACTGATGCAGATACCGATAATCTTTCCCATATCATCCTCCGATCTTTGCCATCAGCTTTTTCTCCGTGACGGCTTCTCTCTTCTCAAAACAGTGCATCTGCGGCTTCGTGCGAATCGCTCGGAGCAAAACTTCACGCACATCCTCTTTTGTGCCGCACCGGAGTGCGTTCCGGATATCAAATGACTCTTCATAACAAAGGCACGGCTTGATTTCGCCAACCGCAGTCATACGGATCCGGTTGCACTGTGCGCAGAATTTCCCATGGATCGCACTGATAAAACCAATGCTTCCCTGCCAGCCCGGGATCCTGCAGTAAACGGCCGGCCCGTTTCCATGAAACGCACTGTCATGCTGCACCTGAGGATATTTTTTCCGGATCCGCTCAATCAGATCAGGATTGGACACCATACTGCCATCCGCACCATATCCGATCGGCATCAGTTCAATAAAGCGAACGTCCAGGTGCTGATCTTTTGCCAGCAGCATCAGCTTCTCCCATTCTCCGTCATTCATTCCTCTCTGCAGGACCGTATTGGTCTTAACCCGCAGTCCGGCGTCTACCGCCGCCTGAAGGGATTCCAGTACCTTCGTCAGCCGGTCGTATCCGGTAATAGTCAGAAACTTCTCAGGGTTCAGGGTATCCAGACTGATGTTCACCGCGTCCAGACCCGCAGCTTTCAGCTCCGGCAGATATTTCTTCAGTTCAACCCCGTTTTTCGTCATCGTAACCTGATCCACGCCCGGGATCTTCTTGATCATGCCGATCAGCGACGGACAGCCCAGTCTCACCAGAGGTTCCCCGCCCGTAATCTTAAACCGCGTGATTCCCAGATCAACGGCTTCCCGGCATACCCGTTCGATCTCTTCAAAAGTCAGGATCTCATCCATCGGCACACAGGAAATCCCCTCCGGCATACAGTAACGGCACCGTAAATTGCAGCGGTCCGTGATGGAGATCCGCAGGTAGTTAATCTCTCTGCCATAAGCATCTTTCATCCTTACTGCTGCGCCTCCCAGTCTCCGCTTTTGCCGCCTGATTTCTTTAACAGACGGATCCCATCCATCCGCATCCCCTTATCTACGGCCTTACACATATCATAGATCGTAAGCAGCGCAATCTGCACTCCGGTCAGGGCTTCCATTTCCACACCGGTCTTTCCGACTGTTCTGACCAGACAGCGGGTCTCCACCGCATTCTCTCCGCTTATCAGATCAAACGAAAGCTCGACTTTTGTCAGTCTCAGGAGGTGGCAAAGAGGGATCAGTTCCGACGTCTTCTTCGCTCCCATGATCCCCGCAACTCTCGCTACGCCCAGCACATCGCCCTTGCCCATCTCGCCTGCTTTTACTTTCTCAAAGCATTCCCGGCTCATCGTGATCTTTCCGCAGGCAAACGCCTCGCGAACGGTATCGCCTTTTTCCGTAACATCCACCATAACGGCATTTCCATCCGCATCAAAATGGGTAAATTCACTCATATTGTCTTAAATTTCCTTTCCAAATCCGCAGTTCGGGAACGTGCAGATCTTACAGTTCAGACAAAAGCCGCCCAATCCCAGTGACGACAGTTCATCCGCCGTCACCCGATCATCGGCCATCACTCTGGGCAGGATCAGATCAAAAATCGTGCGTTTGCTGTACATCGCGCAGCCGGGCAGACCCATGATCGCCACAGTCCGCGGATGATCTCCCTGATCAACCATATAATAAGCCAGCAAAAACATTGCTCCCGGCAGAACCGGCGCTCCATAGGATACGATCCTGGCTCCGGTATTTTTAATGGCCAGCGGAGTCTTATCATCCGGATCCACGCTCATGCCTCCGGTGCAGAGCACAACATCCGCGCCCGCGTCAATCAGACGAAGAATGGCGGCGGTCACCTTTTTATCATCATCATTCCAGATCTCATGTCCGATCTCTTCCGCATCAAACTCCGCAATCTTTTCCCGAATCACCGGCGTAAAGGTATCCTGAATCCGTCCGGCATAAACCTCGTTTCCGGTTGTGACGATTCCTACCTTCTTATGTACAAATGGCTTAATTCTGAGGATCGGTTCCCCTCCGGTGGCCTCCATTGCAGCCTGACGCGCAGCCTCCATCTGATCCGCCTCGATCACCAGCGGGATAATCCGTGTCCCGGCAAGCTTATCGCCTTTTCTCACAGTAAAATTGCCGTGGCGCGTGGCAATCATCATCTGCCCAAAGCTGTTTACCGCCTTCAGGCCCTCACGATGTACCTTCAGCAGGCCGTCGCAAGCCGCCGTAAGCTCAATTTTTCCCTCTTTGACCCTGGATCGGTTCATGTGATCCTCATCCAGACACATCGCGCAGAGGATCTCAGCGGCATCATTTTCATGAAGTATTCCCTCCTCCTGTTCCCATACATAGAGACTCTCTTTTCCCACGCTGAGCAGCACCGGAATATCTTTTTCGGTCACAATATGCCCTTTGCGAAACACGACGTCTTTGGTCACGCCTCTGATAATCTGCGTAATATCATGACAGAGCACGGTCCCGACCGCGTCCTCGGTTCTAATAAGCTTCATGACGCTCTTCCTCCCATTAATATAATTAAAGATGTGAATACCAAATACAGTCTGGATGTCATTGATAGTAAGTGTCAGAAAATCCCTTCATTCAAAGAT
>JAJBUA010000027.1 GCA_020860565.1 Clostridiales bacterium
TGGTACTTTGGGAAGACATACTCATTTTTTTAATTACAGTTTGCGGAAACTCAAGGGCATTTCCTTTTAGTAGCAGGGTTTCACTTCCACGCAGGGTCCTGATGCATAGTAGGCGTCCCTGCCCTCGCTGAATCCATAGTTAATATAATGACTCAGCAGCGCGACGGGATCCTCCCCGATCACCGCGGCGACGTCCGCGTAGGTATTATAATAATGAATCGCGTCAAACGTGTCCAGATCGCTGTCGGCCCAGGCCGGATCCGACGCCGGGAAGCTCATGAGGAATACATCCGCCAGCTCCTCCGCGGTCTCCGGATTTCCGGCTGCCGCTCGCCACTCTGCCTGCCTGTTCGGATAACGCCCCTCCGCGATGCCAACGGTCATGTAATGCTCGTAGAGCGCCTGATTGTCATTGCCGCAGGCATACTGTGCGTCCGGATACATCGCATAGTAGTAGGACGGATCGAATGCGGACCGCGCCTCCGTAGGAATGGCTGTGAAAAGCGCGCAGAGAAATACCGCGCCCAGTGTGCACAGCAGTGTCTTTGCAAATTTCAAATTCGTCACCTCCAATATCTTATGTATACACATTATGTTTCTCTTTACAGAATAACATCAGCAGGGGCGGATTTCAACCGGAAATTGCCATTTCCCCGCGGGAAATCATCTGCGCACGAAGGCTCCGACCCTTTCCCATATCTCCCGCGCGATCTGCTGCTCATCCCGGTTGCCGTCCACCACCACGATATTCTCGACGTCCTTCAGCCTGTCAAAGGCCTCCAGATATTTTTCACGCACCTTGATCAGGCGGGATTTCTCCTCAAACAGTTCCCGCTGGAAACGATTCTTCGCGATCCGTTCAAGCGCCACGTCCGGGTCCACATCGATAAAGACATTGACCGTCGGGCGCAGGATACTGCTGCTCGGCTCATTGGCCTGGATCACCCAGTCCAGCGACATGTCGACGCTCTGATAGGCATAGGAGGAAAAATAATACCGGTCCATCAGCACGGTCGTCCCCTCGTTAATCTTGTTCACAATCCCGTTTACATCGTTTAAAAGATGATCCAGCCGGTCCGCCACAAACAGCGCGGCGATCACCTTGTTGTCCGTTTTGACGCGCCCCGTCATGATCTGGTGAATCAGAGACCCGATCGGGGAATCGGTCGGCTCCATGGTCACATAGCAGGAAACGCCGTCCTCCTTCATACGCTCATGCAGCAGACGAATCTGTGTGCTCTTTCCGCTCCCGTCAATGCCCTCGAACACGATGAAGCTTCCCCTGTTCGCGCCGCCGGGAGTGTTCTGTGATTTGTTCATGGTCTTCTCCTGTTCCTTAAAAGAGATTTATTTTTATGACAGCCTTCAGTCTCTCCATAGAGAAAAGCGGGCCTCTCGTGATAAGCATGATCTCATCATACAATTCATGCAGCTCCGGGTCCTGGATCTGGTTTGTCCCCGTGGCGAGCGTTTCCGCATATCCCTCCGGTACGCTTCTCATGATATGTCCCACGCGCCAATGTTATATACCAGCCCACTCCTCTCCGCCAGATTTCGCGACATCACATATCCATGGTACGCATCATCCGAAGTCCAGGCCAGCAAAAGGATTATCTTCTCATTCCCATATGATGCCTGAGAAAGTACAAACATCATATTCCCTTTCCCTGCCATGTGCAGCCGGTTTCTACATCCTCTTACGGAATATAATCACCTTGCTCGCCACATAATTCAAAATAATCACAAGAATATTCGCGCCCGCTTTGACAACAATATCATTCCAGAGCAGCAGGCTTACAAAAACAAACATGCAAAGCCAGTCAACCACTCCTGTCGCCAGCCTGCAACCGAAAAACCGAAGCATCTCATTCACAATGCCTGTTGCAGTAGTTTCCTCACTCTCAAAACCCATTTTCGATTGGTCACATATGCAAAAAGGACGGCAACAACCCAGGCAATCACTGTCCCCGGCATCGTTCCCGTATGTACAATATGGGCACAGACATAATAAACGACGATATTTACGAGGGTTGTGCACACTCCGAAAAACAGATACATGATAAGCGGTTTGTACCGGCATACTGTCTCTTTCAATCTCTCCATCTTGCTCCAGATTCCTTATAAATCCACGGGAATCGCCATATGCATTCAGCACAGGCAGTACTTCATATATTTCCCGGCATCCAGCTCTCGACCATACATCTTTTGGCGGAATGTGCGATACCAAGGCATAATATCTCTCCATCCGGCTGCGCCGCACGAAGCCCCTCAGCGTAACGCTTCTCCCTTATCTGCGCCAGGGCTTCCTTCGCTCCCGCTGCCGCGTCATCGCTGCACTTGATTTCCATGATAATATGCGCTCTCTTCTGAGGTTCTCTGGATATCATCAGGATATCCGGTCTTCCGTCTCCCATCTCAAGATTACTCTTGATCTCATACATGGAATCCAGCGATATCATCATCCCCAGGGCCAGCATGTGATAGGGGTTCTCATATTGCTTCTCGCCCTTTATGGAATCGTAGTAGCTGGTACAGTTCAGGACAATTCTCTTATAGGTCTCGCAGAATTTTTCATAATCACATCTCGCAAGCGCGCTGGCAAGATGCGAAAAATTTCCTCCGTCGGTCCCGATCGACTCCGCCACTATGTTTTTAAACTCATCCTTCACTTCCCGGTTAACAAACCGAATGACCCACAGGTCATAATCCGTCCGCTCCTGAACCGTCAGATACCCTGCATTTATGAAGAGCCCCCACAGCGTTGCGTTGTTCCGGAGCTCCTCATAGGATGTCTCAAGGTTCACTGCGACCTCCACTTCTCCGTGCTCTACCAGTGCATCAAAGTCCTGCCGAAATGCCTGGTTCGCGCCATTTAAACTGTCCCTGATTACCTTATTGCTCGACGTATTTATCCAGTATGGGCGAAGCTCTTTGTTTTTACAGTAATTCAAAATCGACCATGGATTATAAATATCATAACCGCCTATCTGATAACCATCGTACATCTGCTTCACATGGTCATCCAACGTCAAATCATAGTATTCCAGTATTTCCTTTGTCTCCTGCCCGGTAAAGCCGAAATACGGCGAATACGCCTTATCGAGCACCGTGTAGACAATCACGTTGTTCAGTTTCGAGAAGATGCTTTCCTTCGCCACTCTCTGTATGCCGGTGAGCAGAGCGCTTCCGAGACACTGCTGGCCTTTAAGCGCGCTACCATAGAAGTTCGCGATAAACGCGGAGATCCTGTCATGATAATGGTACTGGTGACTGCTCATGACAGGGGTATCATATTCATCCCAGAGCAAAATCACAGGTATCCGGTATATTTCAAAGGCAAGCTGCAGTAAAAGGGCTACGCTTGCGGAAAGCTCTGTAAGCGTAGCAGTGCCGTCATATATTTTCTGACACATCTTTTCAAACTTTGGATACATCACAAACTGCGCACCGGCAGCCCTGGCAATTTCATAATACCTGGTATATTCCGGCATCAGCGCATTGCACAGCATGACCGCCAGTTCCTCCGGCGTCTGCGCATTGCAGTCCTTCAGCGTGAAATAAATCACTGGCCTGGAATTTATCTGATCCGCGTACTCCGTATCCATGATCGCAAGACCATCAAAAATATCGTGACTGTCCTGCGAAATATCCAGGAACTCCCGCAGCATTGTCATGTTCAGCGTCTTGCCAAAGCGCCTCGGCCGCGTGATCAGAGCGACCTTATCCCCACAGTCAAGAAATTCCTTAATCATCAGGGTCTTATCCACAAAATACCTGTCCGCTTCACGGACTTCTCTGAAATCATCATACCCAAGGGGCAAATTTTTCTTTTTCATAGCCGGTCTCCTGATTTTAGATTCACGCGCGTTATCCAGCAGTTCTCTCCGTTTTATGATACTACACAGGCAACGCTTTTGCAAGAAACGCAGGAGCAACTTTGCTCTCAGGAAAAAATCTGTCGAATTCTGTCCACTTCTACCCAAACGCGGGAATTTACCATATTCTGGAAGTATCAAAATTTAGGGGGCATAAGGTTATGACTAAAGAAGAACATCTGATCCGAGGCATCATGGGAAGGGGCAAGGCGGGGAGGCGCGATCTGCGCATTCTCATCTATGCAGTAGAAATTTACGGAAGGATGCTCTTTGATGAGAAAATCCCACCGGAAGAAATTCTGGTAACAAAAAGCATTTATCCGGACGCCGGAAGGAAATATGGTAAAAATGCAGAATCAGCAGGGCGCCAGATCGAGCGTCTGGGCAGTCTCTGCTTCCAGGAAATGGACCGCAATCAGCGGGAAGCTTACTTTGGAAAGGGCGTCGATTTCCTGGCTCCCAAGGATGTGCTTCTCTATCTGGCATATTACTGCAGGCTGGGCAAGACCTACGAGGACGCCATGCTGGAGGAAATGCTCCAGGCACAGAAGGCCGGAAACGATCATCAGTCGGCCGACGACGCCCGCTAAGGCTGTTCATTGACGGACAGCCCTGCGGTCTGTCTCAGGCAGAGGCAGACCGCCTGAAAAAAAGGCACCCTCGGGGAGCTTTATTAAGGTTACCCTTTTTTACAGCCGATTCGACGCAAAATTACCACTTCTCGATCACGCAGGAGTGGTTTTTTTTCACTCTGTCGTAAGCAATACCTACAAGCAGCAGATTTCCCTCGTAAGCCTTCAGCGCACCATCGTAGCGCTTCTCCTTTATCAGCCGAATCGCACCGTCCGCAGACCTGTCGCATTTCAGCTCTACGATCATGGCAGGCTTATCCGTGCAGGGCAACGGGATAAAGGCCAGATCGGCAAAGCCCTTGCCCGACGGCAGCTCCCTGACAATCGTATAATAATTACGCGCAGTGTAGTAGGCAATCGTGACGGCACAGCTCAGAGAATTCTCATCATTGTATTGTAAAATAGAGGTTTCAGCAGAATGAACGGACTCCATGGCTGCCGCCACAGCATCGCTGTTTCCTTCGATCGTGGCGTTCAAAAGAGTCTCCGATTCTCTAAGTGCTGTCCCTACGCCACGCCAGTCCGTATTCTGAACCGCAAGCTTAAACGATTCCGCGACCTCCCGGTTGGGGATATAAGCCTGCTGCTTCTGCGCGTCAAAGGCCAGATATCCCAGATGAATCAACAACGTCAGCACATCATCCCTGTTCCGAAAAGATGTCATATCATTCTGAAAACTCAGCGTCTCAACATAAACACGCCCTCCACCAAGCATAGCGACAACAGAATCCTTCAGGCCGTCGAAATTCATGCTTATATAATTCTTCAAGGATTCCCACGTCTCAGAAGCTGTCCAATAGCTTTGAAATTCCTCGTTTTTGACGGCACGCGTCACAGAATTCGGATTATACACATGCTGAATTCTGTTAAACGAGTACCCGTCATACCAGTCCTGCATCTCATCGAAATTCATATTGAATTTATTGCAAAGCTGTAAAACCTCTTCCTCTGTAAAACCAATATAAGGTACCAGCTTTGCAGGCTTCACCATCGTATATTCCTGGAAATCAGTCAGCGCCGACTGCGTTCCATATTTCTTAATTGGCAAAATACCAGTCATGTACGCAGCCGCAATCATTCTGTCTGTAACAGGACCGCCTTTAAAAAGTCCCCGCAGCAACTGGACGTAATCCTTCTGCAGCTGCTGATCCTCCTTGGCCTCGCGGAACAACGCATCCCACTCATCAATTATCACGATAAACTTCCGACCGGTCTTTCCAACGACACTCAGAAGCACATCTGGAAGATATGTTTCATCCTCACCCACGCAGTCCGGAAAATTCTCCCGAAGCTCCAGGATTACAGCGTTCTGAAGCCCCGCGACAATATCCACGCCACCGCTTCTCGCCCGGGAAATAAACCACGTAATGTCCAGATAGAGCACATCGTACTTGTTCAGATATTCCTCAAAGGAATCCGACTCCGCAATCTTAAGATCGGCAAAGAGCGAGCGTGAATCGCAACTCCTGTCGTAATATGCGCAGAGCATTTTTGCAGCATAGGATTTTCCAAACCGGCGCGGACGGCTGAAGCAGGTCATCCTGTCCGGAGAGACATCAATCGTGCTGTTCACATATTCAATCAGCATGGACTTATCCACATAGATTCCTTTTCGTATCGATTTGAATCCGTCATTGCCCGGATTGATGTAATTACCCATGAACAGCGCTCCTTTCGGGGGAAATTTCTGATGTTTTTATGATACTACACAGGTAAGGCTTTTGCAAGAAACGCAGGAGCATCTTTGTAGTAGAAAATTACGGAAGCCATTCATCTGCCCTTGAACTGACTCATCAGATGTACAAGCGACTTCCACAACAGATTGTCCGGTGAGGTATCGAGCATTTTTTGTCAGATTTGCCAGCGACTTTTCCCATTCGACATCGGTGGGATAGACCAATTGCTTCTTTACCTTCAGGTTGCGAACCCGCTGCTGTGTAATCCCCAGTTCTTTACTGATGTTGTAATCCGAGCACTTGCTGTAATCTATGGTGCCATCTTCCCTCATGTTGGCATCTGTCAGTTTTTCGGGGTAGAACCGGAACATCAAAAGTTCCATGTCCGCTTTAGCGAAGGTTCCGAAGTTACGCTCATAGAAGTGCTCCGCGATCTCATCGAAAAATTTTATTTTGTCTTCTTCTGTAAAAAAATTCTCATTCATCTGCTTTTGTACCTTCCTGTTTCTTTTCCTGATGCTTTCCAGATTCGTCCTGACGTCGGCTGATTCCCTTCATCTTCGCTATCCAAAATTATAGAAACCTGTCTACACCTCACAGTCCCATATTTCGGTTGCTCTTTTTATATACCTTATCAACACCCGCGCTGACTCTGTCACATAATAATATGGGCCAAGATCCAGAATTCTGCCCTTAAGCATATAAGATTTGTTTTGATTACTCAGGTATCAAATTTTCGGCTAACACTTCCAACACCATTTTCAAGCATTTCGCCTAACACGGCAAAAGCCTCATCCATTGGAACTGCTTTTGATGACCAGTTTTTCAGTGTGAACAAACCAGACGATTCATCAAACACATCAAGTTCATCCGAATGTGCTGTTATTAACTTTAAGTACTTCATCTCCAGCAAATAAAGTGCTCCCAGCATATTCACAACATTTTCCTGTGTTGCCTGTTTTCGTTTATCATAGCGATTATGTTTAATTTCAGTAAATGCAGTCCACCATATTAATGATTGCGCCGGCTGACTATTATTCCAATTCTTGAATGGTTGGATCTCCAGATCAAAATTCTGCAAAGCAATCTTTTGATTCACTATATCAGGATAGCTTCCCAGGACAGTTTGGGCATAATCTGCTATCGTTTTTCTTTCGGATGTGCTAAACCCGCAGAATTCTTTGAACACTACATCTAATTCAGCACCTATGGCCTGGATTAACAGCGCATACCCATCAGAAAACGTATTATAATTGTCTGTGTGCAATTCCACATACTCAAGAGACTCCATAAATCGTCTTTCAAGAATCAAGTAATATCGCCAGTGACTCTGCGTAAGTTCTTTTCTGTTCATTAACAACACCTTCCATTTTCCGGGAAATATTAAACCTGATCAGTTGTCTATACAGATTCGCGCATACCGCTTCCGGGCATATAAACAACTTGATGTCAAATCAAAATTAGCACAAACATTCAATCTTATTAAGAGAAAAATCTTCAGATTTTTTACATATAATGCGCAATTTGCACGGATTTTTTATTTTATGTGTACTTATTCTATATGAGGCTATTATCAGATCCAACAGTTTTTGCTGCGTCAGCGATGCATCCGGCAATCTGGTTAATCCCGCTCCTAAAATAGAAATACAAACATCTTTCTGCGCATAAAGTTTATCAATTTCATTCCACAGCACAGACAGACATTCCATGTATTCTTCTATAGATGTAAAACCGCCCCGGCCCGATTCGTCCAACATTGCAAACGCCATCAGCAAGTCTTTATCTCCTCTGGAAACCAAAAGACCTGATTGATAACGTTTTTTGTCCTTATACCGTGATCCTGCCACTTCCGCTTCTATACCAGCCTTGTCAATCAACTGCTGCATATCATCTATTGGATATTTAGTCAGATACTGACCACAAATAGAACCAGGTTTGATTTGAGGGGTATCGTTTCCGACTTCAGTTGTAAAGCATTCATCAAATGGAATCACACGCCAACAGTCTGCCTGCTCAAGTATGTCTCCGTACTCCACTTGAATTGTGTACCCCATCCCTTTTATACAGATCTTTTCTCGCCTATGCACACATATAGAATGTACGACCAGGACGGCAAGAAATACCAGAATACACATTATGCATCTATTAACAATTATGTTCACCTCGTCACAGTAATTCGGCAGCAACTTCCATTTTGCAAATAAGGATTCCGGCGTTAGCATAAAAAGAAAAGCTATTATCGCAGAAGCTAACGACCCGCTCTCTTTTATACGCTTACTCATAGCCCAGCGCCTCTTTTATATAGGCATAATTACCAACTCTATTTCCTGCCGCATCCAGGATCCAAAAAGGCCTCGCTTCAGATTCATAATCACGCATATAAGCCGGAAGCCAGGAAGTTTTCCTATAAAGTGAGTTGTAAACAACAATAATATTCTTATTTTTCTTATTTGCCTGCTCAAACTCATGGCGAATATAAGAATATGTATTTATATTTCCCACATCTCCACACTCATTCGTCTCATAGGTGACATGAGCTTTACACGGCTTACTTCCATACGCATTATCTTTGTACGGCGTGCAATAACACTTCCAATATTCTTTTGAGTTTCGCTGACAGGCGCTTCCTGCTGTACGGGACGCCGTCTTATCGCCTATAACAATGATTACCGCAGAGGATTGATTTATCTGAGCATTAAACTCAGCCTTCAAATCACATATCCGGCAGTCCTTTTTTGTTGCTGAAACACTTCCTGATTTCACTTGTGCAGTATCCAGGAAATTCACTTTGTGTAGTTTATCCTTAGCCCAAGCGTGCAGTGTATCAACTACACTCCGATCGCCATTTTCCTCATCATAATCAGCACTAATATATACCCATTTGTTCATTTTAAACTCTTTTCATCGACAGGACTTGTCCGCATACAACTCCAAATATTTATCAGACACGCTGTCCTTTGACATATTTTGGCGCCTTCGCTATGCTGAATATATTGCATTTTTCCTAAGCCTTAACTTCCTGTGATTTTTCTCACTCAATGGTAAATCGATAGAGAGGAAGTGGCTGAAAGCCTTGAAAACAGCGGATTTTGAGGAAAAATGGGGTTGCAAACCAACACGCGATGTGGTACAATAATGAGTGATAAGTTACACTCAAAACCAGACCGGAAAAGAGGCGGTTTATGTACCCCTTAACTTCCCGATTTTTTCTCACTCAAACTCGTCCCAGTCGGGATATTGCGC
>JAJBUA010000101.1 GCA_020860565.1 Clostridiales bacterium
ACGTATCCAGCTTGGAAGGCTGGTGTTCTACCATTGAACTACACCCGCATATAAATGATGAAAGATAAAAAAGTCTTAATCTGTCATCCAGTCGGGGTGACAGGATTCGAACCTGCGACTTCCTGCTCCCAAAGCAGGCGCTCTAGCCAAGCTGAGCCACACCCCGAATTATGGGAACTATCCGCGCAATGACTCTCATCAAACAACGCAAGAAGCATTATAAACCAAACAATTTTATTTGTCAATACGATTTTAAATTTTTGTTTGACGCGAGCAGGTGGATCCTCCCCTTCAATCGCAAGGGAAAGAACTCACCTGACTCGCTTCCGGCATCAGTAATTTTACAGCTTTCTATAATCCGAAGAATGCATCCACGCCGTCTGCCAGTCCCTGTGCCAGCTGATCCAGAGTAGACGAAGAATGGTCAGACGCCTTATCGCCCAGCTCGATGTCCACAGACGGAATCGTTGAGTAAGAGGTCTGTGTCAGATCCATCTCCATACTACCTCCGGAAAAGATCTTAACTCCTGCTCCCTTTAAACCCGAGATCAGGCTGTCGCCAAGCGCATGATGCTCCTGCCAGTGGGAGACCACCGGTTCCATCGCGCGGTAAGTGGCGTTGGAAGGCACACTCAGATAAAAAGCGCCCTTATCACTTTCCGTCGAATCCCAGTGAAGCGCCAGATGGCAGTCTGACGTATTATTTGCGATCACCGTCCGGGCAATATTATCCAGCTGGACGTCATCGCTCTCACGGATCATCACAACATCATAGCCGCGGGAAAGCAGCAATGCCTTTAATTTCAGTGCCAGTGCCAATGTCACCTTCGGCTCGGTCGTCCCGTCTGCAAAAACCATGCCGCCGGATACCGCCACAGCTGTCGTCGCCCCCGCCTGCGTGGTGCCTCCCGTCACTTTGGCGCTTCCGTCCGGATGGCACTGTGTTTTTACACTGCTGCCGCCTGACGTCCCGTGACCTGCGTTTACACAGACCACCTTGCCGTTGCGGACAGACGCATCCGCCCGGTACATAACGGCCTTACCGGAATTAATCCTGGAAAAGCCGGCATAAGTCCATGATGAATCCAGTTCAACCTCAGAGGACTGCCCGGAGTCTGCAGATAATCCTGTGCTTTCCGTCTCCGCGGCCGTCTCCGGGATCTCCGGCTTTGTCCTGGACAGATAACGCGAAGCTGCGTAAGCGGTTCCGCCATCATATTCCAGCCGGGTCCATTCTCCTGCCGGGTCCACGCCGGTCCGCGTCAGTTCCTCGCCCATCTCAAGGACAGTTATGATCTCTCCGTCGGTTCCCGCTGTCTTCCGGATATTCAGCCGGTCTGCACTTACATACACAACATCGCTGCAGGCCTCCCATACAATTTCCTCAGAATGATTTTCCTGAGTTGCCGTCTGGCCTTCCCCCTGTATAATCACATTGGAAGTGCCCACCGTCAGGGTTTCCTTATCCTCCAGATCTGCCTGCGACTGCCGGTTTTCTTCCCGAATCGATTCCATATCAACTTTTTCGTATTTCCCGGTCTGACAGCCTGCGGTGCCCAGAATTATCCCAGCAGATACCGCAGCCAGCAGAATCGTCGTTGCTTTTTTTCTCATCGGATCGTACCTCCCCCTAACACATAGTCATTTTCATCATAAAATACGATCGCCTGTCCGGGCGTTGCCGCGCGTACTCTGCCCGGAAATGTACATCTCAGCAGATCATCACCCTCCCTGCGGATCATACAAGGATCCCCCGCATGATTATACCGGATCTTTGCCCGTACCATACGTTCATCCCCGTGCAGACCGTCAACTGCCATCCAGTTCAGCCGGTCGCAGAATATCGTATCGGTAAAGACGTCCTCCGCCTCTCCGATCACTACCTCGTTGGTCTCCGGACGGATCTCGGTGACATACACAGGATGTCCCATGGCGAGATTTAATCCCTTGCGCTGTCCGATCGTATAATGAGTGATTCCCAGATGCCGACCCAGGACATTGCCTTCCCGGTCCACATAATTTCCCGTCGGCAGATCAGCATCCGTATTTTTGCGGATGTATGCCGCATAATCATGATCCGGGATAAAACAGATCTCCTGGCTGTCCGGCTTCTGCGCTACCGGCAGGCCGGCCTCCTCTGCAATGGTCCGGATCTCTTCCTTACTGTATTCGCCCACCGGCATCAGCGTCCGCGAAAGCTGATCCTGCGTCAGATTGTAAAGCGCATAAGTCTGATCCTTCCTCGCTGTTACCGACTGTCGGAGTGAGAAACGACCGTCCGGCAGTTTCTCCACCCGCGCATAATGGCCGGTTGCGATATAATCTGCGCCGATTGCCAGACTGCGGGAAAGCAGAGATTCCCATTTGACATACCGGTTGCAGGCGATACAGGGATTCGGCGTCCGTCCATGAATGTATTCGTCGATAAAATAGTTCTCGACATACTTTTTAAATTCCGCCTTAAAGTTCATCACGTAATGCGGAATCCCGATCCGGCTCGCCACACGGCGGGCGTCTTCCACCGCGCTCAGTCCGCAGCAGCCGCCATTCTCCTCGAGGACTTTTTCCTCCTCATCCTGCCAGATCTGCATGGTCACGCCAATCACATCGTATCCCTGCCGTTTCAAAAGCAGGGCGGCCACCGATGAATCGACGCCGCCCGACATTCCCACTACCACTCTTTGATTTCCGTGGTTTAACATTAATACTCTTCTTCCTCTTCCCCTTCGCTGATATCATTCTTCGGCTTCTTCAGGCCATCAATGATAATCCCGTTTTTCTGGCAGTAATCCCACAGAGCGGCGTGAATCGCCTCCTCCGCGAGCAGCGAACAGTGTACCTTCACCGGCGGCAGCCCGTCAAGAGCCTCCATCACCGCCTTATTGGTCACTTCCATGGCCTCCTGTATCGTCTTTCCCTTCACCATCTCGGTCGCCATACTGCTGGTCGCTACCGCCGCGCCGCAGCCAAAGGTTTTGAACTTGCAGTCGCGGATCACCTGATTTTCATCGATATCCAGGAAAATCCTCATGATATCGCCGCATTTTGCATTTCCCACCGTGCCTACGCCGCTGGCCCCATCGATCTCACCGACATTTCTCGGATGCTGGAAATGGTCCATTACTTTCTCTGAATAATTCATCTCTATGATCTCCTTCGTTCTCGGTCGTTATTTTTTCTCCTGTTTGCTGATAAAATCCGCATACAGCGGGGACATATCTCTTAACCGCTGCACAATCCGCTTCAGATTATCAACCACAAAATCGATATCCTCCATCGTGGTCTCTTCGCTCAATGTAAGGCGCAGAGAACCATGCGCAATCTCATGAGGCAGACCGATCGCCAGCAACACATGAGACGGATCCAGAGATCCGGACGTGCAGGCAGAACCACTCGAACCGCATACGCCGACGTCGTCCAGCAGAATCAGCATGGACTCGCCCTCAATGAACTGGAAACAGAAGTTTGTGTTATTGGGCAGACGGTTCTCACGCGGTCCGTTCAGGCGCGAATAGGGAATCTCCGCCAGGACACGGTCGATCAGGTGATCTCTCAGTCTGGTCTCATATGCGATCCGTTCATCCAGTGTCTCCATCGCCAGTTCCACCGCTTTTCCAAAGCCTGCGATCCCCGGTACATTTTCCGTGCCGGCGCGGCGTTTTCTCTCCTGCGCACCGCCGTGGATAAACGAGCGGATCTTGACGCCCGTGCGGATGTACATAAATCCGACGCCCTTCGGCCCGAAGATCTTATGTGCGCTTGTATTCAGCATATCGATATGGCACTCGTCCACATCAATCGGGATATGGCAGTAAGCCTGTACGGAATCGGTATGGAAAAGGATCCCGTGCTCCTTTGCAATCGCGCCGATCTCCTTAATCGGCTCAATCGTACCGATCTCATTATTGGCGAACATGATCGAGATCAGGATCGTCGTCGGACGAATCGCCGCCTTGAGATCCTCCAGCCGGACGAAGCCCTCCTCGTCCACATCCAGATACGTAACCTCGAAGCCATGCTGCTCCAGATACTGGCATGTATGCAGAACCGCGTGATGCTCGATCTTAGTCGTGATGATATGGTTGCCCTTTGACCGATACGCCTCGGCGGTCGCCTTGATCGCCCAGTTATCGCCCTCGGAACCGCCTCCGGTAAAGTAGATCTCGTTGGTCTTCGCCCCGATGCTCTTTGCAATCGTCTCACGCGCGTGATCTACGGCGTCCTTTGCCGAATCTGCAAAACTATATACGGAAGACCGGTTTCCATACAGTTCGCAGAAATACGGCGTCATCGCCTCCAGAACCTTGGGATTTACTCTGGTCGTCGCCGCGTTATCCAGATAAATTAACTTTTTCATTCTATAAAATCCACCTTTCATGGGAATTCTTGCATGCGCCTATTATACTATTCAATTCATAGTAAATCAATAGGAATTAAATTTTTTCTCACTTTCGCTCATTATAGCACGTCAACCGCAGGTTTCAATAGCGCAAAACGGTATAAATCCGAAATATTTTTACTATAATATATTAATTTACTGACCGGCGGTGGTTTTTGTGAATCCTTTCAGCCAGTTTTCCCCCAGAAAACGTGCATTTCTCACCGGCGCTGTGCTTTTGACCGGCAGCGGCTTCATCTGTCGGATACTGGGTTTTTTCTATCGGATCTTTTTATCCCGCAGGATCGGCGCCGAAGGACTGGGCATCTTTCAGATGATTCATCCCATATATGGCATCTGCTTTTCCCTGTGCGCAGGTTCGATTCAGACTGCGCTCTCCCAGCTCATCGCCGCCAATGTCCGGCGCGGGAAGCTGATCTTTCTGACCGGTACGGTCATTTCTCTCGGAATGTCTGTCACTCTGGCCGCCCTGATCTGCCGGAACGCACCGTTTCTCGCCGATCATATTCTCCTGAAACCAGACTGTGCCGGATATCTTCCCTTTATGGGCATCTCGGTTCCCTTCGCCGCTTTGCATGCCTGCATCAACGGCTATTATTATGGTATGCAGAAATCCCGCGTTCCGGCATTCTCCCAGATCGCGGAACAGGTCAGCCGCATGATCCTCGTCTTTTTGCTTGTCCGGATCTGGCAGCAGCAGGGAAAAGAGTTTTCCGTGATGCTTGCGGTCATCGGCCATCTCGCCGGAGAAGCCGCAGCAGCAATATTCACGGTTATCTGCATGGCCTTCTTCCCACCCGCCGGCAAATCACGGAAGCAGGAACCCTATACCCTCTTTCATCTTGCTGCCTTTGGCGAGCCGCTCCTCTCACTCGCCCTTCCTCTTATGGGCAACCGGCTTGTACTCAATCTTTTAAGCAGCGCGGAGGCAGTCTGGATCCCCAGCCGTCTGGAGCTCTCCGGGCTCACCTCCTCCGAATCGCTGGCCTGTTATGGCACTCTGACCGGCATGGCGCTGCCGTTTATCTTCTTTCCCTCAGCCATCTCTAATTCGATGGCCGTGCTGCTCCTCCCCGGCGTCGCTCAGGCACAGGCAGAAGGGAAAGAATCCGCCATCACCGAGAGCATTTCCCTCTCTCTGCGGTACAGTCTCTATATGGGGATCCTCTGCATCGGCGTTTTTACCATGTACGGCGGCACACTTGGCAGCAGCATCTTTCACGTGCCGGAAGCCGGCTATTTTATCCGCACATTGGCCTGGCTGTGTCCGTTTCTCTACCTGGCTGCCACCATGGGCAGCATCTTAAATGGTCTCGGCCACACAAGAACGACCTTCTGGCAGAATACCGCCGCGCTTCTTATCCGGCTTTGTTTTGTTTTCTTTGGCATCCCCGTCTTCGGGATCCGCGCCTATCTGACCGGAATGCTGCTCAGCGAGATCTTTCTCGCGGCCATGCACCTCATCTCCCTGAAATATCTCGTTTCCTTTTCCTGGGATGCGGCGGATATGATCGGCAGACCGGCGTTTTGTCTGCTGACTGCCATCGGCATCACCTGGTTTCTTATGTTTTATTACGAAAAGCTGCTGACCGGCAGCAGCTTTTTACACTGGTTTCAAAATCTTCCGCTTTTTTTCATTACCCTTGTTCCGATCTGCGTCCTGTGCTTTTTCTATGGTGGTATGCTTTTTCTCTTTCACGTTTCCCAGCACGCCCGATAGCTGATACCGGCCGCTCTATAGCTCTATACCACGCGGGTCATCGGCAATTCGTTATTGACGCCCTTAGACAGCAGGATCTGATGCAGATCCACCACTCCATGATGAAATGCCGCCGCGCACGACGCAAGATACAGATCCCACATCCGGGTGAAATTTTCTCCGAATTTTTGTGTAATCTCTAACCGATGCGCAGAAAAATTCTCCCGCCAGCACTCCAGCGTGCGCACATAATGGCGGCGCAGGCTTTCCACATCCAACGTATAAAATCTCACCTCCGGCAAAAGACTGATGATTTCCCTCAGGCTTGGAATCACACCGCCCGGAAAAATATATTTCCGGATCCACGGATCTCCGCTGTGTTCCTCCAGCGCACTGATAAAATGAAGCAGAAACAGCCCTCCCGGCTTCAGCACCTGATCCACGCAATTAAAAAATTCATCGTAGTTGTCCCGTCCCACATGTTCGATCATCCCCACGCTGACAACCCGGTCAAAGCATTCGCCCGCACACAGTTCGTTCCACAGCCGGTTGCCTGACGCAAAATGCCCGCCTTCCTCATCAGACGGAGCCTGATTTAATTCTGCCAGATCGCGATAATCCATCAGGTGCACTTCCAGCCGGTCCTCCATATGGGCGCTGTGAATCTCTTCTGATAACTGGCGATACTGCTCCTTTGCCAGCGTAATCCCTACTCCTTTTACATCATAATGCTCTGCCGCACGTTTGAGCAGAAATCCCCACCCACAGCCGATATCCAGCAGTTTCATACCCGGTTTTAGCTGTAATTTCTCTAAAATATGGTCTGTTTTCCCCACCTGAGCATCAAATAGTGAGATATTCTCCTCCGGAAAGTATCCGCAGGAATAGCTCATTGTCTCATCCAGCCATAACCGGTAGAAGTCATTTCCGATATCATAATGTGAGGTGACTTCTTTTTCCTGATTATGCCTGCTCAGCGAGGTGTATAACAGGCTGTGCAACGCCCAGCTGTCCTTCTTAAAACGTCCGATCTCTCCCATCAGGGTATCCAGCACGTCATACAGGTCTCCGTCTATCTCCAGATCTCCGTTCATATAGGCTTCGCCCAGCGCCAGTGAGGTGCTGCGCAGAAGGCTGCGTTTGGGGATATCCTTCTTTATTTTTACATGAAAACGCGCGGGACCGTCTCCGATCTGGTAAAATTCTTCTGCGGTTTCCAGTTCAAAGGGGACTGGGATCAGGTCCTTTAAATAATTGGTCAAATATCGGTATTGGCTCATGCTGTCTGTCCTTTCTGGCGAGGTTTTTGAAATGGGTGCCATTTTTTTGGCTTATTGACAGTATGGCTGAATTTGGGGAAAAGATACATTATGTGTTACTGATAAACGCCCGTCCCTGAGAGAAACACACAAAAATGCGCCGAAGCGCATTCTCGTAAGTAATATCACATTTCTTCTTTCTCTCTCAGCACCTGGCAGACATGTGCAAGGGGCAGGCCGACGACGTTGTTGTAGTCTCCGGAGATGCCGGTTACGTAGGCAGCAAATTTTCCCTGGATGCCGTAGGCTCCGGCTTTGTCCAGGGATTCCCCTTCGGCGATGTAACGCCGGATCTGTTCCCGGGTCATTGGTGCGACATGTACGTCGGTTTTTTCGGCGAAGGTGATCTGTTCTTTTGTCCCGGTGAAGATCAGGCTGACGCCTGTATATACCTGATGTGTCCTGCCCTGAAGGCGTGTGATCATCTCTTCGGCTTTCTGCTCGCAGCCCGGCTTGCCCAGGATCTCGTGATCGATGGACACCACTGTGTCTGCGCCGAGTACAATCACATCCTGTCCTTCATAACGGGACGCCACTTCCTGTGCTTTTCTGGACGCCAGCTCCTGTACCACAAGATCTGGCCTCGTCTCTGAGATTGCTTCGTCCGCCCTGCTCGGACAGATGACCGGACTGATGCCGACCTGATGCAACAGATCGCTGCGGCGCGGAGAGCCGGACGCTAAAATTATCTCTTTTTTCATCATTTTGCGTCCTTTTAATCTTCATCCATCTTCAGGATGTAATCGGTCGTCTGGTAGACATAATAATTCAGCCAGTTCGCATACAATGTGTTGCAGGTGGTCCGCCAGGAAAGGATCGGCCGGCTGTAGGGATTATTATTTTCATAATAATTGACCGGGAGATCCGGGTTCAGGCCTTTCTTCAGGTCCCGGTGATACTCGATATTGAGCGTCATGCGGTCATATTCCGGGTGCCCCTGCAGGAAAATCTGACTTCCGTCATTGCGCAGAATCAGAAAGACTCCCGCTTCCTCTGACTCCGCCAGAATGTTAAGCTCCGGGAATTTCTCGATATCTTCCCGGCGCACCTCGGTATAGCGGGAATGCGGCGCCATAATGTAATCGTCCATCCCTCTCACCAGCGGCACTTTATGATGAAGCACCTTATGGCGATAGATGCCGGATAACTTTTTCTCCCGCGGATATTTCGGGATCCCATAGTGATAATATAAAGCCGCCTGCGCTCCCCAGCAGAGATGCAGCGTAGAATGAACATGGGTCTTTGTCCATTCCATGATCGTCTTCAGTTCATCCCAGTAATTCACGTCCTCATACGCCAGATTTTCCACCGGCGCACCGGTAATGATCATTCCGTCAAATTTATATCTGCAGATATCCTTAAAAGTGATGTAAAATTTATTCAGATGGCTCTGAGACGTATTCCTCGATTCGTGGGTAGAAACCATCAGAAACGTACAGTCTACCTGCAAAGGAGTGTTCGACAATGCCCGCAGCAGCTGCATCTCGGTATCCTCCTTGATCGGCATCAGATTTAAGATCAAAATCTGCAGCGGACGGATATCCTGGCTCAGCGCACGCGTCTCGTCCATGACAAAGATGTTTTCCGATTCCAGAATTGCTCTGGCCGGCAGATCATTTTGCACCTTGACTGGCATTGGTTTTTGGGGGGGGCGGGGGGGGTGGGGGTGGGGGGGGGGGGGGCGGGGGGGGGGGGGCGGGGG
>JAJBUA010000064.1 GCA_020860565.1 Clostridiales bacterium
CCGGTATCAACCAGTTTATCAAAGCCGAGTGCGCAGCCTAGTCCTTCTTTGACCAGGATCGATGCGTTGAAAATCAGGTCATAGGTGGCGACGATATTCAGCTTGTCCTGTTTCTCTCCGAACCATCGGGGGAAATCCTCGGTTACACTCTGGCGGGAGGTGATAATGGGCAGATTCAGTAAATCTTCCAATCGGATAGAGGTCCGATCTGCCAGAGGATGGTCTTTTCTCATGAGCAGTCCCCAGTCATCGGAAGAGGGAATTTTCAGATAATTGTATTTTTCCGGATCAGCCTCCTGAACGATGATGGCAAAATCCAGAAGCCCTTTGTCCAGCCGTTCTGTGACGGAATCGGTCCCGCTGCTGTAAAGATGATACCGGATACGGGGATATCTGTTCTGCAATGCTTTTGCGGCGTGGGCCAGAAAGCGGATTCCGTCGGATTCGGCGCAGCCGATCCGGATGTCGCCTCCGCTGATGTCATCCATGGATTTAAATTCATCCGTGGTTTTATCTACCATGTCGAGGATATCTTCCGCCCGCGTGCGCAGCAGCATCCCTTCGTCGGTCAGTTTCACACTGTAATTGCTCCGTACGAATAATTTTTTCCCTAATTCTTCTTCTAATTCTTTTAATTGCCGGGACAGCGTGGGCTGGGAAACATGAAGATGTTCAGCCGCCCTTGTGACACTTCCCCTGCGGGCGACCTCCAGAAAATATCGCAATACCCGTAATTCCATAATACTACCTCCGAGAGATGATACCTTGTTGAAAGTTCTGTTATATGCGAAAGAGCCGTCTCTGCGGAGGAAGAATATCTGCAGAGACTACGTTGTTGGTATATATACTATAGCTTATCAGAAATTCACAATATGGAGATAGTATAGCAGAAATAGTTATTTGATACAAGAATAACTGGAAATTACTTTTAAGTATTTTACATTTCTGCATTCGGAATGTACAATGTCGTTACAACGGAGTATGAAAACGGCAGAGCAACAGACTAACAGGGATTTCGAAAGAAAGGAGAATTCTATGAAAAAGAACTGGAGAAAGATGATGGCAGGGGCATTGGCACTGGCGGTATTGATGAGCACAGGATGCTCGGCTCAGAGCAGCCAGACCACCACGGAGGCACAGACGACAGAGCAGACCGCTGCGGCGGAAACAGAGGCGGAGACGACTGCCGTCGCGGAGACGGAGGAGAAAGCAGAAGAAGAATCTGCCGCGCAGACCACAGGAGCCGTTAATTACGGAGAGATCGAGGACACCACAATTCAGGTGGAAGACATTGTGCTTACGGATGAATGGGACAAGGTCTTTGAACTCAGCGATGAAGTGAACCACCGGAAAGTGACTTTTGTCAACCATTTCGGCAACACGCTGGCAGCTGATCTGTACGAGCCGAAGGAATATACCGGTAAGCTTGCGGCTGTCGCTGTCTGCGGACCGTTTGGCGCAGTCAAGGAGCAGAGCTCCGGTCTTTACGCGCAGGAGATGGCGAAAAGAGGTTTCCTCGCGATCGCGTTTGACCCGTCTTATACCGGTGAAAGCTCCGGATATCCCAGATATTTTAACTCGCCGGACATCAATGTAGAGGATTATCAGGCGGCGATTGATTTCCTGTCCGTGCAGGACAATGTTGACCCGGAGCGGATCGGTATCATCGGCATCTGCGGCTGGGGCGGCATGGCTCTCCAGACGGCGGCGCTGGATACCAGAATCAAGGCAACGGCGGCGATGACGATGTATGATATGAGCCGGAATACCGCGCTTGGATATTTTGATTCGGTTGATGAAGAGGGCAGATATGAGGCGCGTGTCACGTATAACAACCAGCGGACGGAGGATTACAAAAACGGTTCCTACACTCTGGCAGGCGGCGTGGCGGATGAGATTCCGGAGGATTCTGCGCAGTTTGTGAAGGATTATTATGACTATTATAAGACTGAACGTGGTTATCATCCACGCTCGCTCAATTCCAACAACGGATGGGCGGCTACGGCCAGCGGTTCCCTGATGAATATGCGGTTATTCGAGTATGCGCCGGAGATTCGCAGCGCGGTTCTTCTGGTACATGGAGAAGAGGCACATTCCCTGATGTACAGCGAAGCAGCTTATGAGCTTCTTGAGGGAGACAACAAAGAGCTGATGATCATCCCTGGGGCAAACCATACCGATCTGTATGATCAGATGGATATCATTCCCTTTGATAAGCTGGAGAGCTTCTTTATGGAAGCGTTTCAATAAATCCGATGTCAAGGGAAGTCCTTTTATACAGGCAGGAAATTCGGGATGCGCTGGACAGGCTGAACCAGGCCGCACCGCTATGGAAAGAACTGGATTACTTTTTCGAAACAGCGGAAAACGGATGTCTTTTGACAAAGGATAACTGTAAGAAAGGAACCGTTATTGCGCTGGGGAGCAGTGTGCCAGAGGAACTGCTGCTCGCCTCTGGCGCATGTTGTCACCGGGTGTTCGGAGGCAGCATGCAGACAGGCGCTTGGGGCGGCGACAGGCTGCCGAGAGATGCGGACGGCGTAAGCCGTTCCGCATTGGGATATCTCATCGGCGCTGAAGATATTTCCCCGCGTGACATTCTGATTTTGATCCCGGTTGTGAGTGATAATAACCGAAAGCTGGCAGGGATACTGAGACAGTCCGGATATCGGGTACACACCATCGATTTTCCTCCTGCTAAGGATTTATGGGCGGAGGAAAAATGGCTCCGACAGTGGGAAGACTGCAGAGAGGCCCTCTCTGCCCACACGGGCAAACGGATTGGCTTCCGGGCGCTTGGACGGGCCTGTAAGGATTTGTCCGATTGCCGCGCACAGATACGCCGTTTTCTTCAAATTGCGTATGAGAGAAGGGATCTGGTGTCTGGCAGCCTGCGGATGTTTCTTCTGTTCAGTTATTTCTGGGCGACGGATATCCGGGAGTGGACGTTTCATCTGTCTGTTCTTGTCGAAGAAATGAAAAAAACAGCCCAAAGACGAGATTTGTCCGGCATTAATCATCGTGCAAATGTCCTGCTGATGGGGTCTCCTGTGTATTTCCCCAATTATAAGGTACCGTTTCTGATTGAGGACGCGGGAATGTATATCAGTGCTCATATTGACAGTACGACATGGGAACTGGCAGGGGTGGATGGTGAGAGCGATACAAAGAAATTGTCAGCGTCAGAACGTGCAATCCAATTTTACCGGAACGACTGTTCGGGCGCATATGCTCAAAACAGAACCCTGATGGAGCGGATTTTGCAGGTTATCAGACAAAGACCGGTTGACGGCGTGATTTATCAGGTGCTGAAAGGCCAGGTGGAGCCGGATTTTGAGATGGAGCGGTTTGAAAAATGTTTTGAAGCGCAGGGCCTTCCGGTATTCCGTCTGGAAACGGATTACAGCAGTCAGGATACCGGACAATTATCCATCCGTCTGGACGCGTTTATGGAACTGCTGACTCAACAGCGATACCGGAAAGGCGCAAAAATCATATGAAAAGAAAATACGGAGCCGCGTTGTTATATATGGCCTGTGGCCTGCTGACTGTCGCGGCTTTTTTTGCTAAAGATTTCGTGCTTTATGATTTCCATATGGAACCATCGGATTATACGTTCCGCCTGACGGATCAACCGCGTCCGGACTGTGCGGTTTCGGATGTCTGGTTTGATTATGGCGACGGGGGAAAAGAACTCCTCATCGGCGTATCGGAAGAGGTTTCTTTGGAAGATGTGCAGGTGTATACACTCACAGCAGATGGCAGTACCGCTGTGAACAGGGAAGAGCTTTCTTCGAATCAGGCGGAGCTTATGAGCAACTACATGATTGCTGTGCTTCCGGAACGTCTGAAAGATATTAATGGAGACGGAAATCCGGAACGAATCCGGGATTTTGCCCGTGCGGATATCGGAGAACCGGCATTTAACCCGACGCCACAGATATTTAACTGTGAAGACATCCCCTTTGAACTGGTGTTTTCCGAACGAAAATACATAAGGGTATTTTTCCATAACCAGCTGTTGACGGAGGGAGAGATTACGGTTACATCCGCCGACGGCAGCTCAAAGATTTATCCGATCGACAGCCGTGGCTGGATTGGCGGTCTGCCCATCCGGGATATTCGGGAAGGGTTTACGGCTGAGTATATCTCGGAAAATGATCAGGCGGTTTATCGGATGCAGTATGCACTGGAGGATTATCCGCTGGGCGGTTTGCATTTCTGGAAAGCGCAAATCCCACTGTTGATGGTGTGTGCTCTTGCGGTCATCGGGATTATCCTGATCCAGACTGTTCGCTGTAAAACAGAACGAGACACTCCTGCTTACCGGATATACAGCCGGGAACATGCGGGATTTTATCCAGGAACCTCGCTGCTGGAAAAAACGGACTCCAGATTTTTGCTGATTCGCTGGCTCTGTATGCTGACGGGAATGTTTGTGCTCACGTATCTGGGAAAACTGACCGGGCAGGGACAGGTCGGAAATGAAATCGCCATTCCATCCTTCGCGTGCCCGTTTAACATGGATCAGATTGTGGAAATGCCCTGTTATTATTTATCCCATCTGCCGAACCTTTTGCTGCGCGGTGGAGAGGCATTTCCTATGCGCACGGTCCGCTATATCGTCCTGTTTACGGTTACGCTCCTTTTGTCCTTTGTGTTTCTGGGACGAATTCTCTGTGGGTTTCTGTGTCCGGCCGGATTGATCCAGGATGTGATGGATCAGATACGCCGCGCGCTGCACATCCGCCCGGTTACGGTGACGGATCGGATGTATCGCATTCTCCAGCCGGTAAAATGGCTTTGGATCGTTCTGTTTTTCGGCGCGTTTTTTGCCGGGATTGACTTTTGTGATATTTGCCCGCTCAAAGTATTTAATACCGCGCAGGGAGGCTTCTGGACGAATCTTTATCTGGGAGGGTTTCTGGCCGTTATCATACTTGTGGGAAGTTTTTTTATCCGACGGTTCTGGTGTCTGGTCTGTCCGCTCGGTTATCTGATGGGGCTGTTCCATAAATATAATCTGTTTCATCTGAAAAAAGACTGCGTTGCCTGTACGGAATGCGGCGGGTGTTATGAAGTCTGTCCGATGCGCTTAAAGGAGATTTACACAGAACGGGAAACGGAAAATATCCAGACGGTCGATTGTCTGATGTGCGGCGAATGTATCGGCAAATGCCCGGAAACGGGAGCGCTTTCGTTTACTTTTTGCGGGAAGAAGATTTACAGCTCGGATCGGATGACGTTTCTTTCCCGTTATCGGACCATGCAAAGAAAAGAAACGCCAGCTGAAGCGAAGAGGGAGGAGGATCACGATGAGTGAGAATGGGATTGACGAACGGAGAAAATTACTTTTCCGCCAAAAATCCATGCGGGTAGCTTCCTCTTATCTTCGTCGTATCGCTGCGCTGGGGAATCTTCCGGAGTCGGTTCGGCCTTTTCTGGATGTATTGAAGCAGGTATCGGTCGATTTTCAGCCGGTTTCCATGATCGCGGAAAGGAAAACGGTTGGAACATTCTGTCTGATGGTTCCACCGGAGCTGGTAGAAGCGGCGGGAGCGGTACCGGTGCGTCTCTGCTCCGGCAGTTATACCGCTTATTCTATAGGCGACGGGATAGCGCCGAGAGACGCCTGTCCTCTGGTCAAAGCCGTGCTGGGGATGGAGGAAATGGGAATTTCCCCTCTGTATGAGGATTGTAAGCTTTTCATTATTCCTGTTACCTGCGACTGTAAAAAGAAGCTGGCGGGGATGCTGGGAGAGCGGCGTCCTACAGCTATTCTCTCTGTTCCATCGTCAAAGGAACAGGATTCCGACACGGAGCAGTTTTTGCGGGAATTGTACCGCCTGATTCCGGTTCTGGAACAATATACCGGGGGACGTGTTACTGCCGGAACATTGGCTGAAAGCATTAACCGGCGTGGTTATGCGCAGTATGAGATGAGCCGTTTCTTTACTTTTCGCCGGAATGTACCATATCTCCTGTATGGCACACAGGCTATGGCGATCATGAACGCGCTGTCTTATATGCCTGCTCTGGAATGGGGGGAATGTCTGCACAGGGTGAATGAGGAACTTGCGGGGCGCCTTGCCAAACGTCAGTTTGTGGCAAGGGAAAATCGTCCACGCATTTTGATAACCGGTTCTCCTGTTACATTTCCCAATATAAAAATTCCGCTTCTCATCGAGGAAATGGGAGGGATGCTGGTGGCGGATGAGACCTGTCTGGGGGAGCGCAGCCTGTATGATCCGGTTGTCGTTACGGACAGAAGTCTGGACGGTATGATGCGGGCGATTGCAAATCGTTATATCCGGCCCTGTACCTGCCCGTCGTTTGTAGAAAACCGCCAGCGCATCTTTCGTATTCGTCAGATGATAAAAGACTACCAGGTACAGGGAGTTATCTGCCATATTCTGCGGGGGTGTCTGGTTTACGATTATGAATATCAGAGACTGGAGGAAGAACTGGAAGAACTTCACATTCCCGTTATCCGCGTGGAAAGCGATTACAATGAGGAAGATGTGGAACAGCTTCGTATTCGTATTGAGGCGTTTATTGAGCTGATTAAGCGGAGAGATGTTGTACGGAAAAAATCAGGAGAGAAAGTGCTATGAAATCATATTTTGCAGGATTAGACGGAGGTTCCACCTATCTGAAGGCCGCTCTTTTAAAGGACGGTCAGGTAGTGGGTACGATGGCGCGCAGCACGGGGATTGATAATAATCAGTCGGCGGCCTCTCTGTTGGATGAACTCTGTTATCAATCCGGAATTTCGAGGGACGATATCGGCTATACGATGGCAACGGGATACAGCAGGAAAATTCTTTCCGTCGCGGACGATGATATTTCTGAAATCACTGCTCACGCCTGCGGCGCCCGGATTACCGCTCCGGATGGTTTCCTTCCTGGCATGATCGTTGATATTGGCGGTCAGGACAGCAAAATCATCTATCTGGACAGGGACTACAATATTAAAAATTTTACAATGAACGATAAATGCGCTGCCGGAACCGGCAAATTTATGGAGGTCATCGCACAGCTTCTGGAAACAACCATCGATCAGGTCGGCCCATTATCTCTCGAAAGCAGGGAGCCCTGTGATATCAACAGTACCTGTGTAGTTTTTGCACAGTCGGAGGTTATCTCACTGGTTGCCCGCCAGTTCGACCGGAAGGATATCCTGGCGGGGATGCACTTATCCATGGCAAAACGAATCATTAAGATGATGAAAAAATCAGAACGAAACGGAGATATCCTGATGACCGGCGGAGGGGCGATGAATATCGGTATCCGGAAGGCTTTTGAAGAAGAGCTGATGAGACCTGTGTATGTGGCGGATCATCCGCAGTTTAACGGGGCAATTGGGGCGGCGCTGATTGCCAGTGAAAGGGGATAAAACAGTGATGACAGTATATTTGCCTGTTTTTGTTACGGCAGCGGTCGTCGGTCTTGGGTGTGGAACCTGTTGCGGCTCAGTTGTCAGTGTATTCCTGTCTTCCTATGTCATTTCCCATGGGAATGGAGTAAAAACGGGAATTTCAGCCTTTGCAAATTTCTTTTTCGGAAAGATTCTGAGCGTGACCGTCCTCTGCACAGCCGCTTCTCTGGCTGGAAATTGTTTTATTGACGCGGACGGATATATTGGTTCTTTTAATCTGCGTTTGATGGTCCGGCTGGCAATGGGCGGAATCGGCCTGATTATGGCTGCCCGGTGGGGGATTGAGGAGAGAAAGCAACGCAGTGGATGTCAGAACTGTAACAGCTGCGGCGTGAAAGCAGATGAATTGCCTTTTGGCGTCTGGCCTGCTTTTGTGGCCGGCATGGTATATGGTTTTACCCCGTGCGCTCCTCTATTGTTAGTCATGGGGTGCGCGTTTACTCTTTCCGCTCCGCTGGCAGGATTGACAGGCGCAATATTCTCGGCTGCAAGTGCTGTCAGTCCTGTTTTATTTCTTGCTGTTCTTTCCGGGGCGTTGTCCGGCAGAATGGCCAGGGAAATTCCAAAGTATGTGAAATGGTTCCGGCTGGCGTCCTATGTATTGTTGATCGTTATGCCGTTATCCATTCGTGTTCAGGTATGAAAAACTTCAGCATCACTCATGAGGGAACGGTTAATAAAATATAGAGAGCAATGAACGATCCATAAAGGTCAGTGAAGGTTAGTGAAAAACCAGCCAGATATACGTTATGGGAATAATCAGAAATAGAAATTAAGTATTTGTCATTTCATCTGTTCCGATATAAAATAATGACAGACATTTAGTACCAATAAAAGAGAAAACAGGATGTGAAATGAATCTGGATTTTATAACAATCTGAATTTGAAATCAATCGGAAAGGACAGAACACAATGAATGAACCGCTTATGTTAACAAATGAATGGGACAAGACATTCCCACAGAGTGAAAAGATCGAACACAGTAAGGTGACGTTCCATAACCGGTATGGGATCACGCTGGCTGCTGACCGGTATGTGCCGAAAAACGCTAAAGGTAAACTCCCGGCGATCGCGGTGTGCGGACCGTTCGGCGCGGTGAAGGAGCAGGCGGCCGGTTTGTATGCGCAGACTATGGCGGAGCGAGGCTTCCTGACGATCGCCTTTGACCCTTCTTATACGGGTGAGAGCGGCGGAACGCCGCGTTATATGGCATCTCCGGATATTAACACGGAGGATTTCATGGCTGCGGTGGACTTCCTCTCGGTGCAGGACAATGTTGACCCGGAACGGATCGGGATCATCGGCATCTGCGGCTGGGGAGGTATGGCATTGAACGCGGCGGCGCTGGATACCCGTATCAAGGCGACAGTCGCTTCCACCATGTATGATATGACCCGTGTGAACGCCAACGGTTACTTTGACAGCGAGGACAGCGAAGAGGCCAGATATGGGAAACGCAAGGCTCTCTGCACTCAGCGTACTCTGGATTACAAAAATGGCACTTACGCTCTGGGCGGTGGCGTTGTTGATCCGCTTCCGGAGGACGCTCCCTTCTTTGTAAAGGATTATTACGACTATTACAAGACCAGCCGGGGCTATCATGCCCGCAGCCTGAATTCCAACGGAGGCTGGAATGTGACCGGGTGTGAGTCCTTTATGAATATGCCGATTTTGCAGTACAGCCAGGAGATCCGCAACGCTGTACTCATTATTCATGGAGAAAAGGCACATTCGTGTTACTTCAGCAGGGATGCTTTTGCGAAACTGACGGGTGAGAACAAGGAACTGATGATTATTCCGGGAGCCGTGCATACAGACTTGTATGACCAGATGGATGTGATTCCATTCGACAAGATCGAATCTTTCTTTGGAACGTATCTGAAATAAACAGAGACATGAGTCAGTTGAAATGAAGAGTCATAAAAAATTTGCATTTCTGACTAACAGGCAGAGGTGCAAATTTTTTGTGTACGGTTTAATACTCTAAAATATCTTCTGCCTGACAGTCAAGTGCATGACAAAGCGCCATTACTGTTTGAAAGGATGCTTTATTGATGCTTTTTGCACCAAGTTCATACTGTTGCAGTGTTCGTAAATTTACATTTGCTTTCCCGGCAAGCTGTGCCTGAGTTAAGCCAATTCTTTTTCGCTGTGCCTGAAGTGCGGTTGTCCCGATTTTGCCTGAGATCATAGCATTTACGGTATCCACAAACTTATCTTCGGGTGCTTCGTGTAAGATCGGGTAGAGTTTATATATCTCTGCCATAGATATATAATCATATATATTTTTGAAAGAGCGTGCGGTGTACCATTGATAATATGCCAGAATCCATCCGCACCAGTATTCCGCAGAATAATCATATATTGTCTGGCTTTCGGGGAAGTTCATGTCTTTTCCCGATTCCGAAATAATGTTAATTGTTAGTTCTGTGCCTGACATGCCGGATATTATTTTTGGATTTCCGTTTCCGAATTGTTCTGCATATTTACCGCTGATAAAGTATTGCATGAATTCTTCCATATCTATTTTACAGGCGTTGACTGCATAATCAAAAGCCTCGCCTAAGTTTCGCATTGCATCGTCTAAATATTCCTCAGCGTAAGCGTGGGTCATCCGGTTTGATCTCCTCTCTGATAATATCTCGCATAAATATACCGTTAATGTCATCAGTTTCCAGTTCTTTGTAGTATGCGGCACGGGCATCTTGATCCCTTTTTACTCTTTTTGCATAATAGACACGGTTATCGGCAAGGGTACTGTCGATATAGGTTATGGCATCAAATGCTTTTTTAGATTTGATTACATACTGTTCCCCGAGTTTGCCGAGTTTCATTGCCCGACTTAACTGTGACAGCGAAATTTCATTACTCAAAAATGATCTTGCGAATGAAAAATACGAATCGTCCGCCCGATAACCCACGATTACATCATAATCCGTATATTCCGGAAGAAAATTTTTAATGAGCCAGTCCTTTCCACGAACGGCAACCGGAGTTGACAATCTTGCTTTTCTGTTTTGAATCAGAATGGCAAGCCAGTTCAAAATGGTATATTCATCGTCGGATAAATTCAGAATTCTGAAATTTTGCGTATCAAGCTCATACTTGTTTGCATATCCGTTCGTATTCAAACTGCAGGACCATTCTTTTGCGAGTTCGATATGCTCGGTACAATAAAAACCTCTGCCATAATCGTTATTTGCTTTTCCTTTTTCGAACTCAGGCTTTTCTATGATGATGGGTGAACCGTGATACAAAATAAGTTTATCCATAAAGGATTCTCCTTGTACTTCTTTAGAGTTACTTATAAGATACTTCCAAAGAAGTAGTTTGTCAAGCGCTGTGAAAATAATTCAGTTGTTTTGCTTCAATAACATACATCGATTCCGGCTGCTCAAGCTCAGTGTCAATGAGGCAAGCTGAAAATGACTCAGGGAGAAATCGTAAAATTGTTCGAAGGGTTTAACAGCCTTTTCAGCACATCATACAGGTTGTTGTATATTGTTGGGTGAAAAACGGGACGGTAAGAGCAGGCGAACGGGGGATTGTCAGGATAGGATAAACTTATTACGCTTGATACTTTTCATTAATCAGATTATAATAATCTCAATCATTGATGAAGGAGGAACCGTTTTATGAAGAAAAGATGGCTTGTTTCCCTGTTGGTTGCAGCTGCTTTGACCGCTTGTTCCAGTGCTGCCGCAGAGACGACAGCAGAAACAACAGCAACAGTAACGGAAGCGGCAGAGTCAGAAGTGTTGACGGATGCGGAAACGGAAACAGAAACAGCGGAGACGGAAGAGATAACCGCAGATACCACTGATGAATCGGCGAACGCAGGGATCAGCGAAGCGTTTGCACAATATTTGACCGAAGTGAAGACCAATCAATATTTTGAAGATACTCCGGTGCCGGAGGAAGATGCGCGCATGATTCTGGAAGCCGGAATCAACGCACAAAGCGGGATGAATATGCAAAACTGGCATTTCACCGCGGTAACCTCTCATGAGGTTTTACAGCAGATTGCCGACGATATGAGCGCAGGCATGCCGGCCGGAGCTATGGGCGGAACTGCAAAGGCGGGAATTGCCGACGCACCGCTGGTCATTCTGATTTCCTGCGGGGACGGCAAGGAGTATGACGCGGGTCTTGCGACTCAGGCGATGAACTCCGCGGCTCTGGCCCTTGGTTACGGAACGAAAATTATCTCGTCTCCATCCATGGTTCTGAACGGCGAGAAACAGGCGGAATACAAAGAGCAGCTCGGTATCCCGGACGAGATGGCATTTGTGGGAGCGCTTCTGATCGGCGAGGCGATAGACACAAGTACGCTCGACGCAGATGCGATCACCGGTCCGACCGAGAGAAATGATTTTTCTGAGATGACGACGTTTATAAATTAATAAATTCAGGCATATCAGACCTCCCGTGACTTTTGTCAGGGAGGTCATTTTTGATTCCATAGGATTCTTTTTTATCGCGCGACACTTGCCGGGTATTGTTGCTTGATTAGCGTCTGGTGAGAGAATAAAATATAATCACGCAACAGGTGTCGGGAGATAACCGGAAACACAGGGTAAGAGTTTCCATATGCGGATAAAAATGATGGCAGGAATGAGGTGCGAATGATGCAAAAGGAAAGAAACGACGCGCAGTATAAAAAAATGACTGAGGGTTCCGTGAACCGGATCATTCTTTCGCTGGGAATACCGGCTACGATCAGTATGCTGGTTACCAATTTATATAATATAGCGGATACTTATTTTGTCAGTCAGATCGGCTTAAGTGCCAGCGGAGCTGTGGGTATTGTTTTTGGCTTTATGTCCGTTTTGCAGGCAATCGGTTTTATGTTCGGTCAGGGAGCCGGAAGCAATATCGCAAGAAGCCTGGGAGAAAAGGATGAAGAAGCAGCCGGAGAATAGGCCACGATATCTTTTATGACTGCGTTTATTTTAAGTATCGTTATCGGCGGAATATGTCTGGCTTTTTTAAATCCCTTTTTAAGGCTTCTGGGCAGTACGGAAACAATTTTGCCATATGCAGCCATCTATGTAAAATGTATCATTGCCGCCGCGCCTTTCACCGTCTGCGGCTTTGTCATGAATAACATTCTGAGGTTTGAGGGTAAGGCAAACTATGCGATGATAGGTCTTGTATCCGGCGCGCTTTTAAATATGATCGGCGATCCGATTCTTATCTTTTATTTTGGCCTGGGAATATACGGAGCCGGTCTTTCCACGGCATTTTCGCAGATCGTCAGCTTTTTTATTCTTCTTTCGTTTTTTGTGCGGGGAAAAACGTCAGTCAAACTGAAGTTTGCGCACATTAAGCCTGACCTGAATAAATTTAAAGATATCGTAACCATTGGGTTCCCTTCTATGTCGAGACAGGGACTTCAAAGCATTTCAACCATGCTGTTAAATAATTATGCCGCTGTTTACGGAGATGCCGCAGTTGCCGCTATGAGTATCGTTTCGAGGATCGTATTTCTGGCATTTGCTGTCGGTCTCGGAGTTGGCCAGGGTTATCAGCCTGTGAGTGGATACAATTACGGGGCAAAAAAATACTCAAGAGTAAAGCAGGCGTTTCGATTTACCCTGATTTTAAGCGAGGGAATTTTAGGCTTCTGTGCTGTTATCTGTTTTTTTGCCGCTCCCTATGCGGTCAGTATCTTCCGAAAAGATCCGGAGGTGCTGGATATCGGGGTACTGGCGTTAAGGCTTCAGTGTGTGAGCATGCTTTTTCAACCGTTAGGCGTAGTTTCCAATATGACCTTCCAGAGTACGGGAAAGGCGTTTCTGGCGTTTGTTTCCTCATTATTCCGAAACGGTCTTTTCTTTATACCCACTATCATAATAGGAACGCATTTTTTTGGTATTTTGGGAATTCAGTCGGCGCAGGCTGTAAGCGATATCCTGACGTTTGCTGTCATGCTTCCTCTTATTATGTATTATTTTAAAAATCTTCCGGCTGATGGGAAATAAAGTTTTTGGCGGGTGTGTAGGGTACCTGACCCTATCATATTCCGCATTCGTTGAAATGAAGTATTCAAAATATGTTGGAGACAGATATCTCTTGTCCCAAAAAGTTGTAGATGGGTTTCAGTGGTCAAAACCAAAGCAGATGTTAAAATAATTGACATTATAGGGGAGACAGAATATACTAATGCTTAGTAAGATAACTTAGTTATAGAAACGTGAAAGCGAGGCAAATGATTATGAGTAATAGTAATGTTGTTACCTGTTCGTTTTCTATGGACAGGGATATTTATAACGCTTATAAGAGCATTGTAGTTAAGAATGGTGAAAATGTAAAAGGGAATATTGTAAGATACATGCAGTCGGTTATTCAGTATGGGACGCCTAATGCAGATACGATCGAAGCAATCGCGGAAGTGCAGGACTTGAAGAAAGATCCGAATAAGAAAACCTACAATAGTTTTGCTGAAATCTTAGAGGAAATAGATGAATGAACAAATATAAGATTGTTCCAACCAGTCGTTTTAAGAGAGATTTAAAGACGGCAAAAAAGAGAGGATATGATCTTGATTTGCTTGGCGCGGTAGTAGATACGCTTGCTTTGGGAGAGCCTTTACAGGAAAAGTATAAGGATCATAACTTATCAGGAAATTATAGCGGGTGCAGGGAATGTCATATTACGTCAGACTGGCTGCTGATCTACGAGATAGACGGAGATAAACTGATTCTATATCTCACCCGCACAGGAACGCATAGCGATTTGTTTTAAAGCTTGCAGACGGAAAATCGGAATCGTATGCGTTGTATGGGTGTTTGATCCCATCATATTCCAAAAAAGAAGACTGTTAAAATCCGAATGGTCATGTTACAATGAAAAATATCAGGGAGGTTGCGGACGATGGCAAAATATTTTAACGTGAACGGATTATGCAGGCCGGAGAAGCACTACATGGTCGATCTGACTTCCCGTCTGGAACAGATTAAGAGGATGGTGGACAACGGAGATTACTTTACAATCAACCGGGGGCGTCAGTATGGCAAGACGACCACGTTGAATGCTCTTGCGGAGTATTTGAGGGGTGATTATGAGGTGGTGAGTCTGGATTTTCAGACTATGAGTACGTTGTCCTTTGAGGATGAGCAGACATTTGTGGCAGCATTTGCAGAAGAATTACTGGACAGTGCAGGCGATTTTCCTGAAGAAGTAGAGGAACAGCTTGAGAATTTCGCGGAAGGAACCGCCAGACGCAATTCCCTTAGTGGATTATTCAGGGTCATAAAGACGTGGTGCGGAAGGCTGGACAAGAGAGTGGTTCTGATTATTGATGAAGTGGATACCGCGACAAATAATCAGGTATTCCTGGATTTTCTGGCGCAGCTGCGGGCTTATTATCTGAAACGCCCGAAGGTTGCCACCTTCCAGTCTGTGATTCTGGCGGGGGTTTATGATATCAGAAATATTCGGAGGAAGATTCGTCCGGATGAGGAGCATAAGACGAACAGTCCCTGGAACATTGCGGCAGATTTTAATGTGGATATGAATTTTTCTGCTTCCGATATTGCCGGTATGCTTCGCGAATACGAGGTGGATTATCACACGGGAATGGATATTGAGGATATGTCGAATCGTATTTATGATTATACCAGTGGATATCCATATCTTGTCGCCAGATTGTGTAAATTCATGGATGAGCGGATTTCGGGAAGCGAGGAGTTCCCTGAGAAAGCGGATGCCTGGACGAAAGATGGTCTGGTGGAAGCGGTTAAGCTTCTGGTTAATGAGACGAACGCATTGTTTTTGTCGCTGAAGGGAAAACTGGAGGATTATCCGAAGCTTCGTATGGTTCTTTATGACCTGCTTTTTACAGGGAAACCGATTCCTTATACGGCAATGAATGATTCGATTGAGATTGCCGCCATGTTTGGATTTATCAGGAATGAAAAGGGAACGGCTGTTATTCATAACCGGATTTTTGAGACGGTTCTTTACAACTGGTTTATATCGGATGAATACATGGACAGTAAGCTTTATGACGCAGGTCTGCAGGGAAAGAGCCAGTTTATCACAGGCGGCCATCTGAATATCCGGCGGATACTGGAACGCTTTGTGGAGAGCTTTGACGATTTGTACGGCGATCAGGATGAGACATTTCTGGAAGAGGCGGGAAGAAGGTATTTTATGTTGTTTCTGAAACCAATTATCAACGGAGAGGGGAACAGTTATGTGGAAGCCAGAACACGCAACCGGGAGCGGACAGATCTGGTCATAGATTATCATGGAGAACAATTTGTCATTGAATGTAAAATCTGGCGCGGCAATGCGTACAACGAGCGCGGAGAGCAGCAATTAATGGATTATCTGGATTATTATCATCTGAAGAAGGGATATATGCTTAGCTTTAATTTTAATAAAAAGAAACATATCGGGGTACAGGAAATCGCGCTGGGAGATAAGGTGCTGGTGGAGGCTGTAGTGTAATGGGTACCTGACCTCATCAATACATGATGATGTGCCTGAAATGTATTTTTGATCGTATGAAAAACAGCGGTTGTTAAATTACATCACAACAGTCGGTATATTCAAAGAAAAGTTTCAGACATCGACAGTTTTTAGCAAGATATTGATTTTCTGAAAATGTATATTATCCTGTAAAAAAGTCTATTTAAATTTATTGCACATAACATCGTTCATATTCATTTCTATCAGACTGGCAACTTTCGCAGGAATTACCCGCATCTGTTGCGCAATCTTTTCTGGAGAACCAAGGTATTCCTCCATAAGTGCAGGAAAGTCAAGCGGCATTGATTCCATATCTACTTTTATATATTTATGTGCAAGCAGCCACAACAGGAAACTCTGCGGTGTATTTACCGTACATGTATCATAAAATGAAGTAACGACGGCGATATTGGAAGCAAGTACATGGTTCATTTCATCTCCAAAGACGATTTGGAAAGGTATTTGGTTCAGTTTCCAATAACTCATTTCAATCCGTTGTATTTCGACCGCTCTGGCAACTGACAGATCTTCTATATCGCCAAAAATAACAGACCGGTCATTTTTGATGGAATATGCCTTCTGTCTTATCATTCCTTTTTCATCGACATAATCTACCAGAAGATCTGTTGTCATCGGATCGATTCCGTTGCCCGGATGTTTTACTCCGAAGCTGGCGGCAATCTTCTTAGTTTTCTCTATCTCAAGCGGGAACTGCTCTCGGATGTCGGTGACACGGTCATTCCATCGGAGGATGTAATAGAAACGAACCTCGTTTTGTGAGAGAAGATGGCGCTGGCGACCGTCCTTCCAGTCTTTGATAATGCCTTTTGTCCCAATGCTGGAAATCTCCCTCGCCTTGATCCACGGAGCGTAATCAACGCCTTTATTGGTTCCGCGTCCTGTCTGGTATTTACGCTTTATAGACATTCTTCTTGCCATAACAAATTACCTCATTTCGGTTCGATATTGAAGATTTCCTTAACCCATCTTTGCAGAGTTTTGTTTTGAGTAGATATATACGGAAGGAACATGTCGTAGGTGAGAGCGTGACCATGAATATGTTTTATAGCCTCAGCTTTTGATATTTCCCCGCTGCATATCTTCATAAGGGAGCACGAAAGAATATTCAGTGCTTCTGCTATTTCTTTTGTCATATCGTTAATTTTGAATCGGCACCCCATGAGCCGGATTGTCTGTCCAAATGCGTTTACGAGCCGCCCTTTCAAACCAGATTCTTTGTTTGTCTGGATGCTTACGATATCTGGTTTTTCATTGATAAGCCCGTATTCATAAGCAATGCTTTCCCTGTAATATACTCCGATTGTCTTGCCGTTCCGGCAAAGATATTTTTCACGGATCAGCCGTTCCGGCGAAACTTCCAATAAGGAAAGGGCATAGATACCGCTTGCAACGCGGTAAATCACGCCGTCATTTGCCATATCCTTAATTCTTGCTTTAAGGATACTATATTCGATCCCCTTCATATGGATATCTTCAAGGAAGATCAGATCCTCATTCGTATATGCACTCTTGAGCTTGTCTAAAATCTGGTCTGAGACCGTTTCCTTTGGCTGGATTCTTTTCCTTCTTCCGTCAAGATGCAGGATCTCCGATTTGGTCGGGCGGTTGATTTCCTGGATGATCCTGGATTTCGGCAGGCTCATGGATTTTAATTTCTTCTTCGGTTGCGTTGCTTAAGTCTATTACAGATGCCCCGGCTGTGGCATCTGTATCTGCGACCGTTGTTTCCGGTGTCATTGGCTCCTCTTTGTTTTCAACCGGTAATGTGGCTGTTGAGGATTCACGACTGGTTTCATCAATGAGGGCAGAGTCTTCCAGGTTCCCTGTGACAGCAAGGGCGTCTTCAGGCTTATCGCCAAGATTGAAACGCTCCGATACGCTTCTTGTCGATGATATCGATTGTTTTTCAGCTTGGCGGTTATTTCGCATGTCTGCCGTATTGTTATCGTGCGTCCTGTATTTTGATTTCTCTTTTATAATTCTTTTCGCCGCTCTGCGCTCTGCAATGTGAACCTCAAGATTCTGGCGGTTTTCCGCTGCACGGGTGGCTTTTTCCGCATCGGAAAGAGAATCAAATTGTTTTTGGCTCATTCCAAAATACTCTGCGTAACGCCAGTCACCTGTAGGAAGCGAAAGCGTCATCAGTATTCCGTTTTTGAGATAATAGAGATGTCCCATATCCCTTAGATCGGAACGCGCCACAAAATTTTCTCTTTTTGATCCGAGCCGATACATTCTTTGGATTAATTCGTTATCATCCGCATTATAATAAGTCAGTCCCTTCCACTGCACGCCGTCCTTTGAACAGGAGACTTTTTTCTCTGGTTTCAGCATTGCATAAAGTGCTTCATCCTTGTTTGAAAAATAACTTGGCGCCAGGAGTTTTTCTGTCCCATATTTCCAAAGTGCTGCTGGTATAGCGGGGATTTTATCCCGTTTCATTGATGCGCTCCTTGGATATGTCTTGATAGCATGCATATTATGCGAGATGACATGGTTCAGCACCAATGCAAATGCATCATCATAATTCAGACAAGCCTGCTCATGGTGTTTTGAACCATATGTAGTACGGATGAGACCCTTTTCTTCAAGAAGGTCATCAAGTCTTAGTTTGATCTGATTGAAAAAGTTTTCAACCATTGGCTTAAGCGAACCAGTTGCCGGCGGGACAATTTCAAGATTGATACCCAGTTCACTGGCAATCCTTGAGACCTCGTCCGAAATAAAATCAGAGCCATTGTCGCTTCGTATTGTAAGCGGGCGGACGCCTGTGGGCCAGACATCCTGTATCGTATATCCATTATCAAAATGAAATTCAGCGTGACAGTATTTTTTATAAAGTTCTTCTTTATCTTCGAGAAGACTGAGGTAACAGTTTGTCATTCCGACGATGCTGTTGTTATCCATTGCAAGTGATACGCCAAGGATGATTTCACTCATTACGTCGATCATCACATAAATAATGGGACGGCCTACCGGAATATCCGGATATTCATGGGACACAAGGGCAATGTCCATTTCCTGTGCGTCAATTTCAACAACGTGTCCGGGGCCTTTTACGCCTTGTATAACGGTACCGATTTTTACACGGTTGTTGTTTCGTACCACTCTTGCGGTTTTTTTCGATTCGTCCCGCTGTCTGCTCGTAGTATGTTTTGACACATAGTAGTAAAACTGCTTAAATGTCGGAATCTGTCCATCCGGCAATGGTTTACGAATATACTCGTATGTTCCATCATCACGTTCCCTGCTCGTCTCAAACGAATACTTTTCGTCAATTAAATCGTAATAAGCATTTTGAATTGTTCTGACTTCACTGTTCAGATATCGTTTCGTATAAGTGTCAAAATTTTTAAAATCTGTTTCGGACAAAATCGGTGCGGGCGCTTTACATGAAGATTTGGCACCGGATTGTAATGTTTTGGCCTTCTTAGGAACCATGTTGCTGAATGTTCGCTGGTCAATAAGAGTGTAATTTTTCATTCCGCCTTGCAAATACCGAATCAGTAATTTCCATAAATAATCTCTTGATATTTTTGCCTCTGAGACTATTTCATCTACAATCGGTTTTTTATGTTTTCCTGCAAGCTCATTAAATGAGGGCGCATAATAACTGACAATTCTATCCATATATCCCTTATATAGCCAAAATTTTTCAGCTTTTTCTTCAGATAAAGTGGATATATCTATAATTTGTGGGTCATCCTGAATGACAATAAATTTTCCTGTATTTATCAGGTTTCGAAGAATCTTCAATGAGAATTTTTCAATTTTTAATGTTTTAATGTTCATCAAACATAAGACAGCAATACCGTCATAAACAGAAATAAGCCTGTACTCGGTACCCGTCTCTGGATTTTTCAGGTGAATTCCTTGGAATAATTCAGTTTCAGCCATGTTATTGTCCTCCATGGATGTCGGTGCTTTTTATATGTTTCTACGGTAAGGCAAAGGTAGTTATATAGTATGTTCACGAAATATTGTAAAAATTATTATATCATTAGAACATATGTTCTATCAAGAAAAAACAAAATATATGTTCTGCCTTCCTGTAATGTTACATATAAGCATCTATGTAGTTATTTTCGTGCGTTTTAAAAATTTTAATTGCATAAAATATACATATGAAAACGATTCTCAGTTTGTCATTATTACAGATATAAGGCTGATTTAAATAACATCCTGCTTATCACATGAAAATAAGGTGTTATTAGAAGCTGATTTAAGAACTCAAAAGGCCAATCTAACAAGCAGATTGGCCTTCATTATGATTTGCATTGCCTTCTCATTACCTGACTAAATAATTGAAAAGTTTTTCCACTTTCCAGATCTTTGGCGCAGAGAAAAAATAATCGCGCGGACGGACCAGTCACAAACCATTGCAATGGCAATTCCGATCACTCCCATGTTGCACACAACTCCCAGCAGCCAGGAAAGAAGCAGCCGCACGGCCATTGTAGATGTGATGGAAATTACCATCGTAAATCTTACATCGCCTGCCGCCCGCAGCCCATTGCTGAGCGCCCCGGAAAAGGGATAGGCAAGCGCATTAAAAATATTGTGAATCAACACCAGTTCGATCACAAGACGCTTCGTTTCCGGTTCTATCGCATAAAATCGCATAAAAACCGGTGTCAGAGCAAAAATAAGCAGATTCCAGGCAAAGGATAGTGCCAGGGTGATTTTTATCAGCTTTTTGAAATACATTTCCGCCGCATCCGGATCTCCATTTCCCATACACTGCCCAATGACCGTGATAAAGGCTGGCCCCAGAGCAACTCCCGCTGCTGCAGCCATAGACCAGATACTCTGCGCCACTCCGTTTGCGGCGATCTGGCTTGTGCCAAACAGGGCAACAATACTGGAAAGCGCTACTTTTACGAGTTGGAAAATGCCATTTTCAAACCCATTGGGAACAGCGATGTTTAAAATCTGTTTCATGGAAGTGCCGTTCCAATGGAGAATCTTTCTCCAGTGATACACCACGCTGTTTTTCTTCTGGAAACAAAGAACCGTGATAACCACTGCGGAAAATGTCCTTGCCAGAAAGGAAGGCCACGCCACTCCCGCCACTCCTGCATGCAACACAAATACGCCAATGATATTTCCGACCAGATTAAGCAGGTTTGACGCAGCTGACAGATACATGGTTACATCTGTTTTCCCCAGACTGCGGTAAATCGCCGCGCCGGAATTATAAACGGCTAATGCCGGATAAGAGTAGGCGGAAATCCTCAGGTACGTCACGCAGGCATCCATAACTTCCTGATCCACGCTCCCAAACAACAGCCGGAGCAGCGACTCATTCCCGGCTACCACCAGAGAGGCAATGACCAAAGAAAAGCAGGTAGAAAACAACAGCAACTGGCTTGCAGATTCCCCGGCAGCGTCCATCTTCCTGTTTCCAATGTATTGGCTGATAATCACGGCTCCACCCGAAGCCAGGGCCGTGAAAAGGTAAATCAGGATCATGTTGAACTGGTTGACCAGCGAAACACCCGATACCGCCGACTCTCCCGCATAGCTGACAATCAGGGTATCCGCCATGCCAACCAGCATTGCCAGAAGCTGTTCAAAAAACAGCGGTAAAATCATATTTTTTAAATCTCTGTCCGAAAAATAAACCATGGGTTCTCAACCGTTCTTTAAAAAACTCTTACTGTAAAACTCCTAAATTGATAAGCCAGCTTCTGATGCTGTCTGTACTGGCGCCAGTCAGGTCTCTTCCACTTAAAATATTGGCTCCCGAACAGTATTCCCTGATATTGGACAGGCTGCCGCTGATGCCGCTTCCTCCGCTGGTACAGAATGGTATAACCGTCTTTCCGGAAAAATCATTTGAATTCATAAAAGTATTGACTACCGGCGGAGTCGTTCCCCACCAGATCGGATATCCAATGAATACAATCTCATAGGAATCCATATCTGTCACATTCTCCACGATTTCCGGAAGCGTCCCTGCATTAATTTCTCTTTGTGCTCTTGCTGTTGTCTCAGAATAACTGCTTGGGTATGGATCCGATGCCTGGATTTCAAACAGGGTTCCTCCCGTCTGTTGCTGGATGGACTCCGCTACAGCTTTCGTTGTATTGGTTCTGGAAAAATAAGCGATTAATATACGGCTGTCTGCTTCGGAATCTACTTCTGCATCTATATCCGTATCCTCATGTAACTGGTCAGTGCCGCTGGAATTTGTACTTATAGTCTGTACAATTCCGTCCTCAACCCATGCGCCATCTTCATTGACCAGATATCCATCCGGCGTCTGTGTGTCTGCATACATCCATCCATACTCGTCAAATGCATAGCATTCCGCTACACCGTCCTGATCTCCGTCAATCCACTGCCACAATGGAGTTTCCTGCGTGCCGCTGTAATAGGTACCATCTTCAAGACTATACTGCCAGCGTCCGTTGTTTTCTCCATCTCCAGGGGTCCATCCATCAGCCAAAGCCGTGAAAGACATCAGCTGAACCATCAGTGCCATCATAATCATGGTCATAACCATTTTTACAGATCTTGTCATTTTTTATGTCTCCTTTATTGATATTATTGATTATCGTTCCGTCAGTTTCAGGCCGACAATCCATCCCTCCACGTCATCTCTTGACGATCCCGCTGCAAAGCGGGAACCATCCAGCCATATGGTTTTCTCCGTTGTCATAGATTGAAGATGGTTTTGAGCTGTTCCGATTCCACTGCTGCCAGAAGTGCAAAATGGTATCATCGTGATTCCTGAGAAATCATAACTTTCCATAAAAGTATCGATGATGCGGGGTTCTTCTCCCAACCATATTGGAAAAGCCACAAATATTGTGTCATAATTCTGTATATTTTCTATTTCTTCACTGCCGATAACAGGACGGCAGGAACTATCATTCTGTTCCAGATTGGCGCGACAGTTGTCCACACGGTAATTCAGGTCGTCATCAGAATATGGGTCTTCCGGTACAATCTCATAGAGATCCGCGCCTGTAATGTCCGCCACATATTCCGCCAGTGTTGCCGTGTTGCCGGTACAGGAAAAATACGCTACGAGGATGTGTGCAGATGTGTCAGGGATATCTGTTACATCCGTTTCTGAAATTTCCTCCGCAGGTGTTTCGGGCGGCACCGACTCTTTTGTTGAATCATCCGTGGTGATCCCCTCCTGCTGTTCTGTTGCAGCCGCAATTTCCTGCGACTTGTCACCGTCATTGATCTGCCCACAGGCAATCATAGTATTTGTTATGCAAAAACAAAGGATCATGGCTATCCATCTCTTCATTGATACGTTTCCTCACTTTCCACTGAATACAGGGAAATGGCTAAATTCGCCATAGTCCCTTATTTTCTCCATTGCCGTCAGTGTCCTCATATCTTCATCGGAAATAACGAAATCCACCTTCGCGTTACTCTTCATATGATCCGGATTTTCCGTTTTGGGAAGAGAAATCAACCCAAGCTGGAGCGTATACCGGATGCAGATCTGCGGAACCGTCACACCATATCTTTCCGCTATTTTCTCGATTTTCGGGTGCTTAAGAATCTTTCCGTGGGCGATTGGGGAATAAGCTTCTACCTTCATACCCTTACTCTTGCTGTATGCGATCAGCTCATGCGGTGTGTTGCTGATATGTGCCAGAAGCTGGTTAACAACTGGTCGAATGGAACAGCCGCTTAAGAGATTATCAATGTCCGGCTGCTCAAAATTGGCGATTCCGATGCTATGGAGCTTCCCGGCTTTCACTGCATCTTCCAGCGCTCTCCACGCTTCCAGATTCCCCTCATCATAAAAACGCTTATCTTCCCGGAAGTTTGCCCATGGCTGTGGGCTGTGGATCAGCATTAGGTCAATATAGCCGATATCCATTTTCTTTAGCGACTCATCGATTGCAGCAGCCGCCTCCTGGTAAGTCTTCATTTCCGCAGCCAGCTTCGTAGTCACAAAGATTTCTTCCCGCGGCAGCCCGCAGGTACGGACACCTTCACCGACACCCCGTTCATTTTCATAAGCTTCAGCCGTGTCAATGTGCCGGTAGCCGATCTTCACCGCGTCACGGACCGCTTGCGCTGCTTTGTTGTCATCAACCAGCCAGGTTCCAAGCCCCAGCTTTGGAATCTGAATGCCGTCCGATAAAGCATAAGTTTCATTTAGTACCATCACTTGTTCCTCCTCGTAAAAAACAAAAATGGGTATGGATTCGATACCTTTCGTATCTCCTCCATACCCACATTATAATTCTTCGGGTTTTTCATATCAAATACTTAGTTTCTATCGGTGATCCATGCTTAAAAGGCATCTAAGTTTCTAATGAACTAACCAACTACCTAACCACTACCTTACTCTGCCAAAGCGAATGTAATCTCTACGCTGCCTGGAAGTGTTTCAAACACATGAAGATCAGAAGTTACTTTGCCAATAGGGATCACGTCTACGGAAAGAGTGGGATGATCTGTCTGTGCATAGAAAATCGCCATATTGTGATGTGCTTCGCAATAGGTAATATCTCCGTCTTTAAAAGTGTTACTTCCGCCCGTCAAATTTTCATCCTCCGGATAGAAATCAACGCTTCCGTAATATTCTCTTCCGCCATATCCAGACATGGAAATTGTTAATGGAAATTTGTTTTTAATCTCCTGTGCCAATGCTGTGTCATAAATGATTCCATCCAAAATAATATTCCCAATGGTAATGGTGATTGCCGTTTCACCGGAGGCTGTCTGTGGTTCTTCCAGCGCATATCCAAGCTCCGTCAGCCAGTTTATAACTGTATCGGTCGCTTTTGAAACATCCGATGCCCGAACGTCCAATCCATTCGGCTGCGTATCTGCCTCCGGAATTGCATCTGTAATACTTTTATAACTACTTCCCGCTCCGTAGCCATTATGAGTACAAAACGGAATTACAGTTTTCCCAGACAGGTCATATTGATTCAGAAAAGAAAAAATTGCCTGAGGTGCATTGGATGCCCACACAGGATAACCAATAAATATGGTGTCATACTTTGAAATATCCAGATTGCTTTCTTTTAATTCCGGTAAATACCCCCTGTTCACTTCGTCATGATTTTGATCAATTACTGCCTGAAAATCGATGGGATAAGTTACCTCTGTTTGAATCGAATGCAGATCACCGCCAATATTTTTCTGGATTAATCGTGCAATATATTCAGTTGTTCCAACCTTCTCCATTCCATCTATAACAAGACTGGCTGAAGTGGTGGCATCTACATCCTGTGTATATTCTGCATTCTTTCCGAGCGAGAAAAATACAATTAAAGTTTTCTCCCTCGTTTTTACAGGTAATGTACTCGCTGGCGTATCTTTTGAGACTAGACAGATTGTTGTCATCAGGATCACAAATACGGCAAGTATACTGATTATTGGTTTTTTCATCATGGCCTCCTTATCTTTTTTTCATTCTGAGTCGGTTAGACATAAAAATAATGTAAACGTAACCCAGAGAAATATACCTCGGATTACGTTTACATTATAAGATCAGACTATTTTTATATCCAATGCTTACTTTTAATATAACAGAATGCTCAAAAAGCATGGGTGCTGTTGCGCAAAGTGTCTTTAACAAAAGAAATAAACCTGGAAGCAGCCGGACCAAATGGTTGCTGACGTTTCCATGCCAATACACTGGAAGCAGTCATGGGCGGAGACAAGGGCCTGGACACAATACTATTGTCCCAAAATTCGGTAGAACCCTGAATCGACAGGGAACACGCCAGTCCACTGCGAACCATAATGGAACTGTTGGACGGCAGATTGCTTGTGAATAAAATATGAAGCTTTTCAAAGTCCTCCCCAAACCAGTTTGCCACCTCATTTTTCACATTTAGACGGTGCGGCAGGATCAGCGGCATTTCTTTCAGATCAGCAGCTGTCACAGCTTCTTTTTTTGCAAGAGGGGAATCTGGCGGAAGGATTGCTACCCATTCCTCCCTGACTGGTAGACGGATAAACTCAAACTTTTCCATGCTGATCGGCTCCAGAAGCAGGCCAATGTCCGTCAATCCTTGTTCCATCCGCTCCCTGATATGGTCTGCGGTAGCAGTGTAAAGATCAAATGTCACAGAAGGATATTGTTCATGGAATGAACGAAACAGTTCTGGAAGTAATTGAACGGCTTTCAGATCGCCGCAGCCGACTGAAATAACCCCTTCGATCTGTTCATCTTGATCCTTCAGTTCCTGCTTTGTTTTATCCACAAGCTCTAAAATTTCTTCTGCTCTTCGGCGCAGGAGCATCCCCTCGCTGGTTAAACGAATTTTTCTTGTCCCGCGCTCAAACAGACGAACGCCGGTTTCTTCTTCCATCTGCGCTAACTGACGGCTGAGAGTCGGCTGTGTAATATGCAAAACCTCCGCAGCTTTCGTAATGCTTTCTTCTCTGACAACAGCGAGATAATAACGCAACACTCGGATTTCCATCATGATACCTCCTGATCCAATTCTATCATTTCCAGGCCTCAAAAGCAATGTTGGAAGAGTGCTGTAAATTCTTTCAAAGTACAGTAAAAAAAATAGCGGCTCTCTCAATTTTTTGAAAGCCGCTATTTTGCTGTGTTTTTGAAATTTACAATATTATTGAACTAAATTTTTAAATAAATTTACCGACTGTTGCGATGTCATACCGACTGTTGCGATGTAATTTTTCAATGTAAAGTATTCTTTCTTAGAGATGCAGCACCCGGTCGCGGATCTCCTGGGTTCGTCCCTGATTCCAGAACTGAGTGCCGATGTAGCCGCAGGTACGGCGGGCGACGCTCATCTTTGACTGGTCGCGGTTGCCGCAGTTCGGGCATTCCCAGACGAGCTTGCCAGAGGCGTCCTCGACGATCCTGATCTCGCCGTCGTAGCCGCAGCATTCACAGTAATCGCTCTTGGTGTTTAACTCAGCGTACATGATGTTCTCGTAGATGAATTGCATGACGGAGAGTACGGCGGGGATATTGTGCTGCATATTGGGCACTTCCACATAGCTGATCGCTCCGCCCGGAGACAGCTTCTGGAATTCGGATTCAAATGCGAGCTTGCTGAAAGCGTCGATCTGCTCCGAGACGTGGACGTGATAGCTGTTGGTGATATAGTTCTTATCTGTTACGCCGGGAATGATGCCGAAGCGTTTCTGCAGGCATTTGGCAAATTTGTAGGTCGTGGATTCCAGCGGAGTACCGTATACGGAATAGCTGATCCGCTCGGCGGCTTTCCATTCCGCGCACTTGTCATTCAGACGCTGCATGACGCTCAGCGCGAAAGGCCGTCCCTCCTCAGAGGTGTGGGATTTCCCGATCATGCGCATGCACATCTCGTAGAGCCCGGCGTAGCCAAGGGAGATCGTAGAATAACCGTTATAGAGCAGCGGATCAATGGTCTCGCCTTTCTTGAGTCTGGCCAGTGCGCCGTTCTGCCAGAGGATGGGGGCAACATCCGAAACCGTGCCGCGCAGACGCTCATGTCGGCAGCGCAGCGCCCGGTGGCAGAGTTCCAGACGTTCATCCAGAATCTCCCAGAAACGATCCATATTGCCCTCCGAGGAGCAGGCGACGTCGACCAGATTGATCGTCACGACGCCCTGATTGAAACGGCCGTAAAATTTATAGCTTCCGTCCGGATTCTTCTGGCTTTCTTCAACGGTCAGGAAGGAACGGCACCCCATACAGGTGTAGACCGCGCCCTTTTTGAGCTCTTTCATGATCTTGGCAGAGATATAATCCGGCACCATCCGTTTGGCGGTGCATTTTGCGGCAAGCTCGGTCAGATACCAGTATTTGGATCCTTCGGTGATATTGTCCTCGTCAAGAACATAAATCAGCTTCGGGAAAGCGGGGGTGATCCATACGCCTTTTTCATTTTTGACGCCCTGCATACGCTGTACCAGTACTTCCTCGATGATCATGGCAAGGTCGGCACGGGTCTTTCCTTCCGGCACTTCATCCAGATACATAAAGACGGTGACAAAAGGAGCCTGTCCATTACAGGTCATCAGTGTGATAAGCTGATACTGAATGGTCTGGATCCCGCTTTTGATCTCATCGCGGAGACGTTTCTCCACAATCTTGTTGATGATAGTCTCATCGAGAGGTTCTCCGCACTCAGTCCGTTCTTCAATGACATTCCGGCGCAGCTTCTGGCGGCTGATATCCACGAAAGGAGCCAGATGCGCGAGCGAGAAAGACTGTCCGCCATACTGGTTGCTGGCAACCTGGGCGACGATCTGTGTGGTGACGTTGCAGGCGGTAAAGAAGCTGTGCGGCTTCTCGATCAGGGTCTCACTGATGACCGTGCCGTTCTGCAGCATGTCCTCCAGATTGATCAGATCGCAGTTGTGTTCCTTCTGGGCAAAATAATCGGAGTCATGAAAATGAATGATGCCTTCGTTGTGAGCCTGTACGATGTCCTCCGGGAGCAGAAGGCGCATGGTCAGGTCTTTGCTGACTTCGCCCGCCATATAATCCCTCTGAGTGGAGTTGATGGCCGGGTTTTTGTTGGAATTTTCCTGTTTTACCTCTTCATTGGCACGGTCGATCAAAGCGAGGATGCCGTTGTCGGTGGTGTTGGCCTTACGTGCCATCTCACGTTTATAGCGGTAACGGACATACTTCTGTGCCACCTCATAGCCGCGCATCTCCATGATGCCGGTTTCTACCATGTCCTGAATATCTTCGACATTGGCCGCGTGGGTCATGGTCTGGAGCCGTTTTTCGATGGTTTCGGCGATGGCGTCGATCTGATACGTGTTGAGCTGATGGATCTTGGGAATCTCATTATTCGCCTTGGTGATGGCGTTTTTGATCTTGTCGATCTCAAAAACGACCTCTTCCCCGTTTCGTTTGATTACTTTGAGTATCATAATTGCCCCCTTGCAAATTCTCTGTACATATGTGAAATGAACACAATATCTGGTGCTCTGGCTGCGCCACATATAGTGGCGATAACTATCATAACAGCTTTGCCGGAAGATTGCAAGAGGAAATTAAGAAAAGAAAGTTAAATTTAACACTATATATTGTGGTTTTTTAACATAACGACATCATCATGTAGACATGAATCGGGGCTGTAGCGTGCCTTCTCATAAAGCGCGTGCAGCCGGGGATCCGCAAGCCCGGCGAGTTCTTCGAGCTCAGCGGGCGTGGAGGCCGTGAGTCCGGCGGAAGATGCGCCGGGCTTTGCGTTGTTTTGTCCGCATAAAGCGGGCTCTGCAGGTGTCCGGATCTGACTGCCTGAGGCAGGAGACAGCGCCCTTCCAGATCCGGTGTGTGCAAGCCCCGCGTGGATTCGCTGGCGGTAGATTCGGCGGATCTGTTCATCCGGGGTTTTCGGCCGGGAGAAGATGTGCGAGAAACGCTCGCCCAGAGAGTGTGGCTTCGGGTGCGCAGAAGAAGAGTCATCTGCGGCTTGAGGTTTTAAGGAGATACGTACGTCATCATCCCAGTTGACAGGGTGGCTGAACCGCCGATAGAGAGTAAGGATCAGCCGCGCAAGGACAAAAACGACGAGAGCTGCGATGAGGACGGCGCCGAGGATATTGAGAAGTTTTTCCAGCATCTCGACCCAGGAGGGAGTCTCAATCGCTTCGGCGAGTGCTGAGAGGTCCGGGGATTCGGTGTCGGCATCCGGCATGATATTGGCGGCGGCTTCCGGATCGGCAGTCACAGGGCGGGAGGCAAACCATGCTTTGAGAGCAGTCCAAAGCGCTCCGGTGAGCAGTGCAAAGCCGCCCATCAGCGCTGACGCGGCGATCAGGAGCAGGAGGGCGCAGAAGAGGCCGACCCGCGTGATCTGCGTGGAGGGCAGGTGGCTGGTATCCTGAAAATGCTTGAGGAAATGGTTGCTGCCGTGAAGGTTGATGTGCAGGATGACAAGGAGAATCACGGCGAAGAGACCGGTAAAGCCGGCTGTGTGCAGCGCGGTAACGATGTTTGGGGATACGCCGGAGGATGCCAGCAGGCCGCCGAGGGCGTAGATGGCGCAGAAGGTTATGGTCAGTCCCAGATGGAGAGAGACGCAGGGGTTATTGATCCAGTGGTTGAGGAGTTTTTTCATGAGATGAGTCCTTTGGGGTGGTAGTATAACCTTATTGGTTAAGTGTCCGTCCCTGAGAGGGAAAATATCTTCCGAGGACCGCTTGCGCTTAGGTTTTCACGTAGCGGTACTCCATATGACGTGTCACTGGCACGTCATATGGATACTAAGGCATAAATTCGCCGAAAGAGCGTTCGGCTCATTAAGTGCCGACGTGAAAAATGTCCTCTACAGATATTTTCCCTCTCAGGGACTACTGCATTGGCAGAATGATATATATGAGTAGCTCAGCGGATCTCCCAGGGATAAAAACCTTCGGAGAGTCCATAGGCGGCCGGATCGAGGCGCAGCTCGTCGTCGGGGCGGATCGGGAGGATCCACTGGGAGCCGGGTGAGAGCGCGGCGAGTTCGGCGTATTTCTCTGCCAGGGATTCCCGCTGGCAGGGGGAGAGGAGCAGATAGACGGTCGTATTCTGGCCGTCGGCCCGCTGATGTTTTTCGATGAGCTCGTCGATCAGCTGTTCGGCGGAGCGTCGGTTGGTTCCCTCCAGATCTGCCCGCGCGAGGAGCTGCAGTGCCGCCCGCAGGTGGTCTTTTCCGGCGCCGTGACGCAGGTTCAGCTCATGCTGTGTGAAGCAGTCGCGCGCGTTGGAGCGGATGGATACGGGAGTTTCTCTGGCGATCAGCAGGTCGGTGAGGGTGGCGGCGAGCCGTATTGTTTCTTCTTTCAGATCGAGATCGGCCCACAGCCGGTCGGCGTCGCCGTCCAGAATCAGTGTGACCTGCCAGGAAGCGGCGGGTGTGTGGACGTTGACTTTGAGGGAACCGGTATGGGCGGTCGCCTTCCAGTTGACGTCGCGGTATGGGTCGTGGCGGGTGTAATCCCGGATATTCTGCAGGTCAAAAGGATCGCGGATCAGGGCATTCTGGATCGCCATTGAGCCGGAGAGCTGCCGGAGCGGGAGCTCGAGGCGTACCGGATCCACGAAGGAAGGATAAACATACAGGTAAGTTTCTGCCGGCAGCGAGACGAAGAACTGGCTGCTCCAGAGGAAATCATAACTGACCAGATCAAGCTGGCGGATGGCGTACAGACCTCGTTTGCGGCATTGGAATTCCAGATGCCGGATGATTTTCTGCCAGGGCATGCAGGAGAAAATATCGCTCCGATAGTTCTGATCCGTGATGGTGGAATTTTCCTGATTTAAAAATACCAGATCTTTTCCCATCTGAAATTTGACATGGAGAGCCGGGAGCGGGAGATATTTGGCGTTGGTGATGACCTCATCCAGAGAGGCGGTGTCGCCTTCTGTGACTTCCTCTTCGCAGAAGGAAACCGTCGCGTTTAATCCCCGCTGCCAGAAATGCCGGTACAGACTGCACTGGAGGATCCAGATGAGACAAGCCCCCAGGATCAGTCCCAGGCAGATCATGGGCGGCGCTCCCAGTCTTCCGTCGGGAGCGGGATGGTATTTAGAAGTTCGGTTAAAAGGCTGCGGACAGACTCGTGCTGATTGACGGAACGGGCAGGGATGATGCGGTGCGCCAGTACCGGGATAACGAGAGTCTTGATATCTTCCGGAACGACATAGTTTCGCCCCATGACCAGGGCGTGGGCGCGGACTGCGCGGCTGAGGGCCAGCGTTGCGCGCGGGCTGGCGCCGCAGAGGATCTGACGGTGCGAGCGGGTGGCCTGAATGAGATCGATCAGATAAGACTTGAGATCCGGATGGATATAGACATTAGCGGCGGTTTCACGCAGCCGGCAAATATCATCTGTGGTGCAGACCGGAGAAACCTCAGTCAGGGGGTTCTTTGTCAGGAAACGGTCGAGAATGGCCAGTTCCTCGGACTTATCCGGATAGCCCATGGAGAGCTGCATCAGGAAACGGTCCAGCTGCGCCTCGGGCAGCGGGAAGGTTCCCGCGGTTTCTACCGGATTCTGTGTGGCGATGACGAGGAACGGTTTCGGCAGCTGTAGTGTGGCGCCGTCGATCGTCACCTGACGCTCCTCCATCGCTTCCAGCAGACTGGACTGCGTGCGCGGCGTTGCGCGGTTGATCTCGTCAGCCAGCAGGAGATTGGTAAAGACCGGTCCTTTCTGCAGGACGAATTCGCCGGATTTCTGGTTATAGTAATTCAGTCCCGTCACATCGGACGGAAGCAGATCCGGGGTGAACTGGATGCGGGAAAAGGTGAGATCCAGAGCGGCGGACAGAGATTTCGCCAGCATGGTTTTTCCTGTGCCGGGGACATCTTCCAGAAGCACATGACCGTCGGCAAAAAGAGCGGTCAGGAGCAGATCGAGCGTGCTGCTTTGCCCGACAATCACGCTTCCGACGACGTCGCGGATGCGCTGGATAACGGAGAGAGAGGATTGATCAGCCATAAAATGCGCCTCCTTAATTATGATCGTTGACTTTTATGTGTGGTGGCGCGCCGCGCCAGCGGCGCATATCTGTTTACTATTATAAGTGAAATCGCTGAGAGAATCAATGAATCAATTCAGACTTTAGATTTTTAAGTTATTCGGTTTGACCCTTGCAATTAAAAATCAGATGTGATATTATGTTGACCAGTTGCATTTTGTGATATCAGGGTCAAAATCAGGATATTACTTCATTGCAGAAAATACAGATACGTGCGGCAAAGCACGAGAGGCGTAGAAGGAGACTCTTGCCAGCAGGACTTCGACAGAGAGACGGCGTCACCGGTTGAGAGCGCGGTCAGGTTGGACTCGGTAAAGGGAACGCTCCGGAGCTGATATTTCGATACGATTCTTTGTATCATTGGGGTTAGATACTTTTGATTCCAACATTATCATATCGCAGGATCATGGAATGACAGGATCGTGGGATATGAGACAAAGAAAGGCGAGGTAGGGATATCCGTCAGGCACTCGTTACGTGTCAGGAGAGGAGAGCGGTTTTTGCATTGGCCGGTCTCAATGCGGGTGGTACCGCGGAGCATGTTTTGATTGACCAAATATGTCCCGTCCCGGAGTATGTAACAGTATTCCGTGACAGGGGCTTTTTTTGTTGCATAGGAAAGCGTGTCCGATGAAACAAAAAAGTCTCCGACAGGAGCTGAGTGCCAGTGGCACTCGGTTCGCGCGGACGAGCCGGGAGAAATCCCCTGCCGATGATAAAGTCCCGCTCACGGAATCAGCGTAAGCAAACCAGGAGGAGAATGAAAATGGAATTTTTAACCGGAGTAAAGAAGAAGGAAACGCTGGAGATCCACGAGATCCTTGCGGGTGATTATACCGGAAAGACGGTAAAATTAAGCGGCGCGGTGCATAATATCCGTGATATGGGAGATGTCGCGTTTGTCATCGTGCGCAAGGCGGAAGGACTGGTTCAGTGTGTTTATGAAAAGGGGAAAGCGGATTTTGACATCAGAGATCTGAAAGAAGAATCGGCCGTCGAGGTTACCGGCGTTGTGGCGGCGGAGGAGCGCGCGCCGCAGGGCTTTGAGATCCGGCTGGAGGACGTGCGGGTGCTTTCGGAGCCGGCAGAGATCCTGCCGCTGGCAATTAATAAATGGAAGATGGGCACGTCGCTGGAGACGCGTCTGGCGCTTCGCCCGATTTCCCTGCGAAATGTCCGGGAACGTGCAAAGTTTAAGATTCAGGAAGGAATTGTACGGGGATTCCGTGAATTCCTCTCCGGTCAGGGCTTTACCGAGATTCATTCTCCCAAGATCGTCTCCCGCGGCGCGGAGGGCGGAGCCAATGTCTTTAAGCTGAATTATTTTAATAAAAAGGCAGAGCTGGCACAGAGCCCGCAGGTATATAAGCAGATCATGGTCGGCGTCTTTGACCGGGTCTTTGAGGTCGCGCCGGTCTTTCGCGCGGAAAAGCATAACACGACACGTCATCTGAATGAGTATATGGGCCTGGACTTCGAGATGGGGTACATCGACAGTTTTGAGGACGTGATGGCGATGGAGACCGGCTTCCTGATGTATATGATGGAGCTGTTAAAGAAAGATTATGACAGGGAGTTAAAGATTCTCGGAGTGGAACTGCCGACGATCACACAGATCCCGCAGGTGCGTTTTGACCGGGCGAAGGAGCTGGCGGCGGAGAAGTACAACCATAAGATCCGCAATCCCTTCGATCTGGAGCCGGAGGAGGAGCAGCTGATCGGGCGGTACTTTAAGGAAGAGTATGGCAGTGATTTTGTATTTATCACGCATTATCCGTCAAAGAAGCGTCCGTTTTACGCGATGGATGATCCGGCGGATCCGAGATTTACCCTGAGCTTTGATCTGCTGTATAAGGGAGTCGAGATCACGACCGGCGGGCAGCGGATCCATGATTATGCAATGATTGTGGAAAAAATGGAGAAGCGGGGCATGAATCCGGAGGACATGAAGGACTACATCTCGATCTTCAAATACGGGATGCCGCCGCACGGAGGACTCGGTATCGGGCTGGAGCGTCTGACGATGCGGCTGCTGGATGAGCAGAATGTCAGAGAAACTTCGCTTTTCCCGCGGGATGTGACACGGCTGGAACCGTAGACGTGTGGCAGCTGTTATGAGTGATAGTGAGAGATGATATTTTCAGAAGAAATTCCGATAAAGGGCAGCCGAGAGAACGGAAAAATGACCAACGAGAAAAAGAAAATCGTAGCAATAATAGGATCAATCAATGATATAAATAAGAATAAGATCAGAGGAGACCAGTTATGGCAAATATCATAGATGATGAGACAATCGAATATGTAGGAATTCTGGCAAAACTTGAACTATCCGATGAAGAGAAGGAAGCAGCCAAGAAGGATATGGGACGGATGCTGGACTATATTGATAAACTGAATGAACTGGATACGGCCGGCGTGGAGCCGATGTCTCACGTATTTCCGGTGACCAATGTTTTTCGTGAGGATGTGGTGACAAACGGCGACGGCAGCAAAGATACCCTGGCAAATGCTCCGGTGATGAAGGAGCAGGCGTTCAAGGTGCCGAAGACGATCGGTTAGAGAAAGGAGAGGCAGGATGAGTATCTTAGAATTAACAGCGGTTTCCCTTGGCAAAAAGATTCAGTCCGGGGAGGTGACCGCGGTTGAGGCCGCAAAAGCGGCGCTGGCACAGATCAAAGCGCGGGAGTCTCTCTTAAACTGCTATGTGACTGTCGATGAGGAAGGAGCGCTTGCTCAGGCGGCCAGAGTGCAGAAAAAGATCGAAAGCGGTGAACTTACAGGCCCGCTTGCCGGAGTGCCGGTGGCGATTAAGGACAATATGTGTACGGAAGGGCTGCTTACGACCTGCAGCTCGAAGATCTTATATAATTTCAAACCGACCTATACCGCCGAGGCGGTGTTAAATCTGGAAAAGGCCGGGGCGGTCATCCTGGGCAAGACCAATATGGATGAGTTCGCAATGGGAAGTACGACCGAGACCTCCGCCTTCGGCGTGACCCGCAATCCGTGGAATCCGGAGCATGTGCCGGGTGGTTCGTCCGGCGGTTCCTGTGCGGCAGTGGCGGCAAATGAATGCTTTTACGCACTGGGATCGGATACGGGCGGTTCGATCCGCCAGCCGAGTTCCTTTTGCGGTGTGACCGGGATCAAGCCGACCTATGGTACCGTATCCCGTTACGGTCTGATTGCCTACGGTTCTTCGCTGGATCAGATCGGGCCGATCGCCAGGGATGTGACTGACTGCGCGACGGTACTGGAAGCGATTGCGTCGCATGACCATAAGGACAGCACATCGATTGCCCGTGAGGATCTGGATTTTACCTCGGCGCTGGTGGATGATGTAAAGGGGATGCGCATCGGCATTCCGAGAGATTACTTTGGCGAGGGCCTGAACCCGGAGGTAAAGGATGCGATTCTGGCGGCGGCGAAGGTGCTGGCGGATAAGGGAGCGGTCGTCGAGGAATTTGACCTGAGCCTGGTGGAATACGCGATCCCGGCTTATTACGTGATCGCTTCCGCGGAGGCGAGCTCCAACCTGTCCCGTTTTGACGGCGTCAAATATGGTTACCGTACCGCGGAATATGAGGGACTCCACAATATGTATAAAAAGAGCCGCTCAGAGGGCTTTGGCGAGGAAGTAAAACGGCGGATTATGCTGGGTTCCTTCGTCTTAAGCAGCGGTTATTACGACGCCTATTATCTGAAGGCGCTGCGCACAAAAGCATTGATTAAGAAGGCCTTTGACAAGGCGTTTGAAAGCTATGACGTGATTCTGGGACCGGCGTCTCCCTTTACTGCGCCGAAGATCGGCGATTCGCTGGGCGATCCGCTGCAGATGTATCTGGGCGATATCTATACGATCTCGGTCAATCTGGCGGGACTGCCGGGGATGACGGTGCCGTGCGGCAGAGATTCGCAGGGACTCCCGATCGGATTGCAGCTGATCGGCGACTGTTTCAAGGAGAAAAATGTGATCCGCGCGGGGTATGCCTTTGAGTGCAGCCGTACTTATGAGGCTCCGGAACTTGCGAAACCGTGCAGCGATTGGGAGCCGGCAGGGCAGAGTGGGATTGCCGGTTCCGTGGAATTGAAAAAGGAGGTGCAGTGATATGAGCAGACAGTATGAGACCGTCATCGGCCTGGAGGTCCATGTAGAGCTGGCTTCCAAAACCAAGATTTTCTGCGGTTGTTCCACTGCGTTTGGCGGAGCGCCCAATACCCATACCTGTCCGGTCTGTACCGGGATGCCGGGATCGCTGCCGGTCTTAAACCGGCAGGTCGTGGAATATGCGCTGGCGGTCGGCCTTGCGACCAACTGCGGCATCAATCAGTATTGTAAATTTGACCGTAAAAATTATTTCTATCCGGATAACCCCCAGAATTACCAGATCTCTCAGCTCTATCTGCCGATCTGCCACGACGGCTGGGTGGAGATCGAGACGGCGGCGGGCACCAAGAAGGTGCGGATCCACGAAATCCATATGGAAGAGGACGCGGGGAAACTGATTCATGACGAGTGGGAAGACGTTTCTCTGGTAGACTATAACCGAAGCGGCGTGCCGCTGATCGAGATCGTGTCAGAACCGGATATGAGGAGCGCCGATGAGGTAATCGCTTATCTGGAAAAGCTGCGCCTGATCATCCAGTATCTGGGCGCGTCAGACTGCAAGCTGCAGGAAGGATCGATGCGCGCGGACGTCAACCTGTCGGTGCGCGAGGCCGGGACGGAGGCATTTGGCACCCGTACCGAGATGAAGAACCTGAATTCATTTAAGGCGATCGCGCGGGCGATCGAGGGTGAACGGGAGCGCCAGATCGAACTGCTGGAAGACGGGAAAAAGGTCATTCAGGAGACGAGAAGATGGGACGACAATAAGGAATCCTCGCACGCGATGCGTTCCAAGGAGGACGCGCAGGATTACCGGTATTTCCCGGATCCGGATCTGGTGCCGGTATGGATCGACGACGAGTGGATTGAGCGTGTCAGGGCAAAACAGCCGGAGATGCGTACGGAAAAGATGGCTCGTTATCAGTCGGAATACGCGCTGCCGGAGTATGACGCACAGATCCTGACCGGCTCCAAGCATCTGGCGGATCTTTTTGAAGAGACGGTGGCGATCTGCGGACAGCCGAAGGAAGTATCCAACTGGCTGATGACGGACGCGATGCGCCTGTTAAAGGAACGGGGGCAGGAAGTGGAAAGTCTGAACTTTTCACCGGAGAACCTTGCAAAATTAGTAAATCTGATTCATAATAATACAATCAACCGTACTGTAGCGCGCGGTGTATTTGAAGCGGTCTTTACCGACGACGTGGATCCGGAGCAATATGTAGAGGAAAAAGGTCTTAAGGTTGTCAATGATGAAGACGCTTTAAAGAAAAAGATTGAGGAAATTATCGCGGCGAATCCGCAGTCCGTTGCGGACTATAAGGCCGGAAAGCAGAAGGCGATGGGCTTTATCGTCGGACAGACGATGCGTGCCATGAAGGGCAAGGCCGATCCGGCGGTGGTCAACACGCTGGTGAAGGAGATGCTGGAAGCGTAGAGCAGAAAGTTTTATGCAGCCTGCTGTTAAGAGTTCTGAATGAAACCATAGAAATTGTAACCGGCTCTGGGATAGGATATGATGTGGTATCCTGCTGCCCGGAGCAGTTATCTGACATTCTGACCAGGAGGAATGAAAATGAAAGCATTTACAGAAATGAGCAATGAAGAATTGCGGGCACTATACAAAGAACTGAATGGGAAATATCATGAGTTTCAGAGCCGTGACCTGAGCCTGAATATGTCCAGAGGCAAGCCGAGCCTGGAGCAGCTGAATCTTTCGATGGGTATGATGGACGTGCTGAACAGTGAATCCGATCTGAGCAGCGACGATGGCACGGACTGCCGCAACTACGGCGTACTGACCGGCACGCCGGAGGCAAAGGAACTGATCGGCGATATGATGGAGGTCAATCCGGATAATATCATCATTTACGGCAATTCCAGTCTGAATGTCATGTTTGACACGATTTCCCGTTCGATGACACACGGCGTGATGGGGAGCACTCCCTGGTGCAAGCTGGACAAGGTGAAATTCCTCTGCCCGGTGCCGGGATATGACCGCCATTTTGCCATTACAGAATATTTTGGCATTGAGATGATCAACGTTCCGATGACGCCGACCGGACCGGATATGGATCTGGTCGAGAAGCTGGTATCGGAGGACGACAGCATCAAGGGTATCTGGTGTGTGCCGAAGTATGCCAATCCGACCGGCATCAGTTACTCGGAAGAGACGGTGCGCCGTTTTGCGCGCCTGAAGCCGGCGGCTCCGGATTTCCGCATCTACTGGGACAATGCTTACGGCATTCATCATCTGTATGATGATCAGCAGGATCACCTGGTTGAGATCCTCGCGGAATGCAAGCGCGCAGGCAATCCGGATCTGGTTTATAAATTTTCATCGACGTCGAAGATCACATTCCCGGGCTCCGGTATCGCCTCGATCGCGACGTCCCGCAATAACCTGGAAGACATTGAGAAACAGTTAAAAATCCAGACGATCGGGCATGATAAAGTAAATCAGCTGCGCCATGTACGGTATTTTGGTGGTATTCACGGTATGGTTGAGCATATGCGCCGCCACGCAGAGATCCTGCGTCCGAAGTTTGAGGCGATTCAGGAGATCCTTACAGAGGAACTGGGCGGTCTTGAGATCGGCCGCTGGTCCAATCCCAAAGGCGGATATTTTGTGGCGTTTGATTCGATGGATGGCTGCGCAAAGCGTATCGTTGCGAAATGTAAGAAAGCAGGGCTGGTGATGACCAATGCCGGCGCGACTTATCCCTATGGTAAGGATCCCCGAGACAGCAGTATCCGGATCGCGCCGTCCTTCCCGCCGCTGGATGATCTGAAGCTGGCAATGCACCTGTTTGCACTTTGCGTGAAGCTGGTGAGCATTGAGAAGATCGTGGAAGACCGCAAAGAGGCTGGTCAGGAATAAAAAAATCAAGTCAGGAGCAAGACAGGAACCGATATGGGGCGAAGTAAAACGGGCCGCCGTTTCTGGGAAGCGGCGGAATGGGAAGAAGTAATCCGATCCGGCGATGGCCTGATGCTGTCATTTGTGGTACCGGTGATACTGATGATCATTATATTTGTGCAGAGAGGAATCTTCCCGTTTGGGGAAGAGTCCTTTTTGCGGACGGATATGTATCATCAGTACGCGCCGTTTTTTTCAGAATTCCAATATAAGCTGAGAACCGGAGGAAGCCTGCTCTACAGCTGGGATATCGGAATGGGAGTGAACTTTGCAGCCCTGTATTCGTATTATCTGGCGAGTCCGTTTAACTGGCTGCTATACCTGTGTCCAAAGACGTATGTCCTGGAATTCATGACCTACCTGATCGTTTTTAAGACGGGGCTGGCCGGGCTTTCGATGTCCTGGTATCTGAAAAAGCACTGCCGCACGGATCATCCGGGCGTTGCCTTTTTTGGTATCTTTTATGCGATGTCCGGATACATGGCGGCATACAGCTGGAATATCATGTGGCTGGACTGTATCGTGCTTTTTCCATTGATTGATCTGGCGCTGGAAGAACTGGTGCACGAGGGCAGGTGCCTGAAATATACAGTATTTCTGGGGCTGTCGATCTTTTCCAATTATTATATCTCGATCATGACCTGTATCTTCATGGTGATTGACTTTATCGCCCTGCTGGTGCTGGAAGACCGGATGAACCGCAGAAAATTCGTGACGAGATGCTTTCAGTTTGGCGCGTCCTCGCTTCTGGCAGGAGCACTTGCAATGGTGACGCTGCTGCCGGAGATCTATACGCTGCAGTCGACGGCTTCGGGGGACAGTAAATTCCCGACAACCTTTACTGAGTATTTTTCCATCTTTGACATGATTGCGCGGCATATCGGCAATGTCGAGTCGGAGATCGGCCTGGACCACTGGCCGAATATCTACTGCGGAGTAGCGGTATTTTTGTTTTTCACCCTGTACCTGATGGTGAAAAAAATATCCGTGAAGGAAAAAGCAGTTTATTGTGTGCTGCTGCTGATTCTGCTGGGAAGCTTTGCGATGAATATCCCGAATTTCATCTGGCATGGTTTTCATTATCCGAACAGTCTTCCCTGCCGACAGTCCTATATCTATATTTTCCTGATGCTGGTGATCTGCTGCCGGACGTGCCAGTATGTAGAAGATTTTTCAGAAAGGCAGATCTACGGGGCGTTCTGGGGAGCGGTGATCTTTATCATCCTGGCCCAGAAGCTGGTGACACAGGAGCATTTTCATTTTATCGTATTTTACGTGGCAATCTTTTTTCTGGCGTTGTATCTTGCCGTCATATGTTATTACCGGAAAGGGCCGGGATGTCGTGTCGCAGCTCTGCTGGCGGCACTTTTTGTGGTTTCGCTGGAGGCGGCGGTCAATATGGCCGTGACAAGCGTGACAACAACCAGCCGGACCGCTTATACAAAGGACAATGCGGATGTGCGGACGCTGACGGAGCTGGCGAGGGAGCAGTCGGAAGAATTCTTCCGCATGAAGAAAATCAGCAGTAAGACCAAGAACGACGGCGCATGGATGAATTTCCCTTCGATTTCGCTTTTCTCATCGATGGCAAGCGCGGACCTGTCTTCCCTGATGAAAAAGCTGGGCTGTGAGAGTTCGACCAATGCTTACGGCGCAGAGGGGACGACGCCTCTCACAGAGGCACTGTTGAATGTCAGATACGGCATCTATTCGGAAGAGCCGGATGAAGACGGGCTGAAAACAGTGATTGCAGAGCAGAATGGGACCTGGCTCTGTGAAAATAATTATACGCTGCCTCTGGGCTTTGTCGTGGATGACGGCTGGGAGAACCGCTGGAACATCGATCTGGGAAATCCGGCGGATGTGCAGAATTCTCTGGCAGACAGCGTGGGCGCGCCGCAGTTTTTCTATCTCATGCAGGATGTCTGGGGAGAAGGCAAAAGCATGACCTTTATCCCGGCAGAAAGCGGTGTTTATTACGCATATGTGACGGATAAAAAGATAACCGATGTGAGCGTTATGACCGCGGATAAGACAAAAAATTACGAACATGTAGACCGCGGATATCTCCTGAGCCTGGGATTCTGCCCCGCAGGGCAGGAAGTCGTGCTCTCGACGACACAGACAGACGTGACAATGCAGGCCAGCATCTACCGTGTCTCGCAGAAAGGACTGTCAGCAATCTGCGAAGAACTCGGCAGATATCCCTGGGGCGTAACAGAATGGACTGATACCTCCCTGAAGGGAACCGTAGACGCCGGAGGCGGAGGTTACCTCTTTACGACGATCCCGTACGACGAGGGATGGACCGCGACCGTAGACGGCGAAGAAGTCCTGCTGTCCAGGATGCTGGATGCCTTTCTTGCAGTACCGGTCGGAGTCGGGACACATACCATAGAACTCCATTACTTCCCACGCGGACTCAAAGCAGGAGCCATCATAACAGCACTCGCACTGCTGGCCGTGATTGCGCTGGGCATCGGCGAAAAGACCATCCAAAGACGCAGAGAACGCTGGGACGACGATTTTGAGATTATCGAATATGAGGACGATGAAGACGAGTTCGAGTGTGAAGGAGACCAAAATTATGGAAATGAGTGTGAGAAAGATAGTGAAACAGAGGAGTGCAATGACGCAACAGAATTACAGAAAGATGCCAATGAAGTAGTCCATGATTTCACAACATCTGGAGAGGACATTTTTCACGTCGGCACTTAACGAACCGGATGGTTTTCCGGTGAGTTTAGTACCG
>JAJBUA010000117.1 GCA_020860565.1 Clostridiales bacterium
GTATAATATAGTTTTTTCTGATATGCGGGAAATTGATTCATTCTTCGCGTTCTCCGCTGTACTCGATATTTCTGGTTACATCAAATCGCGTACTGTCTGCAGAGACAGTCATTTTTGCAGACAGTGCGGCATGCTGCAGCATATCAATCCTGCGCAGGAGCGCCCAGCATAGGGTGTCGCGCCGAGCCTTATTCACAAAGATCGAGTTTCTCGTGATTTCGCGAAATTCCTCATCAATCCCACGCAGCGCGGAAAAGTCAATCCAACTGAAATCTGTCACGAGCCGGATCTGTTCTTCATGGCTGGTTTTAAATGGTTTACAGACCGGTTTTCCGCCGGCGTTTATCATGGGCAGCGGCTTGTCAAACCAGAGAGAGGTACCACTGTCATAGATCGGCGCGGCGCCGAGATATTCGAGGGTGTCCGCGTTACGGATAACACCAAAATTATTCAGGTGCCGGTCTTCATTGACAATCAGGTAATCAAGGACCAGCATCTGATCCAGGGAAATCTGGATATCCGGAATGCCCAGTCGTTCACAGCAGTTTCGGTAATGAGAATAGACGGAAATATGGTTTGGTTTTTTTGCTGTCTGCATAAGATACCATGCGGTAACAAGTTCTGTATCTGTTGTGATAAAATCTTCACACACACTGTATGGATATTCATCCTCTACAAGTAAATCATAAGAAACATGAGGAATTTGCAGCCGTTCCATAATCCGGCTGGCAAGAACCTCATTATATGGCTCCTGCTGAGTTGCACCGCTTCCGGCTTTGATCAGATAACGTTTCCCGTCTATGATTTTCCATTTCTTTTTAAGCCAGCCGTCGGATGTGTTATCGGGTGACATGAGACTGACGCTGTCGTGACCAGCCCTTTTTCCGAAAAGAATATTGCCGACATCTTCGGAAAAAGGATTCTCAAAAAAATTGACCGTTTCCCAGCGAAGGGAAGACGAGATGGGACAGATCCAGTACTGGTCCGATAAGCTGAGTCCCATGCATTTCTCCAGAAGGAGTTGTGTGTCAGACAGATGCAGTTCTGTCAGTGCGGCCCGGATCCCGGAGCGGCTTGCCGGGATCGACCGACCGCACCACCAGTTGTTCAGTGAGCCGCGGTCAACAGATCCTTTTTTCATGGGAACACCGACTGGCAGATGGGCGGAGTTATGAACGATACTGACGGACCGTATCACTCCCGTTGCCGCATCCAGTTCCAGATCCACGACGGGAACATTCTTATGCATTAACGTATATTTTGCCATAAGTCTCGCCACACTTTCTAACGATCAGTTCGATTTTACTTCCTTCCACAACGCATTATAGACCGCGTCGGTTTCATCCCCCAGGTAAGAATAAACTTCACTGTTGGTCAGGCTGTCCTTATCAGGAAAGACGGCCTTGTTATTCTGCATCTCTTCATCAAGCAGATCAAACGCGCCCTTATTGGGAGTCGGATAGGTGATATACTCAAAGTTGGCGAGGGCGATCTCCGGACGGCAGAGGAAGTCAATCCATTTCTCCGCGTTTTCTTTGTTCTGGGCGTTCGCTGGGATGACCCAGGAGTCGACCCACAGGTTAGTGCCTTCTTCGGGGATCACATACTCCAGAGAATAATCAAGTCCCAGACTCTCCACTTCCTCCTGAATATAGAGCATTTCGCCGGAGTAGATGACACCGACAGCGGCTTCTCCGCCGATCATCTTATCGCGCACCTGGTCGATGACATAGGCCTGTACGAGCGGTTTCTGGTCGATCAGATCCTGTTTGGCCTGTTCGAGTTCCTCCTCATTATCGGTGTTCATGGAGTGACCGTTCTTCTTTAAGGCAACCATAAAGGCGTCACGGACACTATCCTGCATCAAAATCTCACCGCTCAGACGTTCATCCCACAGGTCGGCCCATTTGGTTGGCGCGGGGACTCCGAGCTCTTCCAGACGACTGGTGTTGTAGAGAATGCCGACGGTGCCCCAGCAGTACGGCACCGAATATTTGTTGTCCGGATCAAAGGCCTGGGACATCTCGACATATTCCGGATCAATCTGGTCAAAGTTGGGAATGTTGTCAAAGTTCAGCTCTGCGAGCAGGTCATTTTCAATCATCTTCTGGATCATGTAGTCGGACGGGCAGACCACGTCATAGATGACGGCTCCGGCTTCGATGATCGGATACATTTCTTCATTGGTTTCAAACATATCATAGACAACGGTGATACCGGTTTCATCCTCAAATTGAGTGATGACATCTTCATCAATGTATTCGCCCCAGTTATAGACATAGAGTTCATTGGAGCCGCCGGTCTCGGTGCTGTTTGTCTCGGACACGCTGCTGGCGGCCGCTGCCGTGCCGGAAGATCCGCGGCCGGCAGATCCGCCGCAGCCGGTCATCAGAGAGGCAGACGCCAGCGCGAGAGTCAGAGCAACTGTGAGAATTTTCTGTCCTGCGATTTTCTGTTTAATTTTGTTTGAGTTTTCCTTCATTATTTTTTTCATAACTGTTTCCCTCCCGTTTTTTGATGGTTTTATTGTGCTGTGCATTTTTATATGCGGGCGCGAAGTTGCTGATGATCAGCAGCAGGAGTACACACAGAAAAATGCAGGTTGACAGTGCGTACATGGACGGTTTGATTCCCCGGCGGACTTCACTGTAGATCAGTGTGGACAGCGTATTGATGCCGGCGCCGCGGGTGAAATGTGTGATGATAAAATCATCCAGAGACATCGTAAAGGCAAGTAAAAAGCCGGACAGCACGCCGGGCAGGATGTCCGGAAATACTACCTTAAAAAAGGCGTATATGGGGGTCGCGCCCAGATCCATCGCGGCCTCATAGGTGGAGCGGCTGGTCTGCCGCAGCTTCGGAGTGACGCTCAATATCACATAGGGGATATTGAATGTGATGTGCGAGATCAGTACCGTCTTGAACCCCAGCGAGATGCCAAAAGCGATAAAGGCCAGCATCAGCGAGATACCGGTGACGATATCCGCATTGAGCATCGGGATATTGGTGACGCCCATGAAAAATATCCGCGGGATGGACTTCATGCTGTTGATGGCGATGGCAGCCGCGGTGCCGATCAGAGTGGCGATCAGCGCGGACAGCAGTGCGATCAGCAGCGTATTATGCAGAGCTGATACGATGTTGCGGCTCGCGAACATTTCCGTGTACCAGCGCAGGGTAAAACCGCCCCACTGGGAACGGGATTTGGACGAATTAAAGGACAACACGATCATCGTGGCGATCGGGGCGTATAGAAAAATCATAATAATGACCAGATAAAAATCCTGCCATATTTTATGAAGATTTTGTTTCCAGCGCTTCATTAAAAGGCACTCCCTTCTCCGTTTTTATCGTATTTGGCAAGAATTGCCATACTGAGCAGAATGAAGACCATCAGGACCAGAGACAGGCCGGAGCCCAGGTGCCAGTTGCTGCCATGGGTAAATTCCTGTTCGATGACATTTCCGATCAGGAGAATCTTGCTGCCGCCAAGGAGGCTTGAAATGACAAATGTAGTAAGCGCCGGCACAAAGACCATCGTGATGCCGCTGATGATGCCGGGCACGCTTAAGGGGATCCAGATCCGCGTCAGCGTCTGAAAAAAGTCCGCGCCCAGGTCGCGGGCAGCGTTGACCACATTGTCGTCAATCTTGCAAAGTACATTGTAAATCGGGAGAACCATAAAGGGCAGGAAATTATAAACCATACCCAGTACGATGGCTCCCGGCGTATTGATCAGGCTCTGAGTGGGCAGATGCAGCAGGGAAAGGATGGTGTTGACGACGCCGTTCTTTTCCAGAAGCGTCTGCCAGGCGAGTGTCCGCAGCAGGAAATTCATCCACATCGGAAGGATGAAGATAAATACGATAAAGCTGCCCTGCCCGACATTCCGGTTGCGGAGAATCATCGCGAGCGGATAGGCGAGGAGCAGGCAGACCACCGTGCTGATGAAGGACAGCAGGAGCGCCAGGATGAGCGCCTTGCTGTGCTCCGGAGTTGCGATGGCGGTCACATTGTCCAGGGTAAATACGCCGCTTTTGTCGGTCAGCCCGTAATATAAGATCAGGAAAAGCGGGATAATGATAAATCCGACCATCCAGACCAGATAGGGTCCGGCGAGCAGTTTTTTGCCAATACCGTTATTCGTCAAGGTTGATCGCCTCCTCATCTTCAGATTCCGGTTTGTTCATGATCTGAATATTGTAGGGGTCTACGTGGATACCGACCTTTTTGCCGACCGGACAGAGCCGCGAACTGTGAACGAGCCATTCAAAGCCATCGGGAGTGGTGACTTCCATCTCGTAGAGCGCGCCCTTAAAGATCAGGTGGGTGCAGACTCCGTTTAACAGATCATCCGCCGGCTCGACCAGGTCGATGTCCTCCGGGCGGATCACCACGTCGACCGGAGCGTGATTGCCAAAGCCCTTGTCGACACAGACAAATTTCGTTCCGAAGATTTCCACCAGCTCATCGTGGATCATCGTGCCGTGCAGGATATTGCTCTCTCCGATAAAGTCCGCAACGAAGGCGTTTTCCGGTTCGTTATAGACCTGTTCGGGCGTGCCCATCTGCTGGATATATCCCTGGTTCATAACCACGATGGTATCCGACATGGTGAGAGCCTCCTCCTGGTCATGGGTCACATAGACGAAGGTGATGCCAAGTTCGTTTTTGAGACGGATCAGTTCGTATTGCATATCCTGACGCAGTTTTAAGTCGAGCGCACCCAGCGGTTCGTCAAGGAGAAGTACCCGGGGCTCATTGACGATTGCTCTGGCAATCGCGATTCGCTGCTGCTGGCCACCGCTCAGGGAATCGACAGAGCGGGTCTCATAACCGTCGAGGTTGACGAGTTTCAGAGCGTATTTGATCTTATCGTCGATATAGGATTTGGATTTCCCTTTGATTTTCAGACCGAATGCGATATTCTCCGCGATATTCATATGGGAGAAGAGGGCGTACTTCTGAAAAACCGTGTTGAGCTGGCGTTTGTTGGGCGGGAGCGAGGTGATGTCCGTACCGTCAAAGATGACCTTGCCGGTGTCGGGGGTCTCAAAACCGCCGATGATCCGCAGCGTGGTTGTCTTTCCACATCCGCTCGGACCAAGGAGCGTGACGAAGGAGTTCTCTTTGACAGAGAGATTTAAATCATCCAGAACCAGAGTCCCGTCAAAACTTTTGGAAATATGAGCCAGATCGATCAATGCCTGAGCCATAGCAAATTCCTCCTGTGGTAGTAAAATGGTGATAATCAAAAACTGGGCGGGGAGCTTACCCAGATGATCTGGGCTCCCGTTTTGCTCGTCAGATAATGGCGGGTATCCGATTTAAAATAGAAGGATTCTCCTTTTTTAATGCGGTAGGTGTTTGTCCCAATGTGCAGGATCGCAGCCCCCTGGAGCACATAGCCGAATTCCTCGCCTTTGTGCGGATTGTCCGGATCCGTGGAACCGCCGGGTTCCAGTGTCAGATGGATGGGTTCCATCGCGTTGTCCAGTGCATTGGGGACGATCCATTCGACGGTGTTTTTTAATTCCTCGTCTGTTTTTACAAAATAATCATTTTTCCGGAACAGGATCTGATCTTCCGGCTTTTCATGAAAGAAAGCGCCGAGATCCGTGCCGAGACACTGCAGGATGTCCGTCAGTGTCGCAATGGACGGTGAAGTCAGATTGCGCTCCAGTTGGGAGATAAAGCCCTTGGAAAGCTCCGTGCGGTCCGCGAGCTCTTCCTGCGTGAGTTCGTTGAGGATCCGCAACTGTTTTAATTTCGCGCCGATATCCATAGTCCGCCTCCTGTATGGAAACTATAGTAAACGACATCAGGTCGTTTGCTACACTTGGTACTAATCAAAAAGTTTAGCAATATTAAATCGAGGTAAAAGTAATCAAAAAGTTTAGTTTTAATAAACAAACGACAGCTTGATTATACAGAAAATTAACAGGATGTCAATAGATAGGGAATAGATTTTTTGAGAAATATGTGCTATGATTAACAAAGTTATGTCAGCGGTGCAGATGATATCGCGCCGCGGCGGGGAAAGGTATAACTCCGGGAAAGATCCATATGTTATCATAACAGGAGGGACAGGATGGAAAATAAAGCGAGATACGTGGCCTATGTAGGCTCTTATTCATACACAGGAAAAGCAAAGGGAATCACTGTGATGGCCGTTGATGTGGAGAAAGGCATATTTCTTCCGAGAACGGAGGTAAAGGTCAATAATTCTTCTTATGTCATTGCTTCGGGCGACGGGAAATTCCTGTATTCGATTGCCGATGAAGGGATTGTGGCGTTTGCGATCCTGCCGGATGGCGGGCTGGAGAGGATTAACAGCGCGAGCATTAATGGGATGCGGGGCTGCCATCTGTCGCTGGATGAAGAGAACAATATCTTTCTGGTATCCGGATTTCATGATGGAAAGCTGACGGCGGTGCGCCGCAAGCCGGATGGAAGTATCGGACGGATCGTGGCAGAAGTATTTCATAAAGGACTAGGCGGTGTGGCAGAGAGAAGCTACCGTCCGCATGTGACCTGCGCGAGGATGAGTCCGGATGGCAAGTATGTGCTGGCCGCGGACTCCGGGATTGATCAGGTGCGCATTTATCGTTTTAAAAACCGCAGCCTGAAGATGGTGGACAGTATTCGCTGTGATCTGGATTCCTCGCCGCGGTATTTTATCTACAGCCCGGATGGCAAATTCCTTTATCTGATCTATGAACAGAAAAATGTCATTGACGTATTTTCCTATCAGGACACGCCGAAGGGACCGGTGACAGAGAAGCTGCAGACGATCTCGACCGTTGGAAAGACTACTAAAAAGATCGCGGCAGCGACAAGCCTGCGTCCATCCTCGGATATGAGTTATCTTTTCTGTGGAAATGCCGGAGATGAGACGGCGTCTGTGTACCGGCGGGACGCGCAGACCGGGCTGCTGACACAGCTCTGTTGTCTGCCGGTGAGCGGGGAGTACCCGAAGGATTTTGCGGTATTTCCGGATGACCGGCATCTTGCGTCGATCAATCATGAGAGCGGCACGATCACGTTTTTTGAGATCGACTATGAGAAAGGTCTGCTGCTGATGAATGCGCGCGAGATCCGCTGCAATGAGCCAAACTGCTGCACAATTGTAAAATTGCCGCAGGAGATGGATGAGAACGAGGAGGAATCCTGAGAATGGCAGGTTCTACAACAGGTACAGTTTTTCGTGTGATGACGTGGGGAGAATCCCACGGAAAGGGGATTGGCGTGACAGTGGATGGCTGTCCGGCGGGCTTGCCGCTGGAGGAAGCGGATATCCAGGCTTATCTGGACCGGAGAAAACCGGGGCAGAGCAAATTTACCACAGCCCGCAGAGAAGGAGATCAGGTTGAGATCCTGTCCGGGGTATTTGAGGGAAAGACGACCGGTACGCCGATCGCAATGATGGTGCGCAACACGGATCAGCGGTCGCGGGATTACAGCGCGATCATGAATGTGTACCGGCCGGGACACGCGGATTATGGATTTGATCAGAAGTATGGATTCCGCGATTATCGCGGCGGCGGACGTTCTTCCGGCAGAGAGACGCTGGCGCGGGTGGCAGCGGGGGCAGTGGCGGCAAAGGTGCTGGAGACCTTTGGCGTGACGATATATGCATATACTAAAAGCATTGGGCCGATTGAGATTGACACGGCTTGCTTTGATCTGGCGGTAAGGGATCAGAATCCGCTGTATATGCCGGATGCAAAGGCAGCTGCGGCGGCAGGCGCGTTCCTGGAGGAGATGATTGCCAGACAGGACTCCGTCGGTGGTGTGGTCGAGTGCGTGATATCGGGAGTGCCCGCAGGAGTGGGTGAACCGGTATTTGATAAGCTGGACGCCTGTCTGGCGAAGGCGGTGATGTCGATCGGAGCGGTCAAGGGATTTGAGATCGGGGACGGTTTCGCAGCAGCGAAGGCGCTGGGGTCTCAGAATAATGACGCGTTCTGTATCGGGAAGCAATCGGATGAAATGGCCGACTCGGAGGCCGGACAGGGGGAGAAAGCAGCTTTTGACCGGCAGTGTGGACGGCTCAACGGGGTTAGGAAAAAGACGAACCATGCGGGCGGTATCCTCGGCGGCATTAGTGACGGCAGCGATATCATCCTGCGCGCGGCTTTCAAACCGACTCCATCGATTGCGCAGACCCAGCATACGGTAAATTGTGACGGCGAAGAGACGGAGATCGCGATCCATGGACGTCATGACCCGGTGATCGTGCCGCGGGCGGTTGTCGTCGTGGAGGCGATGGCGGCGATGACGGTGCTGGATCTGATGTTGGTGGGACGGAGCGCGAGATTATAATATCAAGGGAATGAAAGGAAACTGAGATGAAAATTGCAATGGGAAATGACCACAGCGCAGTCGAATTAAAGAATGCAATTCAGGCGTATGTGGAGTCAAAAGGATATGAAGTGATTAACTTTGGCACGGACAGCACGGAGAGCTGCGACTATCCGGTGTATGGAGAGAAGGTTGGCCGTGCGGTGGCATCCGGCGAGGCAGACTATGGTATCGCGATCTGCGGAACCGGGATCGGAATCGGCATAGCAGCCGGCAAGGTGAAGGGAGTCCGCGTGTGTACCTGCAGCGAGCCTTACAGTGCGAGACTGTCCCGCATGCATAACAATACCAACGTGCTGACCTTCGGCGCGCGGGTGATCGGTGTGGAGATGGCAAAGATGATCGTAGACGAATGGCTGGATAACGCCTATGAGGGCGGACGCCATCAGAGACGGGTGGATCAGCTGGCGGAGATTGAGAACCGGGGTTGAATTTATTTTTAAAGAAGTGATTTCAGGACGGTATGGGATCGGTATGAGCCGGGAGTACCGTCCTGATTTGTCATTTTAGTGTTCATAGAGAACGATTCCCTCCTTTCAATATGATAGAAAAACATGATATAGCAGCAGGAAATTGCGTTGTAAAAAAGCCGGTGAGCAAGTATAATAATTGAAAAGTGCACAGAACATGGAAACAGGGAGTGGAAAAAGTGACCATTTACGATATTGCGAAAGAGGCCGGAGTAGCGCCGAGCACGGTATCCCGTGTGATTAATAACAAGCCGGGCTTTAAATTTAAAGAAGAAACCAGACAGAAGATTCTGGCACTGCTGGAAAAATATAATTACACGCCGGATATGGCGGCGCGCGGTCTGGTTATGCAGTCAACCCGGATGGTCGGCGTCCTGATCGTGGATATCCGTGTGGAGCATCATATCGGCAGTGCTTTTTATATCGAAAAACAGATGACGGAAAAAGGATATTGCACGATCATCATGGGTACCGGTATGGAGGATGAGAAAAAGGTAGAGTATATCCGCATTTTGAAAGAACGGCGGGTGGAAGGTGTGGTCCTGATGGGATCTACCTTTATGTCAGACTGTGTGAAAGAAGAGATTCGCCAGTCTCTTCCGGATATCCCTGTCGTGATGGTCAATGGCTGGCTGGATCTGCCAAATGTCTCCGGCATCGTAGTGGATGATGATATCGGTGCGGGGAAATGCGTGGATTATATGGTTCAGAAAGGAAGAAAAAATATTGTCTTTGTCCGGGACGGATACTCTCCGTCGCTGGATCTCAAGGAAGCTGGATACCGTGTCAGTATGAGAAAACACGGACTGGACGAAATGACCTGCGTATATCAGGCGGGTGACGGGACGCCGGAGGCCGGAGAAGAGATCACCCGGCAGATCCTGACCGGGCATCCGGATACGCAGGGAATCATTTATGCGATTGATATCCTGGCAGCAGGAGGAATGAGGACGATTCAGGATATGGGAAGACGTGTGCCGGAGGATGTCGCGGTGATCGGAATTGATAACAGCATCTACGGCAGGCTCTGTATGCCGAAATTAACGACGCTGGATACCAGAATGGAGGAACTGAGTAATATAGCGGCGGAGCTTCTGCTGAAAGGACTGGAAGGAAATATTGAAAATGTCCGGCATTCCCTGACTTCGGAAATCGTTGAGAGGGAGTCGGCGTAGGTCCGGCGGAGATTGTGTGTTCTGACAGGTATGAGAAAGTGAAAATCACTAACAGGAAGAGGGGAACCGACATGGTAATATTGCTCAAAATCCCCTCTTATTTTTTGTGGAAAGTTCCGAAATTGTAATTTTCACGCAATCGATTGCCCAAAACGCTTGCATTTTCATGAAAAATGTGCTAATTTAAAAACACCAAAAGCAATCGATTGCATTAAGATGTTATTAATTTTAAAGGAGGACTTTTGTAATGAGCGAACTTACTTACGATTGGGTTGCAGGGAAACCCAAAACTGTCCCGATGGATCAGCTTCCGCCGAAAGTATATGAGAAGGCCGGACTGCGTATCATCGACCTGACCAAGGTGATTGATCCCAGCACCGAGAGCCGCCGCTGCAATCTGTGGCGTTTCAATACCGGCGGCGATGTGCCGGATTTCCATACGAATGTGGATATCGGCAGCCATCTGGGAACCCATTGCGAGTGCCCGTATCATCATGACAATGACTGGCCAAGCGTAGCAGAGCTTCCGCTGGGACAGTTTGTAGGCAGAGGTATTTATCAGGTTCTGGATCTGCCGGAGGATCATCAGATCACTGGTGCTGATCTGGAAGCTGCAATCGGCGACCGTATCCAGCCGGGCGATACCGTAATCCTTGACAGTCCGAATCGGATCCCGCCTTTTACCAGTCTGACCGGCGGTCCGACCGATCATCGTCTGCAGGTCGGCGGCGACTGCGCACAGTGGCTGGCAGATCATCAGGTACAGTGCGTTGGTTTTGGTGACGGCGTGGCGATCGAGGGCAAGGTAGAATTTGTAAAGCCATTCCATGACATTCTGATGGCTCAGAACTGCACCTTCCTTGAAGTGCTGCAGAACCTTGATCAGTTAAAGAGCGATACGTTCTTTATCAGCTATGCTCCGATCCCGATTATCGGTTTGGATTCCTGCCCGGTACGTGTTTACGCGATCGAAGGACTTCCGGGATTTACCAGATAAGGACGGCTAAGATCGGATAACAGGTCCCCCCAGAACCTGGGAAGAGGTTGTGGAAACAGAGTATGCCGAACCATGTTTTCACAGCCTCTTTTATACTACAGCCGCACGGCACCGGGATATCTGCTTTTGACGTTTGTTCCAAAATACGGTATAGTGAAAGCAGAGAATAATTACGAGGTACAGACAATGACCATATATGATATCGCGAAGGAGGCCGGCGTTGCGGCAAGTACAGTGTCCCGTGTCATTAACAATAAACCGGGGATTAAGGAGGAGACGCGGCAAAGGGTTCGTGTCCTTCTGGAAAAATACAATTACACACCGGACGCGGCAGCTCGTGGACTGGTCAGACAGTCAACGCGGATGGTCGGTATCCTTGTAGTGGATATCCGTTCGCCGCACCATATCGGCAGTGCCTTTCGTATCGAGAAGCTATTGACAGAAAAGGGTTATTGTTCGATTATCATGGGTACCGGTGCGGATGATGAAAAGAAGGCGGAGTATATCCGTATCTTAGAGGAACGCCGGGTAGAGGGCGTGGTGCTGGTGAGCTCGATGTTCATGACCGGGCGGGTGAAAGAGCAGATCCGTCAGTCACTGCCGAAAGTTCCGATTGTGATGGTCAATGGCTGGCTGGATTTGCCAAATGTCTCCGGGATTGTCACAGATGAGGCTCTCGGCGTGGAAAAATGCGTTGATCTGCTGATGCAGAAAGGGAAAGAAAAAATCGTATTTGTCCGGGATGGTGATTCCCCATCTGTGGATCTCAAGGAGGCGGGGTATCTTGCCGGCATGAGAAAGCATGGCAGGGAGGATATCTGTGTGCGTCAGGCCAGAGAGGGTACGCTGCAGGCCGGATGTGAGATTACGAGACAGATTCTCCGGGAGCAGCCGGAGACGCAGGGGATTATCTACGCAATTGATATTCTGGCAGTGGGAGGCATCCGAACCGCGCAGGATATGGGGCGCAGGATCCCGGAAGATCTGGGGATGATCGGCATCGATAACAGTATCTATGGAGAGATCTGTATGCCGAAGCTGACGACGCTTGATAACAAGATTGCAGAGTCGAGTGAGATGGCGGCAGAACTCTTATTGAAAGGGCTGGAGGGAACGATTGAGAGTACCCGTTATCGGATGGAGGCGGAGATTATCGAAAGAGAATCGACTTAAAACCCATAAAGAATAAACGGATGATTTAACTGATATGTAAAAACAGAGTGCAAACGGCGTGAGAATGCGTCAGGGTGTATCTTTACTCTTTGGACAGACGGTTTTTCAGATGTTTATCAGAATCGCACTGGTAATGTTGCTTAAAAAATAACAGAGGATTTTGGCAGAAATTCCGAAATTGCAGGATTTCGCAATCGATTGCGGAAAAGAGCTTGCATTTGTTCTGGATCTGTGATATTTTAAAATCACAGTTTCGCAATCGATTGCGAAATAACGGCACAGGAATGCGGCTTTGAGAAAATATGATAATGATTAAAAATTGAGTCTGTAAAAATTGCCCATTTATGTGTGGTTGAAAAGACGCGGTTTTTATGATATTATCAATATACCTGTTTGCGGTGAGATGTCATAAGCTGCTTCCTGTTGGTGGTTTTGTAACCTGGGGACGAGGAACTTCGTTTCCGGAGAATAATCTGTCAAAGGAAGGGAAAAGCAATGTTAAGAATCAAGTACGAAGACATGGTAAGGGAATTTCAGAGAGTGCTTCTCAGCAGAGGATTCAGTGAGAAGAATGCGGCGGATGCGGCGATCGTTTTTGCACAGAACAGCCTGGACGGTATTTATACTCATGGCTTAAACCGTTTCCCGCGCTTTGTCTCTTATGTGGACAAGGGCGAGATCAAAGCCGATGTCGCGGCCGAGTGTGTGATGTCCATGGGCGCAATTGAACGCTGGGACGGGCACAGAGGTTTTGGCCCGCTGAACGCCAGACAGGCGATGGCGCGTGCCTGCGAGCTTGCGAAGCAGTACGGGATCGGACTGGTCGCTCTGGGAAATAACAATCACTGGATGCGCGGCGGCAGCTATGGATGGCAAGCGGCGGATGAGGGATGTATCGGCATCTGCTGGTCAAATACGATGCCTAATATGCCTGCGTGGGGCGGCAAAGACCGTAAGATCGGCAATAACCCGATCATCTTTGCGGTGCCGAAGAGCAATGGCGATCATGTGGTTGTGGACTGCGCGGTTTCTCAGTTTTCTTACGGCAAGATCGAAGAAGCGAAGCTCAAGGGGATTCAGCTCCCGGTGCCGGGCGGATATGATGAAGAGGGTAATCTGACTACAGATCCGGCGGCGATTGAGAAGACCTGGCGGGTACTTCCGATGGGATATTGGAAGGGGAGCGGCATCTCTGTATTGCTTGACCTGATTTCTACGGTGCTGACAAATGCCAATTCGGTTCAGAAGATCGGAACCTTTGGTGACGAAGTTGGTTTATCACAGATCATGATCGCGATTGACCCGGGCAAATTTAATGACACGAAGACAACTGACCGTATTGTTGAGGAACTGGAGGCAGATATTAAGTCGTCGATTCCGGCAGTTGAGGGAGGAAAGGTCTTCTATCCGGGCGAGATTGAGATCAATACCCGCAGAGATAACCTTGCGAACGGAATTCCGGTGATTGAAGAGAAGTGGGAGGAAGTGCAGAATCTGTAACAGAGGTTTTCACGTTTCTCAGCCGGGAGACAGACGGGTGTTCGCAGGAGATCCAGGCAGCAGGAATGTTACGCAATACTTAACCGTATGCGTAAAAATATAATAAATAAAGAGGGGAGATTCAAAATGAAGAAACAAATTTCACTGGTAATGGCAGGTTTACTGGCAGCGGCTTCGCTGGCAGGCTGCGGTTCGAGCAGCTCATCGACAACAACAGCTACGACTGCGGCGGCGGCAGACGGAGGAGCTGCAGCGGCTACCGAGGCAGCGGCTGCTGAGACAACGGTGACTCCGGAATTGAACCTGATTGTTGCGTCCAACCAGACTTCTCTGGATAACCCGTACTCCTATGGTATGGATAAGTTCAAAGAAGTGATTGAGGACATTTCCGGCGGCAAGGTTCAGGTTACCGTACATAAAGGAACTCTGGGTGAGAATGAGTCCGAGCTGGTTGAGAAGCTGAGCATGGGCGCAGCCAATATGATCGTTACTTCTCCGGGATTTATGACCGCGATCGGCGTACCGGAGATCGATATTTTCTCACTGGAGTATCTGTTTGACAGCTTTGATCACTGGGAGACCTGTCTGGACGGTGATTTTGGCAACGCGATGAAGGATATCGTTCTTGAGAAGACAAATAACCAGTTCCGTGTTATGGGCTACTGGAGCTCTTCCGTGCGCGACGTATATGCTAAGAAAGCAGTTACCAGCCCGGATGATTTAAAGGGTCTTACTATCCGTGGACAGTCTTCTAACGTACAGCAGGAATTCTGGATCGCCTGCGGCGCGGTTCCGCAGAACGTAGCATGGGGCGAGCTGTATCAGGCACTTCAGCAGGGCGTAGTAGACGGTGCTGAGAATGACTATACCAACCTGATGCAGAAAGAGCATCATAAGACCGACAACGGCAAATACATCTCTGAGACTCATCATGACTTTACAACCCGTCTGTGGCTGATGGACGGTAACTACTACAACAGCCTGACTGACGAGCAGAAGGCATGGATTGAGGAAGCTTCTGAGGCTGCTACTCAGGAAGAGCGTGAGGTTACCTTCCGTATGTTCGAGGAATCCAAGCAGAAATGTATCGATGACGGCGCAATCATTACAGAGAACGCAGATATCGACATCGCAGCATTCAAGGCACTGGCAACTCCGATTCAGGATAAGTTCGCAGAAGAGAATGGCCTGACCGAGGAGCTGGAGATGATCCGCGCTGCGGCACAGTAAACCGGATGTTCTGAGGTGGGTATCTGATGCACTTACCATGTGGCGATAAAGGCATCGGACATCCGCGAAATAAATCTGAATAAGAAATGACAATGCGGGCTCGGCAGATATCCGGGGATACCGGAGAACTGCCGGGCCTGTGTACTTACCTGAGAAGGAAAGTCTGATAGAAAAGGGGAATAACGATGAGAAAAGCAATTGACCTGCTGGCTAAGATTCAGATCGCGGTCGGCGCGCTTTTTCTTTTTATATTCATGATGACCGTAGTCATCCAGATGGCCTGCCGTTATACGGGTGTAGCGGCTACCTGGACAGAGGATGTATCGATGTATTCGTTCATCTGGGCGGTCTTTATGGGAGCAGGCGCGATGGTTCATGAGAAGCGCCATTTTGCGTTTACTTCGATCAGTGATATGCTGAAAGAAGGAACCGTAAAACGGTTGTTATCAATTATTATCTGCATTATCATGCTGATCTTTGCATTTCTGATGCTGAAATATGGCATTGCGGTAACCAAACAGTTCTGGAATTATACATGGAATAATATTCCGTCCTTTAAGAGAGGCCCGACATGGCTGTGTCTGCCGATCTGCGGCGCGACGTCCTGTATTTATCTGATCGAGGAGATTATCGACTCGGTTCTTGCGTTGGGAAAAGGAGGGAATAACTGATGGGTGCATTGCTGGTAATTATGTTTGTCTTGTTTGTAGCGCTCGGCGTGCCGATTTCCTTCGCACTTGGCGTGGTGTCCTTTACCGGTATCGCGGCGATGCAGCAGATCCCAAACACAGTTGTATTTACAAAGATGTTCAATGGTCTGAACAGCTTTACGCTTCTTGCGGTTCCGCTGTTCATCCTTGCGGCTAACCTGATGAATGAAGGTGCGATCACAGAGAAGCTGATCGATTGCTGTAACGCTCTGGTAGGACATTTCCGCGGAGGTCTGGCGTACTCAAATGTACTGGTATCCATGATCTTTGCCGGTATCTCCGGTTCTTCTCAGGCAGATACGGCCGGCGTCGGTAAGATCTTTATTCCTTCCATGGAGAAGCAGGGATATGACAAGGGTACTTCCGTAGGTGTTACGGCAGCTTCCTCGACGCTGGGATCGATTATCCCGCCGAGTATTACGATGGTTGTGTACGCGGGTATTGCGAACTGTTCCACGGGCGCACTGTTCATGGCTGGTATTGTACCGGGTGTTCTTCTCGGACTGGCGATGATGGCCGTTGTAAAATATTATTCCAAGAGGAAGAATTTCCCACAGAGTGAGCGTGTGCCGGTGCCGCAGGTGATTAAGCTGGTTCTTCAGTCTCTGCCGGCGCTGATGACTCCGATCATCCTGATTGGCGGTATTACCTGTGGACTTTTCACTCCGACCGAGTCAGCCGCGTTTGCCTGTGTGTATGCGCTTCTGGTTGGTATCTTCTATTATCACACCATCAAGATCCGCAATCTGCCGCGTATCCTGGTAGAGACGATGAAGATGGCGTCCCTGTCCCTTTTCGCACTGGCGACTGCGAATGCACTGGGCGAGCTGCTCAGCTACTATCAGCTGAACGTCAAGGTTCAGGAGTTCTTCGGCAACCTGCAGGGCGGCCGTCTGATCTTCCTGCTTGTAGTAGTCTGCTTCTTTATGTTTGTTGGTACCTTTATGGATGCGGTTCCGGCGATGATCCTCTTTGTGCCGATCATCCTTCCGGCTGCGACCAACCTTGGTATCAGCCCGATTATCATGGGTCTGATTATCGTAGTAACCCTGGCGCTTGGTCTGGTTACACCGCCTTACGGCCTGTGTCTGCTGATTGCTTCTTCAATCAGTGGTATTACGATCGAAGATGCGTTTAAGGGAACGCTGCCGTACTTCCTGTCTTCACTGGCAGTATTGGCGTTGCTGATCCTGTTCCCGGATTTCTGGCTGGCGATCCCGGCTACGGTTTTCCCGTCGATGTTCTAAAGCAGGTTTTCCAATGGGTCGAATTGATTGGGGATTTGCGGATAAAAGAACAATATGAAAAAATATGCGCGGATTGCAAAATGATGAGATATCATTTCGCAATTCGCGCATTTTGCCCATTCTGATAAATGGTCTGTCAAAAAAGCAACTTCCGATAAGTTATATTACAGGAACCTGCTTCGCAGAACCCTGTAATCGGATTGACGGCGCAAAAGACATGCGCCTTTTATCGAAAGTTCCTGTCGGAACTTCCGATAAGTTATATTATTCGAAATTAATAATTCTCTGCGCGAACCTCAAAGTAAGACTGAGGATGTTTGCAGACCGGGCAAACCTGAGGAGCCTTGACTGCCAGTACCATGTGTCCGCAGTTGCGGCACTCCCAGAGGGTTACGCCGCTCTTTTCGAAGACTTCCTTCGCCTCGACATTGTGCAGCAGCTTGCGATAGCGTTCCTCGTGGCTCTTCTCGATGGCTGCGACGCCGCGGAACTGCTCGGCAAGCGCGTGGAAACCTTCCTCGTCTGCTTCCTTTGCCATCCGGTCGTACATATCGGTCCACTCGTAATTTTCACCTTCTGCCGCATGCAGCAGATTCTCAGCGGTATCGCCTACTTCGCCCAGAGCCTTGAACCATAACTCCGCGTGCTCCTTTTCGTTGGCCGCAGTCTTTAAAAAGAGGTCTGCGATCTGTTCATATCCTGCCTTTTTTGCAACGGATGCGAAAAAGGTATATTTATTTCTTGCCTGTGATTCACCGGAAAATGCTTCCCATAAATTTTTCTCTGTTTTTGTACCTGCGTATTTGTTGTTTGCCATTTCAAAACCTCCTTGTGAAATTGGATGATAGTTATGACCCGGCTTTATTGTAAGGGAAAAACGGGGAAAGGTCAATGCCGGATTTTGTTAATTGTTATGATTGTGTCCGGCCGTTGCAGATTTATCTGTTTCTTCCCAGTTCAAACGCCTTTTTATTCAGGGCAAGGAATTTTGGCGGTACGCAGACATCCAGCGCTGCCTGCCAGGTCTCATCGGAGATCTCCGGGAAACAGGTGGACAGACGTCCCATCAGGGCGATATTAACTGCTTTGGAGGAACCGGCTTCCTCGGCCATCTTCAGAAAATCATCAGCATCGACTCTGGCGCCTGCGGCACGCATTTTCTCCACCAGATCCGAAGGATATTCAGCGGCTCCGGTGATGACCGGCATGGGATCTACTTCCTGGGTATTGACGATGATCTGTCCGTCCGGTTTCAGATATTCGAGCCAGCGTGCAGCCTCAAGATTTTCAAAAGAGACGATGAGATCGGCCTCTCCTTTATCGATGACAGGGGAAGCAACCTTGTCGCCATAGCGCACATAGGTCACGACGCTGCCGCCTCTCTGGCTCATGCCGTGTACCTCAGATACTTTTACATCGAAGCCCTGATTGAGCAGTACACAGCCCAGCATCTTACTCGCCAGCAGCGTTCCCTGGCCGCCGACGCCTACGATCATAATGTTTTTCGTATCCATAATCAGTCCTCCCCGCTTTCCAGTGCGTCAAACTTACACATCTGCGTGCAAACCTTGCAGCCGATGCAAAGAGTCGTGTCGATGACGGCCTTGCCATTCCTGACAGCGATGGCCGGACAGCCGATGCGCATACAGGATTTGCAGCCCACGCATTTGTCTTCGCGAATCTTAAGTGGCGCCTTATGTACGGTGCCTTTGATCATGACACAGGGTCTGCGGCTGATGATGATGGATGGCGCTTTTGCGGCAAGTTCTTCGGTTAATGCTGTTTCCACCGCTGCCAGATCATAGGGATCAACCACGCGCACCCGGTCAAAGCCGATCGCGCGGCAGAGCGCTTCGAGATCAACCTTGCCGGCCGGTTCGCCGCGCAGGTTCTTGCCGGTCGTCGGATTCTGCTGATGGCCGGTCATGCCGGTGATCGAGTTATCGAGGATGATGACCGTTGAATTGCTCATGTTATAGGCAATGTCCGTGATGCCGGTGATGCCGGAATGGATGAAAGTCGAGTCACCGATGACGCCGACACTGTTGCTCTCACCGGCTTCGCCCATCGCCTTGTTAAAGCCGTGCAGGCCGGAACAGGATGCGCCCATGCATACGTTCAGGTCCATCGCGTTTAACGGAGCGACAGCTCCCAGCGTGTAGCAGCCGATGTCGCCGTATACCATACATTTGTGTTTTTTGAGCATATAGAAAATGCCTCTGTGCGGGCAGCCCGCGCACATAACCGGCGGCCGTGGCGGAATCTTATCTTCGATAGAAAGAGGTTTGGGAATTTCCAGTCCCATGCATTCCCGGATCAGATTCTGGGAAAATTCCCCGCAGATCGGGAAAATATCCTTGCCCGATACCGGGATACCCAGTTGTTTGCAGTAATTTTCGATAAAGGGATCCAGTTCTTCGAGTACCAGAACGCGGTCAACCCTTGCCGCGAAATCGCGGATCAATTTCTCCGGCATTGGCCAGACCATGCCAAGTTTGAGATAGCTGGCGTTCTCGCCAAAGACCTCTCTGGCGTACTGGTAGGATACCGATGAGGTGATGATGCCGAGGGAGGTATCTCCCATCTCTACGCGGTTCAAATCTGAGGTTTCCGCAAAAGCGGCAAGATCCTTTGTGCGTTTTTCGACACGCACATGCGCGTTGCGGGAGTTTGCGGTCATCATGACCTTGGTGGGATCTTTGACGTAGGGAACCTGTTCGGGACAGACCCGTTCTCCGGTTTCCACAACGCTCTGGGAATGAGATACACGGGTACACATCTTGATGAAAACAGGCGTGTTGAATTGTTCGGAGATCTCATATGCCTTCATGGTAAAGAGCCGTGCTTCGGCTGAGTCAGACGGTTCGAGCATCGGGATCTTTGCGGCCAGAGCGTAGTGGCGGGAATCCTGTTCATTCTGGGACGAATGCATGCCGGGATCGTCCGCGACGCAGATGATCAGGCCGGCGTTCAGACCCTGATAGGAAATGGTGAAAAGCGGGTCGGCAGCGACATTCAGGCCGACATGCTTCATGGCGCATGCGCTGCGCCGGCCGCCGAGGCTGGCGCCGTGCGCCACCTCCAGAGCGACCTTTTCGTTGGGAGCCCATTCACAGTAAATGTCATCGTATTTGGCTGCTTCCTCCGTGATCTCCGTACTCGGAGTACCGGGATAGCTGGAGATGATGCTGCAGCCTGCTTCGTAAAGGCCGCGGGCAACGGCCTTATTGCCAAGCATTAATTCTCTCATGATAGTTCCTCCTTGGCGGCGCCGGATATTTCGGACACCGCTTTTTCTGACCCTTTTGAATCCAGACTGTTAACCGGATTCGATTGTGTGACTGTCTTCGACAGAATCAGACCGACAGGCCGGTCTGATATCTGTTCCTTTTTCAGATTAATTTGTAAATGGCTATGCCATATTTTCCTTTGCGACCAGTTTATCTGCTCCGTACCGCTGGCGCAGTTTCGGTTTCTCGATTTTCCCGGTAGAGTTTCTCGGAATATCGGCAAAGATAATCTCCTTCGGACGTTTGTAGCGCGGCAGTTCACGGCAGAAGACGTCGATCTCGTCTTTTGTGCAGGTCATGCCGTCTTTGATCTCGATGATCGCGGCAGCTTTTTCGCCGAGACGGCGGTCCGGCAGACCGATGACGGCGACGTCCTTGATCTTGCTGTGGCCGCGCAGGAAATCCTCAATCTGAACGGGATACAGATTTTCACCGCCGCTGACAATGACGTCTTTCTTGCGGTCCACGAGGAAATAAAAGCCGTCTTCATCCTGCATCGCCATATCACCGGTAAAGAGCCAGCCGTCCTTTAATGTCTCTGCAGTAGCTTTTTCATCATTGTAATAGCAGGTCATCAGGCCTGGTCCCTTAACACAGAGTTCACCGACATCGCCCTGTTTGACTGGTTCGCCGTTGTCATCTACGATTTTACACTCCCATCGATAGCCGGGGATACCGATCGCGCCGACTTTGTGGATATTTTCCAGACCGAGGTGGACGCAGCCGGGACCGGTGGACTCGGACAGGCCATAGTTGGTGTCATAATCATGGTGCGGGAAATATTCTTTCCAGCGGCGGATCATGGACGGTGGGACCGGCTGTGCGCCGATGTGCATCAGACGCCATTGATCCAGTTTGTAGTCCTCCAGTTTTATATCGCCGCGATCCAGCGCGTCCAGAATATCCTGTGCCCACGGAACGAGGAGCCAGACGATCGTACACTGTTCGCTTGATACGGCGGAGAGGATGGTCTCCGGTTTCGTGCCCTTTAAGAGAACGGACTTGCTGCCGGCGACGAGACTGCCCATCCAGTGAAATTTCGCGCCGGTGTGATAGAGCGGCGGGATACACAGAAAGACATCATCTCTGCCGGTTCTGTGATGGACCTGTTCCATCTGTGCGGCCTGCGTCAGGCTCTGGTGCTTATGCAGGATTGCTTTGGGGAAACCTGTTGTTCCGGATGAGAAATAAATCGCACCATAGTCGTCGTCGGTAATCTTGATCCCCGGCGCCTGACTGGAGCAGTCCGCGACCAGTTCGAGATAGCTTTCGGCAAAGCTGGGGCAGTTGTCGCCGACATAGATCAGCAGGCGGTGCTGGATCAGACGGTCCGCGTAAGTTTCCATGCGGCCGATAAACGCAGGACCGAAGACGATGATGTCAACCTCTGCGAGTTCCGCGCAGTAGACGATTTCGTCCGCGCTGTAACGGAAGTTAAACGGCACGGCGATCGCGCCGGTCTTTAAAATGCCGAAATAAATTGGCAGCCATTCCAGACAATTATACATCAGAATCGCTACCTTGTCGCCTTTTTTAATTCCTCTGCTGATGAGCATGTTGGCAAAGCGGTTAGCCTTTTCGTCAAACACGCTCCAGGTAATTTCGTGTCGGTAAGGCTTAAAGCCTGTGGGCTGAATCAGTTCATATTCCTTCCAGGTCATTCTGCGGGTGTCTTTTTCTTCCGGATTCAGTTCCACAAGTGCGACCTCATCGGGATACAGCCTTGCGTTCCTCTCCAGATATTCCATAACTGGCATGATATTTGGTTTCCTTTCTCACCGGTATTGAGTCATTGATGTTGTAATATTTTAACCATTTAAACTTTGACTCTTTTACACATTAAAGTATCACAATCATGAGAAAAAGTCAATCGTAAGGGGGTAATATAGGAATCAGGAAAAGAAAGGGAATCGACACAAGATTTGCAATGGATTTTATCACTGTACACTTGCACAGTGATAAAAAGCCTGCTACAATACAAGGCAGATGATCGGGATATCGGAATTCGGAGGAAAATGGAATATGGATGACTGTTTTGTCCTGTACGATTTAAAGGTGGAAGTTGTCGCGACGGAAAAGCCGATGGTCTGCAGCCACCATGAGGGAGATTATTTTCTGGTGGAGGGGGAAAATCTGGTATTTCCGCAGACAAACAGGTTCTCCATGTATACGCTGGGAGCTTTGCTGCCGCTGCTGCCGGCGATGCAGCGCCCGCTTCAGGACAACGACTGGATGCTTTCGGATCATCTGATCGCGTGTCCGGATCCAAACTGGGGCGCCCGATTTAAGATTACGAGGATGGGGAAACGGATATTTATACCGGCGTGGAGGAAATTCTGGGTCGTTTTGTAAATGAACTGAAAGCGATGGGTAATTATTCGCACGATGATATCCAGATTCATACCAAATACGTCCCGGATCTGAATATTCTTGATCAGGTGGATTTCGCGTATATGGAAAAGGTTGTGGATCGCAGTCTGATGCGGATGCACACGTGACTGTCTGGACCTGGTACAGTTCCACTGGTGGGATTATGACGTGCCGGGCATGATGGAGACGGCCTTTGATCTGGCGGAAGAAGAAGTGTCTCAGATCCGCGAGTTTGTTGGACAGTATCCGACTCCTGAGGGGGAACCATTTACCCTGGAACGTACGCCGGGATCGAGATACCGTAATATTATGAAGATGAATCTGAACAAGGCGTAATGGCATATGACAGGAACCTTTCTATTCTGATTCATCGGGTTAGGAAAAGTTGTGAGAACGAGGAGGAACAGGGGATGAATACGAATGAAACAAAGCTGGAGTTTCGGGGAGGGATTTTCTTTTCCCTGATCCCGGTGCTGATCTATGTATTTTTCTGTGTGGTATTGTTTATCGGATTTAAGGCATTTAATATGGAAGCTCTGGCAGTCGGCGGCTTTCTGGCGCTGCTGGTTGGAGGAATCTTCTGTACCAGCTATTCGGCATTCTGGGACAGTGCGATCCGTGGGATTTCATCGATTACATCGGTATCTGTAGTTGTGATTCTGCTTCTTGTGGGTATGTTCAGTCAGCTGATCAAGACCTGCGGTCTGTCAGGCGGTTTTGTCTGGCTGGCTAACCGTATGGGAATCCAGGGCGGGGCGTTTGTTGCCTTTACCTTTCTGGCAACCTGTATTGTATCGACTGCGACAGGATCCTCGATTGGAACGATGTTTATCGCATTTCCGATCTTCTATCCGGCGGGACTGATCCTGGGAGCGAATGAGATGCTTATGGCCGGTTGTATTGTGTCAGGCGCGATCTTTGGCGATAATCTGGCGCCGATCTCGGATACGACGATTGCATCCGCGTCGACTCAGCAGTTCCGGGACGGGCGTCCGGCGGATGTCGGCGGTGTTGTGACCAGCCGTTTCAAATATTCCGCAGTTGCTGCGCTGATCAGCATTGTGGTGTTTCTGGCGTTCGGCGGGATGGGAGGCGCCTATGAGGGAGGTATGATCGAGGCCGCGGCGAATCCGATGTCGCTGGTGATGCTGATTCCGGTGGCGGTGATGCTGTGTGTATCGACAGTGACCCGTAATATTTTTGCCGGGATTCTGGTTGGTCTGAGTTTCGGCACGGCAGTCGGGCTGGCGACGGGCCTGTTTGGTTTCGAAGCGGTTTTTGCAAATGACGCGGCAAACAGTGCAGCGGTTGGTTTCCTGATTGATGGGGTCAATAATATTCTGCCGACCTGCGCATTGGTGATTTCCGTATTTGGCATCATGGGTGTTCTGAATGACGCAGGGATGCTGAATCTGATTGCTGACCGGATTCTGAGCAGCAGGACGGCGCAGACCGACCGCGGAGCAGAACTGATCTGTATGGCGGGAATCGCGGTAACGACAATCCTTTTAGGAGGGGTTACCAGCGCGTCGATTCTGACATTTGGCCCGATCCTGAATAAGATAGGGGCGGCAAAGAACATTCATCCATACCGGCGGGCAAACCTGCTGGATGGAACAGCTAACAGCCTGCCGGCGATTATTCCGTTTATGAGCGTCTTTGTCTTTATCGGGGCTGCGCTGACCGGCCTGTCTCCGGTTGTCGTTGCGGGTGGTACAATCTATGGATTTGCATTATTCTTTGTATTCTTAGCAGCAGTTATCACGGGCTGGGGACGCAGGAAAGAGGAGTAAAGCCAGGTGAAATGTTGCCTGGGAGGGAGAAGGCTGATGAACGATATAACGATCCGGGATGCGGGATTGTCTGACGCGGAGCGTATCTTGGAAATTTACTTGTATTATGTGAAAAATACGGTGATCTCATTTGAATACGAAGTCCCGACACTGGCGGAATTCAGGGATCGTATGCGACATACGATGGAAAAATATCCTTATCTCGTGATTGAGAGGGGAGATGTGATTATGGGCTATGCGTATGCGCATGCTTTTGTCGGCCGTGCCGCGTATGACTGGTGCAGTGAGTTGACGATCTATCTGGATCGGGAGGCGCGAAAAAGTGGTCTCGGGAGGAAACTTTATGAAGCGCTGGAAGAAAAGCTTAAGGGAATGGGGATCCTCAATTTATATGCGTGTATTGGTTATACGCAGAAGGAGGATGAATATCTCACCAATAACAGCGCACAGTTTCACGCACATCTGGGTTTTCACCAGGTTGGTTATTTTCAGAAATGCGGTTATAAGTTCGGCAGATGGTATGACATGATATGGATGGAGAAGATTATCGGAGAGCATCGGAGTGAACAGAAAGCGGTAGAAGCGTACCGATATTGACTGGATGGTATTGCAGCAGAAAGGAAAATGTGACGGTTTACAATTCGTGAGATCTCTGTTACAAAAAATCTCCCGGACAGTCTGATTTAAGCAGGCTGCCCAGGAGTTTTTAACAAAGCTTTTCATTTTTGAGACGTATGCTACATCAAATTAGATCCCATATTTTGTAAAATATGCAATATACGGAATGCTGTACATCGCGGTAACCACCGCTACAGCTAAAAGTGCGGAACCAACACGGCCGCTGTTTTCCTTCCAAAAAGTATTTATATTGTTAAGCATAATCTGTTACCTCCTGTTTCATTCGAGATCACTCAGTCTTTCGACTGCCTCAGAGTTTCATCGGCAGGTGCCCTGCGGGTTCTCTCAACCGACACCCATATGATACAGGAAAAGAATGGAAGAAATAAGGAAGAATATTGCCGGGAATTTGGTCGATATTGACTTTATGAATGGGTTTATGCTATATTTACGGAAAAGTTAAACATCTAATCGGATCTGAAAAAGGAGAGAGACAGCCATGAAGAAAACACTGTATCTGATGAGACACGGCCAGACGCTTTTTAATGTTCAGCACAAGATCCAGGGGTGGTGTGATGCGCCGCTCACGGAACTGGGTATCCGCCAGTGTGAGATCGCGGGACAGTATTTTACTGATCACCAGATTACATTTGATCATGCATATTCTTCTACTTCCGAGCGTGCGTGTGACACATTGGAGATTGTGACAGGCGGGAAGATGCCGTATACAAGGCTCAAGGGGTTGAAGGAGTGGAATTTCGGCGTCTTTGAGGGAAAGGACGAATGCCTGAATCCGAAGCTGCCATATGGCGATTTTTTTAAGCAGTTTGGCGGAGAGGGAGAGATGGAACTGCGGGAACGTGTGAATCAGACGCTGACGGAAGTAATGAGCAGGGAAGATCATCAGATCGTACTTGCGGTTTCTCATGGGGCAGCCTGTGCCGGATTTGCGAGGAGATGGGAGAGCCGGAATAAGGTCCAGTACCAGCGAGGCATCAAGAACTGTGCGATCTTCCGTTATGAATATGAGGATGGACAGTTCAGCCTGCAGGAGATCATTAACCATGATTTCAGCGGGATTATGTGAGCATTATGGAAAAATATTATCAGGATACCAATATACCGCCGGAGATCGGCTTTCAGATTGAATTTGTGACGATGCGGTACAATTCGCCGCCGCACTGGCACCGGGAAATTGAGATTCTCTATATCCTCAATGGAAGCGCAACCGTTATGATGGAGGGAGAAAAATATAAGATCCGGCCACTGGATCTCATCGTGATCGACTGCGCGGTTGTTCATGAGGTCATTTACGAGCTGCCGCAGACGATGGGAATTCGGATCCATATCTCAAAGAGTCATTTCGGCCTCAGTCAGCCGGAGCTGGAACATCTGCGGATCGATTGTTGTCCGCAAAAGCTGGCTTCCTGGCAGATGGAGTCATACTATAAGATATGTGGACATCTGAAAGATCTGACAGTCCTTTATTTTGAGCAGAAGACAGCGTATCCGCTGCGCAGCGGCGCGTTGCTGCTGGAGATCCTCGCGGAACTGTCGGAGTATTTCAGTATGCCGCTGCCGGAGCGCGCGCTTGCGTTAGATGCGGATCAGCGGGGGCGGGTAGAACAGATATTCCGATACGTGGAAGAACATTATACGGAACCGGTTCGACTGCAGGAGGCGGCGGATGAGATGGGACTGAATAAGGAATATTTCTGTCGCTTTTTTAAGAAAAATACGGGGATGTCTTTTATGGAGTATGTGAGTCAGGTGAGGCTGAACCATGTTTATCAGGACCTGATTCATTCAGACGATAGTATTCAGGAGATTCTGGAGCGGAATGGGATTACCAATAATAAGCTGTTTTATAAGCAGTTTAAGGAGACGTTTCATTGTACGCCGCGGGAGTTGAAAAAACTCAGTAAAGATAATCCGTATCTGTAAGTATCTGTAAATGGAAGAAATCTGTGAAGAAAAAGGTGACGGCAATCAATTTTTATGCGCAGTTGTGCGCCGCGTCAGCGACGCATGTCTGTTTACTGAATCAGACGCAGCAGCACCTGAAACGCATATGCCAGAAAAGCCAGGACAACGGTCAGATATACATAGCGAAGTCCCCGCACAAATTCATCGCAGCGAAGATGCAGTTTGTCAAGGTTTTCATTGATGATCTTACGGTAGATGCAGATCAGGCGCCGGCAGGCCTCATCGGAGTTTACAGTTTCGAGTGCTTCCGACTGGATGATTTCGGGATCGACGCGCACGATGTGCTCCGGCTGCAGCATCCTCATAAAATAAATCAGGACATAAACATAGGAAACCATCAGTGCGCTGCAAAAAAGGATATAGAAAAATACCGCAATCATTTCGGGCAGCGTGTCCGGTCCGAGGAGCTGTGAGATGCCGCTGAAAAGTCCTGTGATAAAGACAAAGAGGAAGCCGCAGAAGGTGATCGCGATATAAACCTTGTTGTCAAGTTTGTTGCTGCGGTCAAAGAGATTTTCATATTCGATTTTCAGACTCTCCAGTTCGAGGAAACGGCCGGAACGCTCCGGGTGTGCTGATTCGGACTGGAGTTCTTTTGTGTCGGGGGTCGTGTATGCGGGATTTTTCATGAAGGGCTCCTTTCGGGCGAAAATATATCTTGAAGCAGCATTATTGGTAAAGCGTCCGTCCCTGAGAGAAAAGAATATCCTCCGAGGACCGCTTGCATTGGCTTCATTATATTCGATTTATCAGGAGAACTCAAGGAAATAAGTAAAATATGGGGAGGAACGGGATTTTGATTTTTTTCCATTTATCGGATCTTCATCTGGGGAAACGGCTGAATGAGTTTTCTCTGTTGGAGGATCAGAAGTATATATTGAACCAGATTCTGGAGAGCGCGTATCGGGAAAGGCCGGACGGGGTGCTTCTGGCGGGGGATATTTATGATAAGCCGGTACCTCCGATCGAGGCGGTGCAGATGTTTGATGCTTTTCTGACAGCGCTTGTGGAGCGTGGGATCCGGGTGTTTGCGGTGAGCGGCAATCATGATTCGGCGGAGCGGATCGCGTTTGGCGCGCGGCTGATGCAGGGGCAGGGCGTTTATTTTTCGTCGGTTTATGATGGAACGGTGAGGCAGGTGACGTTAAGTGATCGCTATGGTGACGTTACAGTCAGTTTGCTTCCTTTTATCCGCCCGATTCAGGTGCGCCATGCGCTGGAGGAGGAAGCGGCAAATGTTCAGGAGGCGGTGGCGGCTGCCATTCGGCACATTCCACTGGAACCTTCTGCGCGAAATATCCTTGTGGCGCATCAGTTTGTAACCGGGGCGATGCGATGTGATTCGGAAGAGGTGACGGTCGGCGGTCTGGATAATGTGGACGCTTCGGTGTTTGATGGATTTGATTATGTGGCGCTGGGGCATATCCATGGGCCGCAGTCGGTTGGGCGGGATACGGTGCGCTACTGTGGAACGCCGTTAAAATATTCTTTCTCTGAGGCGGATCAGGAGAAATCGGTGACGGTTGTGGAATTGTCAGAGAAAGGTACGATTCAACTACGGACGATTCCGCTGATTCCGCTTCGTGATATGCGCCGGCTCCGGGGAACTTATGAGGAGCTTACCCTGCGGTCCAATTATGAAGGGACAAATACGGAAGACTATATTCAGGTGACGCTGACGGATGAGGAGGATGTACCGGATGGGATGCAGAAGCTGCGCGTGATTTATCCCAATCTGATGCGTCTGGAATATGATAACCGGAGGACGAGGACGGATCAGACTGTGGAGGCGGCGCAGGACGTGCCGCGCAGGACGGAGATGGAGCTGTTTGAGGAGTTTTATGAGCTGCAGAATAATCAGATCATGAATGAGGAGCAGCGTGAGCTGGTGAGAAAGTTACTGACAGAGCTGAAGGAGGGTGAGGGCGCAGTATGAAGCCGGAAAAACTGACGATCAGTGCGTTTGGACCCTATGCGGGGGAAACTGAGGTCGATTTTACAAAGCTGGGAGAAAAGGGACTTTATCTGATAACCGGAGATACGGGAGCAGGTAAGACGACGATATTCGATGCAATTACCTTTGCTCTTTATGGGGAGGCCAGCGGGACGGTGCGGGATTCCGGGATGTTTCGGAGTAAATATGCGAGAGAGGATGTCCCGACATTTGTGAAATTTACCTTTTTTTCAGGTGGAAAGACTTACCGGGTTGTACGCAATCCGGAGTATCTGCGGCCAAAGGGGCGAGGGAGCGGTTATACCATGCAGAAAGCGGACGCGACGCTGGAATATCTGGATGAGAACCGGTCCGTTTCCAAGGTAAAGGAAGTAACGGCTGCTGTGACCGGGATCATTGGCCTGAATTATCGTCAGTTTACGCAGGTCGCCATGATCGCTCAGGGGGATTTTCAGAAGCTCCTGATCGCCGGGACGGCAGAGCGGAGTGAGATTTTCCGGCAGATTTTTGGTACCGGTTTGTATGGTGATCTGCAGGTTCGCCTTGCCAGAGAGGTGAACCGGAAACAGGCGCAATACCGAGGCTTAAAAAACAGTATCGCCCAGTATCTGAGCGGGATTCAGTGCGGGGAGGATTGTGCGCTTGCGGGGGAACTGAAGGAACTTGCGAAGGGAAATTTTGAAGGATGCGCCACAAGAGGACTGGAGATCCTGGCCTGTGTCATCGAAGAGGATGAGAAGAAGGTTCTGGAACTGGATCAGGAGATGGAAGAGGCGGAGAGGCAGATCAAGAGGGAGGATGAACTTCTGGGGAGGACACAGCAGAATCGTCTCTTGCGGGAGGATATGAAACAGAAGGAACAGGAGCGGGAAGTGCTTCTGCCGGAGCTTACAGCTGCTGTTGATTGCCGGGACGCGGCAGCCGCCGCAGCTGTGATCTGCCCGGAACTCGAAGAACGGATTCGTTCGGGGAAAGCGGCGCTGGAACAGTGGAAAGAGATCCACGAGAGAGAAAAAGAAGTCCGGGCAGCGGGGGAAAAGATTGCCTCTAACCGGGAGGAGAGAAATAAGAAGGAGCAGGAGGCGAAGAGAAAAAGAGAACAAAACGTGGTTGATCGGGAACTGGCTGACTCTTTGCAGAACGCACCCAGAGAAGGGGATGAGCTGTCGCGGAAAAAGGCACAGACAGAGCAGGTTCTGGCGACTTTGACGGAATGGGAGGAGCAGTCAGAAAAATATCAGCATATTCAGAAAGAACTGTATCTGGCCGGAGAGGAGGAACAACAGATCGGGAGAGAAGTGACTCTTCACAGTGCAAGGATAGAGACACTTCGTTCAGCTCCCGAAGAAGAGAAAGACGCGCGCCGCAGGATGAGCGAGATCAACGAAAGCCAGAAAGAGTTGAATTCATTTGAGAAAACCAGAGTCGATTGTCAGCAGCTGATTTCGATCAAGGAAGAACAATGTGTGAAAGTGGCTTCGGATGAGGAGAAGCAAAGCAAACGGCTGAATGCGTATCGGATAGAGCAGGAAGCACTTAGAGATCGAGCCGGGCAAAAAGATGCTCTGATGCAGGAAGGCCAGCGGATTAAAGAACAGAAAAGCAGGCTTGACAGGCTGGAAAAACGTTTGAATATGCGCGGGGAGCAGGAAGAAAGGTTTCGGAAAATACAGGAAGATTATGTTGAGGCAGCTACAAAGCGGGATCAGCTGCGGGCGGAATATCAGCGGCAGGAGCAGCTTTTTCTGGACGCGCAGGCCGGCCTTCTGGCAAGAACGTTAAAAAAGGGAGAGAAATGTCCGGTTTGCGGATCGGTGAATCATCCAGAACCGGCAGCTTATCCGGAACATGCGCCGGAAAAGGAAGAACTGGATCGGTGCCGGGAGCGAAAAGAACAGGCAGAGAAAGAGACCGGAGATCGAAGTCTTGCCGCGGGGAATCAGCGTTCTCTGCTGGAACAGGCGTGGAAGGATATCTGCGGGGAAGCAGAGGAACTGTGGGAAGACGGAGCAGAACTGACAACGCCCTCCGTGGTCAGGGAACGATGTCAGCAGATGATCCGGGGACTGAAAGTACAGGAGGATGATCGTAAGAGGAGGCTGGCACTGGCAAAGAAAGAAGAAAAACGTCTGGAAGAACTTTGCGGCCTTTTAGAAATAGAAGAGAAAAAATTAAGGCAGATTACCGGTGACCGGCAAAAAGCGCAGCAGGAGCTCGCGGCAGCATCTGCGAGAGCGGGTGAAATCGACAGGCAGCTGGAGGAGTTTCTCATAAAGACAGAGAGAATGTATCGGGAACCGGCAGATACGATAACAGCAGGTACAGCAGCAGAAATGAAGGACGTCCTTCAGACACGGTATCAGTCCGCCGAATCTCTGTGGAATACAGCAAAAGAGCGAGTCGAATTGCTGGAAAAAGAAAACGGAGAACTCGAAAAAGCCGTAAAGGAACAGACCGCTTACCATGAGAAAATTCAGAAGCTGCGTTCGGAAAGGGATTCCCTGAGCGGAAAAATGTCCGCCCTGACGAGGCAGATCGAGATGGAGGCGGCGAAGCTGACAGAAGCGAGCGAATCAGCGGGAGCAATAAAACAAGCGGCTGTAGAGAAAACGATGATAATCGCAGACTGTCAGAATATGATATCCTGGCTGGAAAGTTCTCTGACCAGTCTGGAGGAGGCTCTTGCTCTTAATGCGGAGTATATCCGGCAAAAGGAAGATCTGGAGCATGCGATTGCGCTGCGGGAACAGGAGATCCGGGAGCTGGAAAAAGAAATCGCATCGCTGGATACGGCTCACGCCGGGCTCGTGGCAGGCAGACGGGCAGAGGAACGGCAGGTTGCAATCCTGAAGGAGCTGACAGGAGGACTTGGCGAAGATGAGCTGCTTTGCACTCTGAAGGAGAATCGTTTACAGAAAGAAAAGCTGGAGAAAGAAGCGGAGGAGGCAAAAGCGAAAGCAGACTTGTTGAATCAACAGGTTTCCTCTCTGGAGGCGTCGGTTGCCGCTCTGAAAGCGCAGTTAAGGAACGAGCCGGAAGAGGCGGAATCGGAGAGCAGAACGCGCAGAGAACAATGGGAGCAAAGAAAGAAGACCTCGTATCAGCTGCGTCAGGAACGTTATGCTGCCCTGCAGAATAATCGGAACATTCGTAATGCGGTCAGCGGCAGACAGCGTGATCTGGAAAGAGCGGAAGAAGAATATGTCTGGATGAAAGCGCTGTCCGATACTGCCAACGGGACGATCGCCGGAAAACAGAAAATCGAACTGGAAACGTATGTGCAGATGGCATATTTTGACCGGATCCTGCGGCGGGCCAATCTGCGTCTGATGACAATGAGCAGCGGTCAGTATGAGTTGAAGCGTCAGGAAAACGGAGGCAATAAAAAAGAAAAAGCCGGACTGGATCTGAATGTGATCGATCATTATAATGGGTCGGAACGAAGTGTGAAAACGCTCTCGGGCGGCGAGTCCTTCGAAGCAGCGCTCTCGCTGGCGCTCGGACTTGCGGACGAGATTCAGGCGGCCGCCGGAGGGATCCGTCTGGACGCGATGTTTGTCGATGAAGGTTTTGGCTCTCTGGATGAAGATGCGCTCAATCAGGCAGTGCGCGCACTGAGCTCACTGGCTGAGGGCAATCGTCTGATCGGCATTATTTCCCATGTCAGTGAGCTGAAAGACCGCATAGAACATAAAATTGTTGTTACGAAGAGATGTGGTCGGGACGGCGTAGGAAGCCGGGTGGAGGTGCAGTAGAGGCAGGTCTGTTCCGGAATTTTCAGCGCGAATTTAAAAATGCCTGAATCTTTTCTTTGGTGGAGTTCACTGTCCCCTGCACCATCTCCGGTTTGCCGCCGCCCTTACCGGGGCAGGATGCGTGAAAATCTTTCAAAAAGTCGCGCATATTGATATGGGTGCTCCCCAGCGTATACTGATATCCCTGTGCGTCATTACCGAGGAAGATACCGCATACGCCGTTCAGAATCCGCATTCCGGAGTCGACAAAGCGGCGGGCCGCGTTTTTATCCAGCTCGTCCTCAAACAGATAGTAGCCGGTGGTTTCGGGCGTGATCTCAGCGAGCTTTCCTGTAAGATAATGAGTCTGCATATGGGTGAGCTTTTCTTTCAGACGGAGATTTTCCGCAAGCAGCCGGGAGACAGCCTCCGAGACTTCTTCCGGTTTGGCGGAAAGGGTATGAGAGATCTCCTTGACGCTGGTTTCTTTGGCGTTGTAGTCGGCGAGTGCGCGGGAACCGGCGAGCATGGAAATGCGGGTGCCGCCTTTGTAGCGGATGGCGTCGATCAGTTTGATGACGCCGATCTCGCCGGTGCGATCCACATGCGGCGCACAGCAGGCACAGACGTCGTAGCCGGGGATCGTGATGATGCGGATCTGACCGTCCAGTTCCTTTTTGCTGCGGTACTGTAAAGATGCCAGTTCTTCCTTTGTCGGATAAGTGACCAGGATGGGGATATTTGCCGCGACTGCCGCATTGGCGTCAGCTTCTATCTGCCGGATCTCCTCCGATGTGAGCGGTCCGTTAAAATCCAGCGTGGTGATCCATTCGCCCAGATGAAAGCCGACATTTTCATAGCCGAATCGTCCATGGACGATGCCGGAAACGATATGCTCTCCGGAGTGCTGCTGCATGCGGGAGAAACGTTCCACATAGTCGATATGTCCTTCGACGGTGCTGCCAACGGCCAGCGGTTCTTTGAGATAATGGAAAATCTCCTCGCCGCGCTCGTGCACGTCCTCAACAGTGACCGCACCCAGAACGCCGGGATCAGCATACTGTCCGCCGCCCTCCGGGAAGAATGCAGTCTGGTCTAAAACGACGGCATACAGCCCTTTCTTTTCATCAAACTCGCAGGAGAGGACCTCCGCGTTAAAATCTTTCTGTTTATTGTTTTCGTAATATAATTTTCTGGTCATATTGCGTTTTGCCCCTTCGCTGAAAAATGTTCGGTTTCGTTTCCAAATTGTTGCCATTATATCACTATTGATTATGAACGACAATGAATTTGAAGGTTTTTTATCATGAGATTTACTTTTGTAGCTACATAACTTATAATAAAAATTGTTAAGAATCATCTTAATGAGTCTGGCAGGCAGGAGCCGGAAAGGAGGATAAGATGCAGAATATGGGAATGACTGACAAGCAGTTTAGCGGCTTTGTTCGTTTTGTCCTGGATGATATCAAAGAGTTAAAGTTATGGGTGTTTTATAGAGAAAGTAATTAAAAAAATCCCGATACAGGACAGATATCATTGTATCGGGACTTTTTCACAGAGGTGCGTAAAGAAATATCCCAGCCGATGCTGAACGCTTTCTACGCGACGGGCAGAGAAAATTTTCTGATTCGATTATACCGAAATATGTAGTCATCACGATTTTTTATCACGCATAAAAGTCAGTAGCGCCGTTACCACAGACACGCAAACAAACTCGCCCCAACGACAGTGAGGACGCCGGCCACCACGATCGACAGGCTGCTCATCGCGCCCTCGATCTCGCCTAATTCCATGGCTTTGGTGGTGCCGATCGCGTGGGAGGCGGTGCCGATGGCGACGCCGCGGGCGATCGGATTATGGATGTGAAAGACTTTGCAGACCGTCTCCGCGATCAGGTTTCCCAGAATGCCGGTGATGATGATCGAGGCGACGGTTATGGACACATATCCGCCCAGTTCCTCCGAGACGCCCATGCCAATGGCGGTCGTGATGGACTTGGGGAGAAAGGTCACGTAGGTGGCATGGTCAAGGCGGAATAATACTGCGCAGGCGAGGATGCAGCAGAGACTGGTCACCACGCCGGAAAAGATGCCCGCGAGGACTGCCTTCCAGTTCTGCCTTAATAACTCAAACTGCTCATACAGGGGAACCGCGAGACATACGGTCGCGGGTGTGAGCAGGTAACTGATGTATTTCGCGCCGGCGTTGTATGTATCGTAATCCACATGAAGAATCAGTAAAACGGCAATTGTGATGATAATTGCAATTAAGAGCGGGTTTAAAAAGCCGATGTGAAATCGTTGTTTAAGCCGCACACCGATAAAATAAGCCGTCAGGCTGATAAACACGCCGAAAAATACAGAATCCGCAAAAAACTCATTCATCATTGATATCTCCCTTCTGGCGATCAGCGATCATCTGGGTAATGATTCCGGATACAGCCATGACGATAATTGTGGAAAGAACAGAAATGATCACATAATTCAGCCAGGACGTGCGGATCAGGCTCCAGGAGTCGATCAGCCCGGCGGCGGCGGGGATAAACATGACCGGCATGATCTCGATCAGGAACGCGCTGGTCTCTTTGATATCGCTGACTTTAATGATGCGCAACTTCAGGCATAGAAACATGAGGATTATGCCGTAGACGCTCGCGGAAATCGGAAGCGGGATCAGGCGTTTGCAGATCTCGCCGATGAAAGAGATGGTGATGATAATCAGAAATTGTTTTAAGTATCGCATAGTAAAGTACCTTCGACTGCATATGATTGGGAGTGGGAACTCATTGAAAACTTTTCTGTATTGTAACAGAGATATATTAAAAAGTCATGCATAAGTTTTAATAAAATAATCCGGGAAAGACATACGAGATATCTTTCCCGGATTGGCTGCTTCTGCTTTAAAATGGAACCACACCTAAAATTGTTGAAGCAATTAATACAATAATACTCATCGGCCAGACAAATTTTAATGAATGGATTTCATGCCGTCGCCTACGAAACCACCGATATCGGCAGGAGCAAATCCGGCAATTACGGCAACGATTAAAGGAAGACCGATAAACGCGATCGGCGGGCTGACCCAGCTCTTAATCAGGACGATCATCAGAACGATCATCAGAACGATCATCAGAACGATCATCAATACAAAACCTGTAGCAGCTAACATCTCATAAGTCCTTTCTTTATTTGAATTTTTCCTTAATAGTTGAACAGCCCCCGTAGCTTCTTTATCTTCCTGAGTCCGGGGGGAAGATCGGGGAGTCCTGCCGGATTTTTACAGGCACGGGTTTTATTTGGAATCATCCGAGTCGGTTAAGACTGAATAAAAGATTGCAAAACAGGCAATATGTGGTATAATAAATTCGAGCAAATCCGAGTCGGAGGTGACCGAACAAAATGAAGTTTATCGGAAGAGAAGAACAATTAAGGAAACTGAACCGGGCAATTGCCAGGACGAATGAGGATGAAGCCATGCAGACAATCCTGATTTATGGACGAAGACGTGTAGGCAAAAGCGAACTGGTGAAACAGCTGCTTAAAAATACAACGATTCCAGGCATTTATTATGAATGCAGGCAGGTTGCTGAAGAAAGTAATGCACAGGGAATCTGCAGTATCTTATCGGAAGAACTTCATCTTCCGAAGCTTGGATATCAATCCATCGAAGAAGTACTGGAGTACATCTTTCAAAAATCCTGCAAAGAAACTATGATTTTTATTCTGGATGAGTATCCCTATCTTCGGGAAAATATCCGGGGAATGGACAGTATCCTGAAAACAATGATTGATAAATACAGAGATTCTGCAAAGCTTACATTTATTATTCTGGGCTCCTATGTAGAGATTATGAGAAATCTGTTAGAGCATTCCAACCCGCTGTATGGCCGCATTGACCTTACCATCAATTTAAAGCCGATGGATTATTATGAGTCTGCCGGATTCTATCCCGGATTTTCCGGGGAAGACAGAGTGAGGATTTTTTCTGTATTGGGAGGTATCCCCTACTATAACCGATTGGTTGATGACTCTGTTTCCGTAGAGGAGAACTTAATGGAACTCCTGGTGACTCCGGAGGCTCGTCTGGAGAATGAGGTTTCGATGTATCTGAATGCAGAAATATCGAAAATAACAAATGCCAATGAAGTATTTGAAGCACTGTCCAGGGGGTACTCGAAGTACAAAGACATTCTTAATCAGTCTCATGTATCCAGCGGTCCGACATTGGTGGATGTACTCGATAAGCTTATCAATATGGAAGTGGTAGAGAAGAAAACGCCAATCAATGATGAAGGAAATAAACGAAAGGCCGGTTATCATATCAGCGATCCGCTTTCTGCTTTCTATTATCGGTATATTTTCCGATATGCCTCTCAAAGAAAGATCCTGGATTCGGCGGTATTTTATGATAAGTATATCAGAGAGGATTTTGAATCGATCTATGTGCCCCATTACTTTGAGGAGATTTGCAGGCAATATCTGATTCGAAAGAACAAGGCAGGACAGATTTCACCCGCTATAGAAAAAATCGGGAAATATTATTATGATCTTGCTGCAGAACACAGAAACGGAGAATTTGATATTGTCGCACAGGATGAAAAAGGGTATGTCTTTTATGAAGTCAAATTCCGAAAAGAAAAAATTTCCGCCTCTGCAGTTCGCGAAGAAATATCACAGGTGAAAGCAACAGGAATGAATTGCTACAAATATGTTTTTATATCAAGATCTCCGGTGGATTTAGCCGGGATTGAAGATCCTGTGGCCACAATCACTCTTCAGGATATCTGGAATTAAAACTGGATGGGATCCGGAATTGTGATGGGAATGATCCAGTTTTAATCGATATCGGTATCCGTTCCATGGGAGGTGTAACCGGGTTCGCGGACAAAGGATAAAGATTTCGTTAAAATCCCGGATTCCAGAGAAAAAATCATTCGCCCGGTGCCTGTCGAATTTTGTTGAAAATACCTCTTTAGAAATCCTGTCAAAGGACTTATAATAATGTAAAATTGTGTGAAATAGCTTTATAGGCAGTAACATTCGGGCAGCGTGAAAAGATGCTGCCCTTGAAGGTTTGAGAGACAGAGATAAGAGGCAATGCAACAAAATATGACATCAGCAATCTACACATCGAAAGAATATCCACTTTTAATCGGTATTGATATCGGTTCTACCACTACTAAAATCGCAGCAGTTAATTCCCAGACAGAGGAGGTCGTCTATTCGGAATACCGGCGTCACAACGCCGCGCAGCTTTTAAGCGTGGCTTCCGCGCTGGAACGTCTGGAAGAGAAGTTTCCGGACTCACGGCTCCGGGTCTGTCTGACGGGGTCCGGCTCCAAGATCGTCGCGGACGCGCTGGGGTTGCCGTTTGTGCAGGAGGTTGTCGCGAACTCCATTGCGCTGAGACAAAAGTATCCGGATGTGCGCACGGCAATCGAACTCGGCGGTCAGGACGCGAAGATGATCTTCTTCCAGAAAGATTCTCAGACCGGGCTTTTAAATGTCGCAGATATGCGGATGAACGGCAGCTGTGCCGGAGGCACGGGTGCGTTTATCGATGAGATCGCGACGTTGTTAAAAACGCCGGTGGAGGAGTTTAACGCACTGGCGGAAAAAGGGACGTGTGTGTATGACATCTCCGGCCGCTGCGGTGTGTATGCGAAAACTGATATCCAGCCGTTATTAAATCAGGGCGTGGCAAAAGAGGACCTGGCGCTCTCCGCGTTCCATGCGATTGCCAAACAGACCATCGGCGGACTGGCGCAGGGACTGGATATCCGTCGGCCGATCGTCTTTGAGGGAGGTCCGCTGACCTTTAACCCGGTGCTGATCCGAGTCTTTGCAGAGCGCCTGAAGCTGACGAAAGAGGAGACCATTATCCCGAAGCGTCCGGAGCTGATGGTTGCGTATGGAGCGGCGGTATCTTTAGAGAGCATCCATGCGTCGCAGACGCGGCAATACACAGTATCTGAGCTTCTTGCCGCAATCCGGGAAAATCAGGAGAAGAACCGCGAGGTGTCGGCCAACGGGGCAAAGCCGTTTTTCGCCTCAGAGGAAGAAAAGGTACATTTTGAAGAGAGGCACGCTCTGCCCGCGCGTGAGTGGAAGCGTCCGCAGCCCGGCGAGACGGTGCGGGCTTACCTCGGCGTCGATTCCGGGAGCACAACGACAAAATTTGTTCTGATCGATGAAAATGAGAATCTGCTGGATTCGTTCTATGCGCCCAACCGGGGCGAACCGCTGCAGGTGGCGAAAGACGCGCTGATCGCGATGCGCGACCGTTATCGGGCAGCCGGCGCCGACCTTCAGGTTCTGGCGATGGGAACGACCGGTTATGGAGAACTCCTCTTTGCAAAGGCGTTTCACGCGCAGTGTCATACGGTAGAGACGGTTGCGCATGCCCGCGCGGCGGAAAAATATGTGAAAAACGCGACCTTTATTCTGGATATCGGCGGGCAGGATATGAAGGCAATCTGGCTGGATCACGGGATTATCACCAATATTCTGGTCAATGAAGCGTGTTCGTCCGGGTGCGGATCCTTTCTGGAAAACTTTGCGGCTTCGCTGCAGATCCCGGTAAAGGAGATCGCGTCCGCGGCGTTTTCCTCGCAGAGTCCGGCCATGCTGGGTAGCCGCTGCACGGTATTTATGAACAGCAGTATCATTACCGAGCAGCGCAATGGAAAGCTGCCGGCGGATATCATGGCGGGACTTTGCCGCTCGATTATTGAAAATGTATTTACCAAGGTGATCCGCATTTCCAATCAGGATTCTCTGGGCGAAAGGGTCGTCGTGCAGGGCGGCACCTTTGAAAATGACGCGGTACTCTGTGCGCTGGAGCAGTATCTGGGGCATGAGGTAACCCGTGCGCCGTATCCGGGGATCATGGGCGCGATCGGCATGGCGCTGATCGTGAAGGAACAGTACGCCGCATTGGCAGAGAAGCCGCCGCTCTTTGATCTGGACGCGTTGGAAGATTTTTCTTATACGAGAAAGTCCAACGTACCCTGTCCTTTCTGCGGCAATCATTGCCAGAGGACGATCGTGACCTTTTCCAATGGAGAACATTGGATTACCAATAACCGCTGCGAGCGCGGCGAGATCCTGGAGGATCCCAGAACCGCGGCGGCAAGCGGTAAATTAAAGGAGAAGGAGACCGCGTCCGCGCCCAATCTCTATAAGACGCGGGAGAAGCTGCTGTTTCGTGATTATCCCTGCCCGACGCTTTGCGAGGAGAGGAAGATTATCATCGGTATCCCGCGGGTACTTTCTTTCTGGGAGACGATGCCTTTCTGGACGACATTCTGGCGTGCGCTGGGATTTCGGGTAAGGATATCGGATAAGAGCAGCCGCAAGATGTATGAGAACGGACTCTATGCCGTGGCGTCCGATACAGTCTGCTTCCCGGCAAAACTGGTGCATGGACATCTGCGCAATCTGAAGAACCGCGGAGTGGACCGCATCTTCATGCCGTCGATCACGGTTGTGCCGTCAGAGAATACGCAGGAAACGAGCCAGTCGATGTGCGCGGTGGTCAAAGGTTATCCGCTCGTGATCCGCAACTCGGACAATCCGGAAAAACTGTGGGCAATCCCGTTTGACGCGCCGCTCTTTCACTGGTATCAGAAGGATGACCGCGCGCGCCAGCTGCGGGAATATATGCAGGATACGTTCGGCATCTCCGCGGAGCTTACGGACGCCGCCGCCAAAGCAGGGGACGAGGCGCAGGAAACCTTTGAACGGGAATTGAAAAAAGAAGGGAAGCGGGTGATCGATGAGGTCACGAAGAAGGATACCTTCGCGGTGGTCCTCGCGTCCCGGCCCTATCAGAATGACGAGCTGGTCAATCACCAGCTGCCGGATATGCTGGTCAAGCTGGGGATCCCGGTATTGACGGCGGATTCACTGCCGGATATTAACGACGTCGATCTGAGTAAGAGCCGACTGGATATCGTGAATAACTATCACGCCAGGATGCTTTCCGGCGCGATCCTCGCGGCAAAGAGTGAACATCTGGAGTACATACAGCTTGTGAGCTTCGGCTGTGGGCATGACGCTTATCTCTCCGATGAGATTACCCGTCTGATGAAAGAGATTTCCGGCAAGACGCCGTTGATCCTCAAAGTCGACGAGAGCGATATCCAGGGGCCGCTGCGTATCCGCGTAAATTCATTTCTGGAAACGATCTCGATGCGCAGAAAGAAAGAGAAAGCGCTGCCGGTCAGAGAACTGGCAGATCCGTATCCGGTGAAATATACAAAAGCGGATATTGCGGAAAAGATCGTACTGGTTCCCAATACTTCGCACGCGTTCTGCCGGATCATGTCCGCTGCGCTGCGCACACAGGGACTGAAGGCAGAACCGCTGCCGGTCGGCAGGGAGGAGGCGATCCGCCTGGGAAAGAAATACGTCCATAACGATATCTGTTTCCCGGCGCAGATCGTTATCGGAGAGGCGCTGGCCGCGCTGGAGAGCGGCAAATATGCGGGGAAAGAGGTCGCGATTGCGATGGGCAAATACATCGGCGACTGCCGCCTGACTCACTACAGTGCGCTGCTGCGGAAGGCACTGGACGACGCGGGATACGCGGATGTGCCGATCGTCACCAATGACGACGCGGATTACCATCATCTGCATCCCGGCTACAAGATGAATCTGCGTTCCGCGATGCGGCTCGCGTTCGCGCTGCCGATGATCGACGCGCTGGAGAGCCTGCTGCGTAAGATGCGGCCTTATGAGAAAGTGCCGGGAAGCGCGGATCAGGCGTTTGAGGAAGCGATGGACGCGGTGGTGGACGGCATGGACCGGAGCGGCGTATCCGGAGCGCGCCGCGGCTTCCAGAAAGCCATCGAACGGATGCTGCAGGTGGAGTACGACCGGTCAGAACCAAGACCGACCGTACTGATCGTCGGAGAATATCTGCTGAACTTCCATCCGGGGGCAAATCACGATATCGAGGCGTATCTGGAAGAAAATGGATTTGAGATTATCGAAGCGCAGATGACGGACGTCATCCAGAAGACGTACTTTTATCAGGACGCGCAGATTAAGGAATACCATCTGAAACGGCCGTTCGCCAAGCGGACGTATCTGCAGCTGGTTGACTGGATCTTTGACATGGCTCATCAGATGACAGATCAGATTGCGAAGAAACATCCGCTCTACACGCCGGCATGCCGGATCGGTGATCTGGCAAAGGAGAGCGACGCAGTGATTCATCACACCTTCGACGCGGGAGAAGGGATGCTGATCCCGGGCGAGATTCTGCACCACGCAAAGCATGGCTGCCGGACCTTTGTCATCCTTCAGCCCTTTGGCTGCCTGCCCAACCATGTGGTGGGGCGGGGCATCAGTAAGAAATTAAAGGAGTTGTATCCGGACGTGCAGATCCTGCCGCTGGATTACGACCCGGATGTGAGCTTCGCGAATATTGAGAACCGGCTGCAGATGCTGATTACGAATATGAAGATGGCGGAAGGAAATAAATATTTTACTTAATTTTATGAAGTTTCTTTTAATTTTATATTGACATT
>JAJBUA010000049.1 GCA_020860565.1 Clostridiales bacterium
TATATAAAGAAATTGAACAGCTTGAACCGGAGGATACGATGCAGCTTGTTTTGAAATCAGAAAATGATGATCAAAAAAATTTTTATGAGATGGTAGGTGATTTCCTGCTTCAACGAAAACAGCGGAAAGCGATAGAAGGGAATCTTTTTTAGTGAAGAATAGATGATTAGGGAACCATAATCTCCCTTTATGGTTCTGTAAAGCACTGTTTTGTTTTACAGAAAATTAATATATTGTCAAAAATATACGGAAAGAAAATACAAAATTTGGCGATGTTTCAGATTTACAGGAGAAGACATTTGAATATATAATAGTTTCAATGGCATGAGATCGATCTCATAAAAATAACAATATTGATATAAATATAATGTTTGAATTTAATGTTAATTATAATGAGAATGATAACATAATTATGAAAAACGTTAGCTGATATAAGTGCTGAATCAGGAAAGGACAAAGATCAGATGAAGCAGTCAGAAGAATTTACGAGACGTTTGGAGAGCCGCTATGACGAATTAAAATGGCTTTACTGTGAATTATATCATAATGACAGGCAGGGGTTGGACTGGCTCTGTGAATCGATGGCACGGTATTATGAGGAACGCAGCGAATCCTGTAAAGAAAAAGACCGCTGGAGGGAAGCCAATCCGGACTGGTACAAAGGAAACGATATGCGGGGAATGATGATGTACACGGAGAGCTTTGCCGGCACGCTGAAAGGCGTGAAGGATAAGCTGGATTATATCAAGTCCTGCGGTGTGAATCTTCTCCATCTGATGCCTCTTCTGCAGAGCCCGAAAGGACGGAATGACGGCGGCTACGCGGTGGCAGATTTCCGGAGGGTGCAGCCGGAACTGGGAACCATTGAGGATCTTAGGGAACTGACCGAAGAATGCAGCCGGCAGGGGATCAACTGCTGTATGGATTTTGTCATGAATCACACAAGCGAGGATCACGAGTGGGCGAGAGCTGCGAGAGCGGGAGATCCGGAGGCAAGGAAACGTTATTTCTTCTACGATAACTGGGATATCCCGTCAGAGTATGAAAAGACAGTGCCGCAGGTATTTCCGACGACAGCTCCTGGAAATTTCACCTGGCTGGAGGACTGCGGGCAGGTAGTGATGACAACCTTTTATCCTTATCAGTGGGATCTGAATTACGGCAACTGCGTAGTCTTTAACGACATGGTGGGAAATTTGCTTTTTCTGGCAAATTGCGGGATTGACGTAATCCGCCTGGATGCGGTACCATATATATGGAAAGAGCTGGGGACGAACTGTCGGAATCTGCCACAGGTTCACAATCTGGTGCGGATGATGCGGCTTGTCAGTGAGATCGTTTGTCCGGGCGTCCTGCTTCTGGGCGAGGTTGTGATGGAACCGGTCAGAGTTGTGCCGTATTTTGGTACGGTAGAAAAGCCGGAGTGCCATATGCTATATAACGTGACAACGATGGCAAGCACCTGGAACACTATTGCGACCAGAGATACCGGACTCCTGAAGCGACAGCTGGATCAGGTGTGCGCGCTTCCGCGGGAGTATGTCTTTCTGAATTATCTGAGATGTCATGATGACATCGGCTGGGGACTGGATTACGACTGGCTGAAAAATTTTGGCATTGACGAGGCGGCTCATAAGAAGTATTTGAACGATTACCTCACCGGGCGCGGCTATGGAAGTGATTCGAGAGGAGAGCTTTACAATGACGATCCGGGGCTGCGGGACGCACGGCTCTGCGGAACGACAGCGTCACTCAGCGGTCTGGAGGCAGCACTTTATGAGAGAAATGACGAGAAAAAGAAAACGGCGCTTTCGTGCATTAAGATGCTCCATGCGTACCTCCTGATCCAGAGCGGGATCCCGATGATTTACAGCGGTGATGAAATCGGCCAGCTTAATGACTACAGTTATAAAGACGATCCGTTTAAACGGGACGACAGCCGCTACATCCACCGGGGAAAATTTCCGTGGAAGTTAGTGGAGGCGAAAGACGACGCGGCGATGGAGATTTTCCATGAGCTGAGGAAGCTGGAGACGATACGGGCAGGAAGAGATATCTTTGCAGGAAAGGCGTCTGTGGAGACTTTTGACACGGGAAATATCCATGTGCTGGGGATACGCCGCAGACTGGGCGAGGATGTGATCACGGCGTATTTTAATTTCAGCAGTGAGCGTCAGACCGTATGGGAGATGACCGGAGAGTGTGCGGCAGGTGCGGCGGATCTGTGCAGCGGGAGAGCGTTATCCGATTTTCATGATGAACTGCAGCCGTATGGATACGCCTGGTTTGGAAAAGAAAGGAGAAAATGCAATGATGGATGTAGTAGCGTTAGGAGAATTGCTGGTTGATTTTACTTATAATGGCGTAAGTGCCCAGGGGAACGGTCTCTATGAGGCAAATCCGGGCGGCGCTCCGTGCAATGTCCTGGCAATGTTGCAGAAGCTGGGGCGGAAAACCGCCTTTATCGGCAAAGTGGGACAGGATTCCTTCGGTGAGATTCTGACGGCCGCGGTCCGGGAACAGGGGATCAATATTGATGCGGTGAAGTATGATGAGCAGATACACACAACGCTGGCGTTTGTTCATACAACGCCGGATGGAGACCGATCATTTTCCTTTTATCGCAATCCCGGCGCGGATATGATGCTGACGGCGGACGAGGTGGATGCGGATCTGATCCGGGAGGCAAAGATCTTTCACTATGGGACACTTTCGATGACGGCGCCCGGAGTAGAGGAGGCGACAAGGTACGCAATCGAGACGGCAAAGGCGGCGGGCGTCCTCTGCTCCTTTGATCCGAATCTGCGTCCGCCTTTATGGGACAGTCTGGAAACGGCAAAAGAAAAGATCGCTTATGGACTTTCTCAGTGTGATATTTTAAAGATTTCGGACAACGAGATAGAATTTATGACGGGAGAAACGGACATTGAAAAGGGAGTAAACCGTATCCTTGAAAAGTATCCGATACCCTTTGTCTGCGCGACGATGGGAAAGGACGGCAGCAAGGCGTTCTTTGACGGGAAGGTCGTAGAAGGGAAAGCGTTTCTGCGGGACGACACGATTGAGACGACCGGCGCGGGCGATACCTTCTGCGGATGTATGCTGGATTTTGTCCTGAGCGAAGGTATTCGCAATCCTGACCCGGACAAGGTATGCGGCATGCTCGCGTTTGCCAACGCTGCTGCTTCGTTAATCACGACCAGAAAGGGAGCGCTTCGCGTAATGCCGGAGAGGCAGGAAGTGGTTAACATATTAACCGGTTATTGATCAATAAAAAGTGAGCGGCTGAAAAACAGCCGCTTATCGTCAGCTTATAGAGGATGGAATCCGTTCAGCCCGAGCCAGGCAAAGAGCTGGCGGACATACCGGTTAAAGACCGCTGCATCGGAAAAGGAGACATTGGCAAGAGGCGCATAACTGATTTTGTCATTCCATTCCTTTTTCATGACCGGTTCCCAGAGCGGTTCCCACTGGGGGAGAAAGCAGCCGCTCTGCCTGATATAACAGGTTTTGGCGGTTGCTTTTTTGCGCGCTTCCCGGGCGACATATTCGCCGACGCTTTTATGAACGGCCATATCCTCATAGATCAGATAATAATAATCTTTGTAGTTTTCAAAAAAATGTCTGAGAATGCCGTTATATAACGCAATCTCAAAGGTGGTCTGCCTCCCATCGATGTGACAGGAAACCGGCAGCATGGAAGATTCGACAGGTACCGGGATACAGACATCACTCCCGGCAGAAAGAGCAAGAAACTGAGCAGTATGACCGGTGATGTCTGTCCGCGTCAGGATTTCCTGGTTCTGGAAACATAGCGGGCAGGTAAAATAATCCGCATAATTTAAGATTGGCAGGATCTCCGGCATCCCCTTTAAATCATCTTCGTTATGCAGGATTAAAAGATCATAGAGCGTCCGGCTGTGAGTTCTGAGATATTGATGGTATACTTCAATCAACTGTCCGCCGTTGAACCGGTCGTCCCGGCAGATGCCAAGAAACTGTTCGACCGATTTTTGCTTCATATTTTCCATGCTGAGGAGTCTGCGGTAAGGTCGGGCTTTTTTGTAAATATCGACACTTTCTATCCCGGAAAAATCATAATTCAGCCCCAGATGCCGGCAGCGTTTCATCAGAAAGGGAATATCAAAACCATCGCCGTTAAAATGCACAAGGATGCGGAATTTGCTGAGAAATGTAAAAAATGCGTCCAGAACTTCCGGCTCGGAATCTTCCCGGTCTGCAAACCACTGAATCAGCCGCCATCCGTCCGGACTCTTCCAGATGCCTCCGATCAGGTAAGTCCGGGAATTGTCTCCGGAAAATCCGGTAGTTTCGATATCAAAAAAGAGCAGATGATCCGGTGATCCGATGCGTTCCAGAGGGTAAGTTTCGCGGATGGATACCGGTTTTTCGATTGTAATCATAAAAGCCTCGTTATATATATGATGTGTTTGAAAAATTCAAGTCAGATAACGGTAGCTGTTATCGTAGAATCTGAGTTTTTCATTCAATGTTAACGTTATGTGGTTTGATTATAAATAGTTTCTTCACCGTCGTCAATGATTCTGCCCATGATCTTCCTGTATAAAAATAATCGTCAGTCTCAAAATAAGAGTATCTGTATAACAGATAAAGAATCAGGAGGATGCATCTGACAGCAAGATATCGGAATCATGAAACATGATAGCAGGAGGAAAACGATGAACGTTTTATCAGAAACATTGACAGACGATGAATTCTATGAGGATGACGGTTCGGATCTGGATGATCTGAAAATCTGCTCGGCGACAGACTGCACGGGATTGATCCCCGCGCTGCCTCAGACGGAGACAGAGTATGGGAACTATGAGGAAATTTATCCCTTCCTCACGAAACCTGTGCCGGAGAAACCAGACAAGATTTCCTGAGAAACGAATATTTGTTCGAATTGCCCTTGCACAGTCATTTTGATTATGGTACAATGGGCACAAGCGAGCCGGATATGCCTGCATATCCGGCTCGTCCCGGATATCGGCCATAAAATTTAGATTCAGGCTTCCAAAGCAGAAGCCTGTCATAGAGGACAGACAAAGGAGCGCGGAGATGTTTTCTTATATCAGAGGTTCACTGGAAGAGGTTGCCGGAGACGCGGTGACAGTAGAAACGATGGGGATCGGCTGGAAGATTCTGGTGCCGGTATCTGTCCTGGATCGCCTGCCCCGCACTGGTACTGAGATCAAACTCTATACCTCTTTTCAGGTGCGTGAGGATGATATGACGCTGTACGGGTTTCTGACAGCACAGGACCGCAGGATGTTTGAAATGCTTCTGCTCGTGACCGGTGTCGGACCGAAAGCGGCGATGGGAATTCTTTCCGTGCTGCAGCCTGATGATCTGCGTCTGGCAATTATCGCGGAGGACGCGAAAGCGATTTCCCGCGCGCCGGGCATCGGCCCCAAGACCGCGAAACGGATCATCCTCGATCTGAAAGACCGGATCAGTACAGAAGAGATCCTGCCAGAGGCATTTCCCTCCGACAGCAAGGCAGGTGCGGCACAGACAATATCCGCTTCCGGAACACCGGGGGCATCCGCAAGAGAAGCGATCGAAGCACTGGTTGCGCTGGGATATTCATTATCGGAAGCGACCAGAGCAGTGCGCGAGGTAAAAGAGGCAGAGACAATGACGGCTGAGGCCGTCTTGAAGGCAGCATTAAAATATCTGGCTTTTTAAATTGATAAACGGAGTGAAGAGAAACCATGGAACGGAGAATCATAACCACACAGGCAACCGCAGAAGATGAAAAGATCGAATCGGGCCTGCGCCCGATGTACCTGTCCGAGTATATCGGTCAGCAGAAGATCAAGCAGAATTTAAAAATCTATATCGACGCGGCAAAGGCACGCGGTGAATCTCTGGATCATGTTCTCTTTTACGGCCCTCCCGGACTGGGCAAGACAACACTTGCCGGGATTATCGCCAATGAACTTGGCGTACATATGAAGGTTACTTCCGGTCCCGCCATTGAGAAGCCGGGTGAGATCGCCGCAATTCTCAATGGCCTTCAGGAGGGCGATGTGCTCTTTGTCGACGAGATTCACCGCCTGAACCGTCAGGTTGAGGAGGTTCTGTATCCGGCGATGGAGGATTTCGCGATTGATATTATGCTGGGAAAAGAGGCTTCTGCCCGCTCGATCCGCCTGGACTTGCCTCATTTTACGCTGGTCGGAGCAACCACAAGAGCCGGCCTTCTGACGGCTCCGCTCAGAGATCGCTTCGGTATTGTGCAGAGACTGGAGTTTTATACACCGGAAGAACTGAAGATGATTGTAAACCGCTCTGCTTCCGTGCTGGGAGTGGAGATTGAGTCGGAGGGCGCGCTGGAGATTGCCAGACGCTCCCGCGGGACGCCCAGGCTGGCAAACCGCCTGCTTAAACGCGTGCGCGATTTCGCTCAGGTCAAATATGACGGGAGAATCACAACAGAGGTGGTGGATTTTGCTCTTGATATTCTGGATGTGGACAAAGCCGGTCTGGATAATAATGACCGCAATATCCTGCTGATGATGATCGATAAATTTGGAGGAGGACCGGTGGGACTGGACACGCTGGCTGCCGCTCTGGGGGAGGATGCCGGGACGCTTGAGGATGTGTATGAGCCATATTTGCTGATGAATGGATTTATCAACCGGACGTCCCGCGGCCGCATTGCGACGGAGCTTGCGTATCGTCATCTGGATATTCCCAAACCACAGTGACAGGCAGATCACGAGAGCAGAGGGAAAACGATAAAATTGCTTGTTGTATGTACGGATTTTTGTTATAATCACATTGGCCTGATCTGCCCGGACTTTAGCAGGGCAGCGGGGCAGAATGATGATGAGATATCATATCCGGGAGTTGACAGAGATGAGACAGAAAAATTATACAGAAGTTTTAATAGATGGAACTATCTATACGGTAAGCGGTCTTGAGGACGAGCTGTATCTGCAGAAGGTGGCTGCGTACCTGAGTGATAAAATCGGAAAGATCAAAAAAAATAAAGGTTACGGGCGGCTCAGCGCGGAATATCAGGCGCTTTTTATCGAATTGAATATTGCGGATGATTATTTTAAAGAACAGGAACGCGCACAGGAACTGGAAAATCAGAAAAGCAGACTTGAAAAAGACACTTACAGCCTGAAACATGAGTTAATCACGAATCAGATGAAGTTAGAAAGTCTTCAGAAAGAACTTGAGGAGGAGCAGAACAGGGTCAATGAGCTGCAGAAGCGTCTTGATGGAGTAAAGGCAGAACAGGAGCAGCGAAAAGCATTTCAGGCGGCTGCGGCCGCTGCCGGAAACAAACATTCACATTAAAGCATTCACATGAAAGAATTTCGAGAAACAGAGTTCCGCACGCGGGACTCTGTTCGTTCAATCGATGGAGGCGAGAAGAATATTGTGAGATCACAGGTTGAGATACTGGCACCGGCCGGATCTGTCGCAAGTATGAAAGCAGCGATCAATGCGGGAGCGGACGCGGTATATATGGGAGGCAGCCGTTTTGGCGCGCGTGCCTACGCGGACAATCCTGAGGAAGATCAGTTTCTGGAGGCGATGGACTATGCGCACTTGTATGGCTGCAGGGTCTACATGACGGTCAATACGCTGATGAAACAACAAGAGCTGGATGAATTATATGCGTACTTAAAGCCATATTATGAGCGGGGTGTGGATGCGGTCCTTGTGCAGGATTATGGAGCATTTATGCGGATCCATGAGCTTTTTCCTGACCTTCCTCTCCATGTGAGTACTCAGATGACGGTGACCGGCCCCGGCTTCGCAAAGCGGTTAAAAGAGCTTGGCGCGTCGCGTATCGTGGCTGCGAGAGAGCTGTCCCTGGAGGAATTGCGGGAGATCCGTGATCAGGCCGATATCGAAGTAGAGAGTTTTGTGCATGGGGCGCTCTGCTATTGTTATTCCGGTCAGTGCCTGATGAGCAGTCTGATCGGCGGACGCAGCGGAAACCGCGGACGCTGTGCGCAGCCCTGCCGTCTGCCTTACGAATGGGAGAAAAACCCGGATAAAAAGAACCGTTACCTTCTGAGTATGAAAGATCTGTGCACGCTGAAGCTTCTGCCGGATATTCTGGAGGCGGGTGTGTGTTCGCTGAAGATTGAGGGACGAATGAAAAGTCCGCGTTATACGGCGGGGGTGGTCCGCATTTACCGCAAATACGTGGATCGGTATCTGGAAAAGGGAAGAGACGGGTATTATGTGGAGAAGGCCGATGAGGAGGAACTTTTAAAACTTTTTGATCGAGGAGGATTGACGTCGGGATATTATCGGAAGCATAACGGACGCGATATGATTGCATTGAGAGAGAAGCCGGCCTTTCGTGAGGGGGATCAGGAGCTCTTTGATTTTCTGGATCAGCAATATGTGAACATGGAAACGCAGATACCGCTGGTCGGGAATGTGCTGATCCATGAGGGAGAACCGGCTCTCCTTACTTTAACGGTATACTGCCTGACAGATTCACCGGTGAGTGTTACTGTGACAGGAGATATGGTGCAGACAGCGAAAAACCAGCCGATGTCAGAAGAACAGATTCGCAGACAATTGAACAGGACCGGAAACTCACGATTTTATTTTGAAAGTTTCACCTGTGACCAACAGGGATCCTGTTTTTTGCCGATGCAGGCACTGAATGAGCTGAGGCGGACGGGGATGAGTGCGATTACCGAAGAATTGTTAAGGCCATACCGGAGGTCCGTGCCTCTCGCAGCAGATACCAGAGACAGGCAGGATTTGAGAAGTCCTGAAGGGTTACATTTGCGGAAATCAGCGCCGCGTCTTCATGTCTCTCTGGAAGAATTGCGGGGACTGGATACGGTACTCGGACACAGGGAGGTGTCAGAGATCTATCTGGATGCCTGTGAAATCGGGGAGGATTTGTGGTCGGATACGGTAAAAGCGTGTCACAGCGCGGGGAAGTCCTGCGCGCTTATGCTGCCGCAGATTTTCCGCACGGAGGCCCGGGATTATTTCCTTCTTCATGAGAAAGAACTGAAAGGTGCCGGTTTTGATGCTTTTGTGGTGCGCTCTCTGGAGGAACCGGGATTCCTGAAAGAACAGAGTATCAAGCAACCGCTGATTTTTGATGCCAATCTTTATGCATGGAATCATCAGGCGGAGGAGTTTTTATACCGTGAGGGCGCATCCCGGCTGACGCTTCCGCTGGAACTCAACAGCCGGGAACTGGAGTCTCTGGGATGCCGGGGCAGGGAACTGATTGTCTACGGATATTTTCCGGTGATGGTGTCCGCCCAGTGTGTGCAGAATACCGGAAATGGCTGTAACCGTAAGCCGGGACTTCTGTGGATGAAAGACCGTACAGGAAGAATCTTCCATGTACGCAATCACTGTCGTTTCTGCTATAACACAATCTATAATCCGTTGCCCCTGTCGCTTCTGGGACAGGAGCAGCTGGTGAAGAAACTGGAACCGTGGTCGCTGCGCCTGCAGTTTACCTGGGAGGATCCGGCCCGGATGGAAGAAATTTTGCTGGCATATAAGGAAAGCTTTCTATATGGCAGGAAGACGGAATATCCGGAACGGGAATTTACCCGCGGACATTTTAAACGCGGTGTGGAGTAAAACGCCGCGGACTGGAGATATTTATGATTAATGTGATCATCGAAGCTTCCAAGTATGTCTTGATTCTGCTGATGGCGTTGTATACTTTCTGGAATTTCAGCTTTTTCCGTGTGCAGGAAGAGGAGCGGCAGAAGAAAATCTCCTACTGTCAGAATGTGGACATGTTTCTCATTCATTTGCTTGGCTTCCTGATCCTGTATTGGAAAACAGGGGATGACCGCATGGTGATGCTGTATCTGGCACAGGTGATTTTGCTTGCGGCACTGATCGGCTTAAACCGGCTTTTTTACCCCGGGGGTTCGAGAATCCTGGTTAATAATATCTGTATGTTTTTGTGTGTCGGCTTTCTGATTCTGAGCCGGCTGTCGCTGGATAAGGCCATCCGCCAGTTTGTGATTGCAGCGGTGGCGGCGTTTGCAACACTGCTGATTCCGCTGTTGATTAATCATGTATGGCAGCTGGTGCTGATTCCCTGGTTTTATGGAATCGCGGGCCTGTTGTTGCTGATTATGGTATGGCTGGTGGGAAATAACAGTTTTGGAGCGCAGTTGTCGATTAGCGTGGCAGGGATTGCGTTTCAGCCGTCGGAATTTGTCAAGATATCGTTTGTATTTTTTGTCGCGGCGATGTTTTATCGTTCGAGGGAATGGAAATGTATCGCGGCGGTGACAGCGATGGCGGGGGCCCATGTGCTTGTACTGGTGCTTTCCAGGGATCTGGGAAGCGCGCTGATTTATTTTATTACCTATATTGCGATGCTGTTTGTTGCGACTTCCGATGTGCTGTTATTGCTGGGGGGAATCCTTACCGGCTGCGGGGCTTCGGCAGCAGCGTATCTGCTTTTTTCTCATGTGAGGACAAGGGTATCGGCCTGGATGGATCCGTGGTCGGATATTGACAATCGCGGATACCAGATTACGCAGTCTCTGTTTGCAATCGGGACAGGAGGCTGGTTTGGCATGGGTCTGTATCAGGGAATGCCGTATAAGATCCCTGTCGTGGAAAAGGATTTTATCTTTGCGGCCATATCGGAGGAACTGGGAGGCATTTTTGCAGTTTGCCTGATCCTGATCTGCGTGGGTTGTTTTTTACAGTTTATGATGATTGCATCGCGAATGGAAGCGTTATTTTACAAGCTGATTGCCTTTGGCCTGGGGATCGAATATATGGTACAGGTTTTTCTGACGGTGGGAGGCGTGATCCGTTTTATCCCGTCAACCGGTGTGACACTGCCGTTGATCAGCTACGGCGGGAGCTCGGTTCTCAGCACTTTTATTCTGTTTGAAGTGATTCAGGGACTGTATATTCTGAAAAGAAATGATGAAGAAAACGGAGAAGAATACGACGAGGAAATGATATGAACAGGGAAAGACCGAATCCGAAAGCAAATCAAAGTCTTCTGGCAGTAATGTATGTGTTGCTGGCGATTTTTCTATGCATGATCGGTTATTTTGGCTACTTTGTTCAGGTGGAGGGCAGGTCAGTCATTAATAATTCTTATAATGCGAGGCTGGATCTTTTTGCAGAACGGATCATCCGCGGGGAGATCAGGAGCAGTGACGGACAGGTGCTGGCAGGTACCGAGACGGCAGAAGACGGCACAGAGACGAGGGTGTATCCGTTCGGCGCCCTTTTTGCTCATGCGGTCGGTTATTCGAGCCCGGGTAAAACGGGACTGGAGTCTCTTGCTAATTTTTATCTGCTGAGTTCCCATGAGAATGCTGCGCTGCAGCTGATCAATGAGCTGTCTGACCGCAAAAATGTGGGGGACAATGTGATAACGACGCTGGATGTCGATTTGCAGAGGGCGGCGTCAGATGCATTGAGCGGCAGGACTGGCGCAGTGGTCGTCCTTGAGCCGGATACCGGAAAGATTCTGGCGATGGTATCGGAACCCGGATTTGATCCCAACACACTATCCGAGGACTGGAATTTCCTGATTTCAGGAGATAATACCGATGCGCAGCTGCTGAATCGTGCCGCACAGGGTGTCTATCCTCCCGGATCGGTTTTTAAGATCGTGACGCTGCTGGAGTACATCCGGGAGCATCCGGATGACTGGAGAAATTATTCCTTTGACTGCAGCGGAATCTATGACAGCGGGGAGTATACGATTTCCTGTTATCACAATACCGCGCATGGTCATCAGAATATAGGAGAAGCATTTGCAAAGTCCTGTAATGGAGCTTTTGCGAGTCTTGGCCTTACTTTGGATCAGGACTCTATGAGGAAATTAACCACACAGCTGCTGTTTAATACCGAATTGCCGGTTTCAATTGAATACAGCAAGAGTTCTTATGCGGTGGGCAGCGGGGCAGACGACTGGGAGATCTTACAGACCTCAATTGGCCAGGGAAGTACGCAGCTGACGCCGCTGCATGTAGCGATGATTACGGCTGCGGCTGCGAATGGGGGCCTTTTGATGAAGCCTTATCTGATCGATCATGTTGAGAGCGAAGCGGGTGAGGAGGTAAAAAAGTTTACACCAGAGGCATACGGGGCTTTGATGACGGCCGATGAAGCGGAGATTCTTGGTACGGCTATGCGTATGGTAGTGACGGAAGGAACCGGATCGGCAGTGTATACGGAAGCCTATGAAGCGGCGGGAAAAACCGGTTCTGCTGAATTTGAGACAGGGAAAGAGACGCATGCCTGGTTTACCGGATACGCCCCATTGGACGATCCGCAGATCGTGGTGACTGTGATTGTAGAGGAAGGCGGCTCCGGAGGAGCGGTCGCCGCACCGATTGCCAGGGCAGTATTTGATACTTACTTTTCCCGCTGATCAGCGGGAGGTATTTTATTGCTTGCAACTTTCTTCAAAAAGCGTTATACTGTATCCGGTTATCAAAAAGCACACCCGGTGTCTGGTTCCATGGGCGCCGAGCAGGAGGAATTGCAATGATTGAAGCAACGAGCTGTGGCGGTGTGGTTATTTTTCGAGGCAAGATATTAGTCCTTTATAAGAATTATAAGAATAAATACGAGGGCTGGGTTTTGCCAAAGGGAACTGTAGAAGAGGGCGAAGAATATAAAGAGACGGCTCTGAGAGAAGTAAAAGAGGAGACAGGTGCCAGCGCGCAGATCATAAAATATATCGGGAAAAGTTCATACTCATTTAATACCCCGCAGAATATGATCGAAAAAGATGTCCACTGGTATCTGATGATGGCGGACAGCTACTACAGTAAACCACAGAGGGAGGAGCATTTTGTTGACTCCGGATATTATAAATTTCATGAGGCTTACCATCTGCTGAAATTTGCAAATGAAAAGCAGATCCTGGAGAAGGCATATGGAGAATATCTGGATTTAAAAAAAGCGAATCTCTGGGGAAGCAGGAAATATTATTAACAGACAGAACCGTTTAAGGATGAAACAAAAGATGCGAAGCAGAGGAAAGACGTTTTCGAACGTCTTTTTTTCAGGTAAACAGGATAGAACCTTGAAAAAAAGCAGGAAGTATTTTATATTATTAAGAGGATTACCGGAGAGGGTTGATAACGATGGCATCGAAGTTTCGGCAGGAGTTCGACTTGAGGCGGATACAGGAGACGATGAATATCTCCGATAAGAGTATTGCCGGCTGTCCGATCTCCGAAGAAGAATTGCGAAAAATTTATTATGATTACAGGGAGTTTGTGCCGCAGCTGGAGAAGCTGCGGATCGAGATACTGGGTTCCCTGACGGAGAAACTGACGGGGAAGGTTCATTCGATCCGCAGCCGGGTCAAGGAACCGGATCATCTGATTGGCAAGATCATTCGCGGCGTTTACCGCAATCCGGCTAAATATCATCAGATCAGTGCAGACAATTACCGTAAGATGATTACCGATCTGATCGGGATGCGGATTATCATTCTGGATAAACGGGACTGGAGAGGGGTCCATCAGGATGTGATGACGATTTACCGGAACCGCCCGGAGCTTTATGTGCGCCGGTCAAAGGATATTCTGGAAAATTATGATCGGTATTCTTATCTGGTCGAAGGTCATGAGAATATTCCGGAATGCAGCTATCATGCGGAGCGGCCGGTGGTGTATATCGCGTCAGAGGACGACCGCAAACTTTATCAGGACGAGTTTTTGAAACAGGATAACTCGAAAGCTCATTATCGGTCCATTCACTATATTATAAGATATAAAAGTATTTATTTTGAGATGCAGATGCGATCGCTTTTTGAGGAGGGGTGGCTTGAATTTGACCATCGCATGAAATATCCGAATGACCAGTTTAACCGCAAAAAGCAGGATTACATTACGATCCTCAGCAATCTGGCGATTGCAGCAGACCAGCTGATCTCATGCTATGAGGAGAGTAATTTCCGGTCAGACAGTGAAAATGCGGAAGAGTCCGAGCGTTATGGCAGATATCAGCAGGATGACCTGACCGGCCAGGGATTGGAAGAGGAAATGAAAAAACTGTTCTGAGATTTTAGTACAGGAAGGCCGAAAATGGATGGTTTACGGCCTGACGGAGGAGAAAATATGGATTCAAAGGTTTGGGAATCTGTACAGAGAGATAAGCTGTTTCACAGCAGAGAAGCCTCGGACGGCGCCATGCGCCTGATGGAGCGGATAGAGACTGACGATATGGCGATGGATATCCTGCCGAATAATTTTACCCAGTTTACGGGAGAGCTGGAGGAAAATGAATATCTGTCCTATTGCAGATTTCTCTCTTCTGCGAACGGACAGAAGGTGATACAAATGCTGGAGGTGTCGGATGAGAGAGAATTGTTTGAGCTATAGTGAAATTGTCAATTATTTTGGGAATGAGAAGATTGCGGACCGATATCGTTTCCTTTATGATAAGATCACGGAGTATATCGCGGTACGCGGGCTGCAGGATAAGCTGATGATCCATGAGGGGCTTCTCCAGCAGACCGTGATGGATTACTTTGTGGACATTTACCGGCTGAAGGAATTTCATAAGATTGATAAGGCGGATATGACGAAGATTCTGGCGTATGAGGCTTACTGGATTTTACGAAGAAAGCCGATTCTGCCCTTGGCGAAGAGCAGTGAGAGCCGCTTGATTTTTGCAAATGAAGGGTTTGTCACGACGCTTGTGGCGCATGAATTTCTGCTTCCGTCAGCGGATGAGCCGCTCAGCCAGAATGAGGAGGAATATATGCTTGAGTTTTTGCGGAATCTGAATTACCATTTCAAGTACCGCAATATCGAAAAGCAGAATCTGGAACTGGTATTGCTGGGATTTAAGACAGGGAGAAGTGTCTGACGTGAAACAACGTCTGCATAATACAACATAGATAGAGAGGAAAGGGAGTAAGTAATTATGTTAAAACAGGTATCAATCTACGCGGAAAATAAAAGAGGAGCCATGCTGGATATTACCGGGATTCTCTGTTCGGAACAGATCAACATTCTGGGGTCTGTGACAAATGACAGCGCCGAGTACGGGATTGTGCGGATGGTAGTATCCGACCCGGTTCGCTGTGTGGAGATCCTGACAGAAAAGGGATATATCTGCAAGCTGACCAATGTACTGGCGGTTGAGGTAGAAGATGAAGTCGGTAATCTGAATCACCTGCTTGCCGCATTGTATGAAAGTTATATTAATGTAGATTACGTCTATCTGTCATTCAACCGTGATTCCGGAAAACCCATCATGGTGCTGCATACTGATGGACCGGAGGAGGTTGAGAAATGTCTTCAGGCGAAAGGATTTTCGCTGGTGTAATACGAAATGGCGGGCCCCTCTCGTTGTGAGGATGCCCGCCATCGTATTTGTCGTGTACACAGATAACTGTGCAATTTTGTTATTGTTATGATTTCGTTGCGCCCGCGACGATTACGGTTCCCTTATCGTCATCATCGACAGAGGTTTCGGTAGAAGAGGTCGTGGAAGAAGTAGATGATGATGTTACTCCTTCGGTGGAAGTCGCGTTTGCGGTGCTGACGGAAGAAGTGCAGATACCGTTATCTGCGAAGGTGTAAGCAATGCCGTCAATGGTGTAGGTTGTGCCGGCGATCATCTTGCCGTCCGAGTCCATATAATAGTAATTGCCGTTGTCAACGATCCAACCCGTGATGCAGTGACCGGAGTTGTTGAAGAAGTAGTACGATCCGTCGATCTCGGTCCAGGAAACTGACATCTTTCCGGAGGACGGATCCATATAATATTTGTTGGTGCCGTCGCTCAGCCATCCGGTCATCATCTTGCCGTCTGAACCGAAATAATAATAGCCGTTATCGGTCTGCTGCCATCCGGTGATCATCTTGCCGTCGCTGCCGAACATGTACCAGCTTCCATCGATCTCAACAGCGGCGTTGATGACACACTTGCCGGAATCCAGCGCGAAATAATACCATGCGCCGTCCATTTCTCTCCATCCGGTTCTCATCGCGCCGTCGCCGCCCATATAGTAATAATCGTCGCCGATCTTCAGCCATCCGGTTACCATGGAGCCGTCGTCAAGGAAATAATAATATTTCCCATCGACCTCCAGAAGTCCCGTCATGGCCTGGCCGCTGTCATTAAGGTAATACCATTTATCTTCAATTTCCTGGAAACCGGCGGCATAAGAAGAAAATGCCGGAGCCATTGCCAGAACACATACAGTACCCGCAAAAACAGCCTGTTTTAACTGCCTGCTTAATTTCATGAGTTTCACCCTCCTTGATTTTGAACTAATAAGAACATTATAACATTGAAATCGGCGGAACAACTAACAATTGAATTACGATTTATGTATCCTTTTCCATAACTTTTTATCAGAATTGTATCGTTGATCATTCTTTTCGCGGAAAATCCTCTTCACAAGATTTGGATTTTGTGTTAGTATGAATAGAAATTGATGCAGCGGTTTCCAATTGCCGCAGATAAGCCACTATGAAATGTTATTTCAATAGGAAGCTTCCATTAAGACTAACCAAGGAGAACGAGACATGAAAAGACAGGAAGTCGTAGTGAACTTACATGATCAGTCTGAATTAAGCCCGGCGGCGCTTCTCGTGCAGGTATCGTGTCGCTATCGCAGCGATATCCATATTGAGATCGGAGAAAACAAAACGATCAATGCGAAGAGCATCATGGGCGTAATGACATATGATTACCGACAAGGGGAGTCGGTACTGGTGACGGCTGAGGGTTCCGATGAGGAAGAGGCTGTAGCAGGTGTTTGTGCATTTTTAAACGGCAGACAATCTTAACGATAAGGACACCAAAAGAGGAATCCCGGCAGGCGCGCTGCCGGGTTTTTCTTTCCAGGCACAGGGCCGGGTAAGGAGAAAGATATGACGACACTGGCAATAGCGACGGATCTGCATTATCTGGCGCCGGAATTGCGGGATCGGGGAGAAGCATTTGAACTGCTGATGCAGTTTTCGGACGGCAGACGGACGGAATATTCCGATGAGATATTCCACGCATTTCTGAGAGAGATGCTGCTGCTGCACCCGGATGTGCTGCTGATAACCGGGGATCTGACGTTTAACGGGGAGCGGCTGAGCCATGAGCGGCTGTCGGCCGGTCTTTCGCTTTTAAGAAAGGTCGGGATCGCGGTGATCGTGCTGCCGGGAAATCATGACCTGGATAACCGGATGGCGGGTTCCTACATCGGCAGGGAAGCAGAGCCTGTGGAGAGCGTGAACTGTGAGGAGTTTTCGGGTTATTATCCTCTGGGGACGGAGGCGTCTGCGCATCTTATCGCAGCGGATCCTTTTTCTCTGGGCTGTGTTTACGCGCTGCAGGAGGATCTTTGGCTGATGTGTGTGGACATCAATGGAAACAAAGCCCCATGCAGTCTGACGGATGAGATGATCTCCCGGATCCGTTCCGCGCTTGAGAAGGCCAGAGAGCGGAACGTGCGCGTGATCGGAGCCAGCCATCAGAACCTGATGGCGCATAATTCTCTGCTGTCGGCCGGATTTGTTATGGATGGCGGAGAAAAGCTTTTTGCGCTTTATCAGGAGTACGGTGTACGCCTGCATCTGAGCGGACATATGCATGTGCAGCACTGGAGAGAGGCCTCCGGCATGACAGAGATTGTCACATCCGCGCTTACGCTTTCTCCGTGCCAGTATGGAGTTTTAACAATTGACGGGAATCTGGCGTCTTATCAGACCCGGTTGGTTGATGTAGAGACCTGGGCAGAGAAAAGCGGAAATCCCGATCCGCATCTCCTTCATTTTGCAAATTATGCTTCCGAGATGTATCTGTCTTCGGAGAAAAAGAAACTCCGGATGGAGTTTGCTGATTCCGGTCTTTGCGAATCTGGTATAGAGGAACTGGTATCCGGCATGGCACGGATAAATCAGGCCTTTTTTGCCGGAAGGCTGTACAGCCTCAGGGAGAGCGGTCATATCCGGGCGCGCTGGCAGGAACTGGCGCCCGACAGTTTCTGGAATCTCTATATGGACAGTATCTTTGAAGAAAGATGTAAGGATGAAAATAAAGTAACGCTCCGGCTATGAGAGAATGGAAGGGAATTATGAGAAAAGAAAGCAGTATTTATACAGGAATTATCATTGCGGCTCTGATGGCGCTTGTGCTGTCCGTGTCCGTCGCGGCGCCGCTGGTTTTCCGCTCGTTTTATTATGCACATATTGAAGCTCTGGATCTTCCGCGTCAGTCGGGATATACGGCAGAAGAGATCCGGGACGCCTATGATGAAATGATGGATTTCTGCATGAAAGGGGAACCTTTTGGAACCGGCGTATTAAAATGGTCAGAATCGGGGAAGGATCACTTTGCGGACTGTGCGGTATTATTTCGTCTGGATTTTCAGGTGCTGTGGGCATCCGCGCTGATTCTGGTTCTGTGTCTGATTATTTATCGAGCATATCCGCTGCGTCCGCTGCGCTTTCTGGGCAGAGGGCCTTTGTTCTGGGCAGGAGGACTGGAGGCGGTCGGATTTCTGGTCGTGGCAGGGCTGGCAGCGCTGGATTTTGACCGGGCCTTTGTGATCTTTCATCATTTGTTTTTCCCGGGGAAGGATAACTGGATCTTTGATCCCTGGGAAGACGAGATCATTCTTGTTCTGCCGGAGGTTTTTTTCCGTAATTGCGCGATCCTGATTGTGGGACTGATGTTTGCACTGTGTGCAGTTTTGATCGGGATCGATTTTGCACTGTCTTTGCATCAGCACAGGCATGAATAAATCTGGAAAAAAGGGATAGATTACTGTCATAAGAGAGCCGGATCATAAGGAGAAATCATTGTATGAAGGAAACAGAAAATAAAGGGAGAGCTTTTACAACGTTATCGGAACTTTTAGAACGCGCGTCCGCGCTGCAGACGGCGCTGACACTTTTTGAATGGGATAATGAAACACTTGCACCAAGGGAGGCGTCGTCCCTTACGGCGCGGACGCAGGGCGCGCTGTCAGCGGCTTATCAGGAGATTATGACCGGAGAAGAGGTCGGAAACTGCCTGAAAGCGTGCGAGGAAGAAAATCTCAGCGAGAAAGAACAGGCCATCGTGAGGGAGGCAAAGAAGGAACGGGATGAATTATGTGCGATTCCGCCGCAGGAGTATCGTGCGTATCAGGAGCTCATCGCCCGCTCAGCCCTTGTCTGGGCAGAAGCAAAGAAAAAACAGGATTTTGATGCTTTTGCACCGATTTTAAAACAGGTGATTGACTGCCAGAAAAGGTTTGCTTCTTACCGTGCGAAAAAGGGGCAGAAGCTTTATGATGTGATGCTGGATGACTACGAAAAGGGATTTGATATGGAAAAGCTGGACGAATTCTTTTCGCTGTTAAAGCGGGAACTGGTGCCATTTCTTCATAATATCCAGAAGAGCGGGATTGAGATTGAGGATGCTTTCCTGACCGGAGATTACCCGGAGGATAAGCAGCGGGAAGCGGCGATTCTGCTTGCCGGATATGTGGGTTTCGATTTCTCTAAGGGAGTGCTGGCAGTCAGTGAGCATCCATTTACGACGAATCTGCACAATCGGGATGTCCGTATCACCACGAACTTTAAGGAGCGTGTGGACAGTTCCCTTTTTTCTGTAATCCATGAGTCAGGACATGCGATATATGAGCTGGGGATCGCCGATGACCTGACACAGACGCTGGTGGGGCAGGGAGCCTCGATGGGGATGCATGAGTCGCAGTCCCGTTTCTTTGAAAATATATTGGGTCGCCGGGAATCTTTCTGGGTTCCGGTATATGAGAAGCTTCAGGAAATCTTCCCGTGTGAACTGGGGAAAATTGCGCTTCCGCAGTTTGTAAGGGCAGTCAATAAGGTTTCGGCAGGTCTGATCCGTACAGAAGCGGATGAGCTGACCTATGGGCTTCATGTTCTGGTGCGTTATGAGCTTGAAAAGGAGCTGATTGAACAGGATCTGCCGGTAGAAAAGCTGCCTGCGCTCTGGGCAGATAAGTATGAGGAGTATCTGGGTATCCGTCCGCAGAATGTCTCAGAGGGGGTGCTTCAGGACATTCACTGGGCGCAGGGCTCTTTCGGGTATTTTCCATCCTATGCACTGGGGAGCGCGTTTGGTGCACAGATTCTCTTTGCGATGGAAAAAGAGATGGATATCGACAGGCTGCTGGCTGAGGGCCGTATCTGTGAGATAAGAGAATATCTGAGGGAGCATATTCACAGATACGGCAAACTGAAGTCTGCGCGGGTGCTTTTAAAGGAAATAACCGGCGAAGATTTTAATCCGGGATATTATGTAAGTTATTTAAAGGAAAAATACGGAAAAATTTACGGAATCCAGTCATGAAACAATCATAAAAGGAAAAGAATTTCCGTAATAAATAAAAAGAACATCTGCAACAGGGAGCGGCTATGCCGGAAACAGGTGCAAATCAGAAGCTGGATGATGAATGGAATCTTGCACTGGAGCTGACAGAGAAAGAACGGGAAGCGTCAGAAGAGCTTTCGGCGGGCTACAATTTTGAGGAAAAGACCTGGGAGGTAATCGTCAAATATTCCGGAAGTCTTGAGACAGTACGGGAGATGGGAATTCCCGTCGAGGAGATGATCAATGAATATGCGATTCTGCGCGTCCCGGAGAGCAGGATCGGGGAGGTGAGCGACCTCTGGGAGATCGAATACATGGAAAAGCCAAAGCTGCTCTTTTTTGCCGATGACCGTGCAGGGACGGCATCGTGTATTCCTGCACTTCAGGGAGATATGGAGGGAACAGGACTTACGGGCCGCGGCATCCTGACAGCAGTTCTGGATTCCGGAATTGATTATTTCCATGAGGATTTTCGCAATGCGGACGGGACGACACGGATCGTTTCCCTTTGGGATCAGCAGAACGGCCGGATTTATGACTCTGAGGAGATCAATCGTGCGCTGGAAAGCGGAAGCAGAAGTGAGGCGCTTGCGATGGTACCGTCCGTGGATGTCAGCGGACATGGGACAGCAGTGGCCGGAATCGCAGCGGGGAACGGACGTGGACAGGATGGACGTTATCGGGGAATTGCGTATGAGAGCGAGCTCCTGATTGTGAAGCTGGGCACTCCGGATCCGCAGGGATTTCCGCGGACGACAGAATTGATGCGGGCGGTAAATTTTGCGGTAACGGATGCCATCCGCCGCCGTCAGCCGCTGGCGGTTAATATCAGCTTTGGCAATACATATGGGCCACACGACGGTACCGGTCTGCTGGAGACCTTTCTCGATGATATCGGAAATCTGGGAAAAACCTCGATCATTGTGGGAAGTGGAAATGAGGGTGCCGCTGCCGGACATGCCGGCGGCAATATCCGTCCGCATACAGAGACGAAGGTTCGGGAAATGCTGTCTGTCGCCGGTTATGAAACCGGGTTTTCGGTACAATTATGGAAGTCATACGAAGATCCGCTGGCAGTTTCGCTCCAGGCGCCTTCCGGAGAAATCCTCGGACCGCTGTCACAGGAGATGGAAATATCGCGCTTTGAGTACCACAACACCAGAATTCTGGTGTATTGCGGAGAACCGGCTCCTTACAGTGCGGCACAGGAGATTTATTTTTATTTTTCTGTGCGGGAGAGCGGATATGTCGACAGTGGAATCTGGACCTTTTTACTGAGTGGGACCGTGCGTGCGGGTGGGAGGTATGATTTCTGGCTTCCTGTGGCATCTGTCCTCAATCCGTCTACCCGTTTCCTGAGTCCGACCCCGGATGCGACCTTGACAATCCCGTCTTCTGCGGAAAAAGTGATTACGGTGGGAGCGTATGATGCTCTGACCGATACTTATGCGGATTTTTCCGGGAGAGGGTTCATGCGGTCAGACAATCAGACAAAACCGGATATCGCAGCACCCGGTGTCGGACTTATGGCTCCTGCGGCAGGGGGCGGTTATCTGTCGGTGACCGGCACTTCCTTTGCTGCTCCGATAGTGACCGGAAGCGCGGCGCTGCTGATGCAGTGGGGGATCCTGGAGGGAAAGGATCCCTATCTGTATGGGGAGAAGCTGAAGGCATATCTGCGCCGCGGTGCGAGACCGCTGCCGGGGTTTCGTGAGATTCCGAATCCTCAGACCGGATATGGTGCGCTCTGCCTGGCGGCAAGTCTTCCGGAGCGTTCCTGACGACAGCACCGGTGCTGAAAGCAGAAGATTCCGGGCTATATGCTTAGAATAGTAACGCTTGAATAAACAAAAAACATATGTTATGCTAAAACGCAGTGACAGGATATCACAGATGAAGCAGATATCAGAAAGGATTGTAACATGGATTATTTTTTGATTGACTATGAAAATACCGGCGAGAGCGGACTTAAGGGGATCCGGGAACTGGGAGAGGATACCTGTACGGTGATTTTTTATAGTGAAAATGCAGATAAGATCAGTTTTGAGATGCATCAGACACTCTGCTGCTGCAGGACAAAGCTGGAATTTCGTAAAGTTTATACCGGTAAGAAAAATGCGCTGGATTTCCAGCTGTCGACGTATCTTGGCTTTTTGATTGCTACGAATCCGGAAAATCATTTCTTTATTGTGAGTAAGGATAACGGGTACCGGGTGGTCATGGACTTCTGGAAAGATAAGAAGATCCGCCAGATTGATTCGATCGGCCGCGCTCATGCAAAGCCTCTGATGATCGAAACGAGAAAGCAGCCGCAGCAGCCGTCTGAGCAGGCACCGGAAGTATCATCGGGAGAGACCACGCAAATACAGACACCGGTGTCGGCGGTATCATCAGAACCTGCGAAACAGGAGCCAGAAGACCGGTCATTACAGCAACCAGCAGAAATCTTACTACAGACGGCATTTACGGCAATGAATGTTCCGAAGGAGACGGCGAAGGAGTCCCCGTCGGAAGTCCGGGTTATGGCGGGTGAGATGATGGATATACAGAAACCGGAGAGCGGAGCAGAAACACCGGAGGCAGAAAAAACATCCGGGTCAAAAGTGCATGATAGCCATAACAAATCGGAGCAGAATTGTCCGAATCTGGGACAGAGCGCAGAAAATGCGGATGAGAAAACAGAAAATACGGATCGGAACACAGAGATAAAAGAAGATAAGGCGGAAAGCCCGGAGATGCCGGAGGTAAAAAAGGAGAATCCGGAAAAGCGGCCGCACCGCGGAGGACGCAGAAAGAAAACAGCATCGCAGGTGCCTCCGGTCGATGAATTCCAGCCTTCGCCGGAACTGCAGGCAGCGATTGCTCAGGTCATTGAGGGAAAAGAAGAACAGGATCACATTGGCCGTTTTATTGTAAAGTATAAAACGAAGCAGGGCGTTAACAACGCGATCGTCAAGCTGTACGGAACAGAGAAAGCAGGAGAACTTTATAAAAAGATCAAACCGCTTTTGAAGGATAAGAAGGGGAAATAATGGCTTCTTTAACAACGCTGTGTTATATCGAAAAAGACGGAAAGTATCTGATGCTCCATCGGACGGTAAAGAAAAATGACGTGAATAAAGATAAATGGATTGGCGTGGGCGGACATTTTGAAGCGGACGAGAGCCCGGAGGAATGTCTGTTGCGTGAAGTGCGGGAGGAAACCGGATATACGCTGACTTCATGGAGCTTTCGCGGGCTGGTGACCTTTGTCTCCGGGGGAGGGGTGACCGAATACATGGCGCTCTATACCGCAGACGGATTTACCGGAGTCCCGACAAGATGTGCAGAAGGAGAACTGGAGTGGGTGAATAAAAACGATCTGCTGTCGCTGAATCTGTGGGAGGGCGATAAGATCTTTTTGCGGCTTCTGGATGAGAGAACGACATTTTTCTCCCTCAAGCTGGTCTATGACGGCGGAAACACATTGGTCCGGGCGGATCTCGACGGAAAGCCGCTGCCGTTATGACTGGCCGTTCTTCCTCATCGGACGTGCCGGCGGCGGGATATCGACATTGGGATTCTGAATGTGATGGTTCAGCTCTGCGCCCAGAAAGAGGATGCAGATACAGAAATACAGCCACAGCATCAGCAGGACGATGGCTGTCAGGCTTCCGTACATACGGGAATAAGTGCCGAAGTGTGCAAAATAAATCGAATACAGATAGGAAAAAATCATCCAGCCGATGACAGAAAACAAAGCTCCGGGGATCTGATGCCAGGGGTTTTGTTTTTTCCAGGGCAGGATCGTGTAAATCCCGATAAAGCAGATAAAGAGAATCACAAAGGAAATCAGGCCGCTCATGTTGAAAAGATTTTCCAGACGGAGCAGGATCGCCGGAAAATAGTGCTGCGCAAATTGCTCCAGAGAAGAGCCCAGTACGAGAAGAAAAAGGGACATAATACATGCGGCGAGAAAGACCAGCGTATATCCGGTGCTGATCAGCCGGCGGATGATATAATTACGTTTAAAGGAACATTCGTAGACCCGGTTTAAGCCGCGTTCGATCCCCATCATGCCAATGGAGGCGGACCACAGAGTAGAGACCGCCGTGACAGAGAGGATGGTTCCTGTCGTTTTCACACTCAGGTCATTCACATTGATGACGCTGATGGCAAAGCTGTCGAGGGTATCCGGCAGGATCTGTACCAGAAAGCGCAGAAGATCGGATTTATTCACAGAAGGAATAAACCGCAGGATCGTCAGCAGCAGCATCAGGAAAGGGAACGCTGCAATGACAATAAAAAAAGAAGCCTGTGCTGCATAGACTGGGATATCATTCTGTAAAAATCTCTTAGCGATCCGGTAAAAATCCTGAAACAATGAGACAAATAATGGCATGGGAAAGAAAACCTCCTGAAATGAAACAAAAATCCGCATTCCTTCTCATCATAGTACCATTCCTTCTGAAAAATGGCAAGGAGTAACCATGGTCAAACTTATTTGAATCTCTTGTAGCACACAATAAATTATGTTAGAATGGTAAATATTGTGACAATGGATGTAAGAACGATGTTAAAATCAATGTGGGAGAAGAGATGAATTACGCGACAATCAAATCAGTGGATGTGGCCAATGGGCCTGGCGTCAGGGTTTCGCTCTTCGTCAGCGGCTGCAGACATCACTGTAAAAACTGTTTTAATCAGGAAACCTGGGATTTTAATTACGGGGAACCATTTACATCCGGGACCGAGGATCTCCTGATCCGTTATCTGGAACCTTCTTATATCGAGGGGATCACACTCCTTGGGGGCGAACCGATGGAGCCTGAGAACCAGGAGGGACTGCTGCCCCTGGTACGCAGAATACGGGAAAAATATCCGGAGAAATCCATCTGGTGTTTTACCGGATATGATTTTGAAAGGGACATTCTTGGCAGGATGTGGACGTCTCCGGTTACGAGAGAACTGGTTCCGCTGTTTGACGTTATGGTGGACGGAAACTTTATCGAAGAGAAAAAGAATCTGAGTCTGAGGTTTCGCGGATCGGAAAATCAGAGGATCCTGAATGTAAAAGCCTCGCTGGCGCAGGGAAAGGCGGTATGGCAGGAAGAATTCCGCCATTGACGAAAAGGTTAAAATGGATAATATTGTATAAAAACAAAAGAAATGGGTCATACGATTTATCACCGGTTTGTCCGGGAAGATTATCTGGAAATACGAAACGAGGTTGTAAGATAATATATGAGTCATGCGGTTAAAAAATCGTCGACGATGGATATGACGGTCGGCTCGATCTCAAAATTATTGATTGCCTTTGCGGTACCACTCCTGCTGGGCAATCTTTTTCAGCTTTTTTATAATACGGTTGATGTACTGGTGGTGGGTAATTTTGTCGGCAAAGAGGCACTGGCGGCGGTTGGTTCGACAACGTCCATTATTAATATGCTGGTATCCTTTTTTAACGGATTTTCCGTGGGCGCGGGCGTCATCATCAGCCGTTATTACGGCGCGCATGACACGAAACAGATGCACATCTCCATTGAAACAACGATGGCGTGTACCTTTGTTTTCAGTGTATTGTTTACGGTTATCGGCGTGGCAGGAGTTCCGCTGATGCTCCGTCTGATGTCGACGCCGGAGGATGTGATGGAGTCAGCGACGACTTATCTGAGTATCTATTTCGCGGGGATTGCCGGACTGCTGATCTACAATATGGGAAGCGGGATTCTGCGTGCGGTCGGTGATACCCGGAGACCGTTAATGTTTCTGTGTTTTACCAGCATTTTAAATATCTTTCTGGATCTGCTTTTTGTGATTGTCTTCCACCTGGGAATCGCCGGAGTAGCTTATGCGACGATCCTTTCTCAGTTCATTTCAGCTTTGCTGATATTAATTATGCTGACAAAAACTTCGGATATCTATAAGCTGGTCTGGCGGGATCTGACGATTAATCTGGAGATTTTAAAACAGATTATGGCGATTGCTCTTCCTACAGCAATCCAGTCAACGGTTACCTGCTTTTCAAATGTAATTGTGCAGGCTTATGTCAATGCTTTTGGTTCGAGCTGTATGGCCGGTTGGAGTACGTATATTAAAGTCGATCAATATATGTTCCTGCCGATGCAGAGCATGGGACAGGCAGTAACCACTTTTGTGAGTCAGAATATCGGAGCCAGAGACGTTAACCGGGCCAAACAGGGAACGAAGAGTGCTTTGACCATGACGTTTGGCATCACTCTGGCGGTTTCTCTGATTATCTGGATATGGGTAACCCCGATTACCAGCCTGTTCAGCAGTGATCCGGAGGTGCTTACATACGCGCGTCTCTTTATCCGCATGAATGTGCTGATTCTGAATCTGGGAACCTTTAATCAGGTACTGGCCGGTGCTCTGCGGGGGATCGGCGACGCCAGGGCGCCGATGGCAATTATGCTGATTTCCTTTGTGGCTTTCCGGCAGATTTATCTGTATGTGGGAAGCCGGATCGCCCACGATGTCCGTGTGGTCGGATTTGGCTATCCGATGGGCTGGATCCTGTGCGCGATCCTGATGATCGGATATTACCGTTTCAGTCACTGGGAGGAGAAGACACTGGCTAAACTGGGATAAGTGTATCCGGAAGTATCTGTTTTTTTGCTTTTACAAAGACTTAACACACCCGCGATTTCAGATTTAACGTTGCGCTCATATAATTTCCTACGTAGTGACAAGGTTACAGTTTTTTAATCTATTATAATTTAGGAGAGAATGAGTATTATGAAAAAATCAATCGCAGTAATTGCAGCAATGAGTATGATGATGGCAGGACTGACCGGATGTGGCTCCAGCCAGACAGCAGAGACAACGGCAGCAGCAACCACAGCGGCAGCAGCTGAGACTGCAGCGGCAGAAACAACAGCTGCAGCGACGACAGCAGCGGAAACCGAGGCGGCAGCAACAAAGGCAGAAGGCCCGATTACGGTGGTATCGCGTGAGGATGGTTCCGGTACCAGAGGCGCTTTCATTGAGCTTTTCGGAATTGAACAGAAAAATGACGCAGGTGAGAAGGTAGATTACACGACTGAGGATGCGGAAATCACCAACAGCACGGCGGTTATGATGACAACCATCGCCGGCAATACCAAAGCAATCGGATATGTTTCTCTGGGCTCTCTGAATGACAGTGTTAAGGCTGTTGAGATTGATGGCGCAGAGGCGACCGTAGATAACATCAAATCCGGCGAGTATAAGATTGCCCGTCCGTTTGTGATCGCGGTTCAGGAAGGCTTAAGCGATCAGGCGACAGATTTCATCAGCTTTATCATGAGCGAGGAAGGACAGACTGTAGTAGAGGATAACGGTTATATCAGCCAGGGCAACGAGGGTGCTTACGAGGCAGCTGATGTCAGCGGTAAAGTAGTAGTGGCCGGTTCTTCTTCGGTAACTCCGGTTATGGAAAAACTGAAAGAAGCATATGAAGCTTTAAATGCAAACGTTGAGATCGAAGTGCAGCAGAGCGATTCGACGACGGGTATTACCTCCGCAATTGAGGGCGTATGTGATATCGGTATGGCCTCCAGAGAACTGAAAGACAGTGAGCTTGAGTCCGGTCTGATTCCGACTGTGATCGCGATGGACGGTATCGCTGTGATTGTGAACAATGACAGCCCGGTAGATGCGCTGACCAGTGAGAATGTCATGAATATCTTTATGGGCGACATTACGAACTGGGAAGATGTTCAGTAAGACAGCAGGAAATAAGAAATCGAGCAGCATAAAAAGGAGTCATTCATGAAAAACATAAAAGAATCTGTAATGCATGTGGTATTTCTTCTTTCCGCGTGTGCGTCGATTCTTGCGGTAGCCATGATCTGTATCTTCCTGTTTGCGAACGGTGTGCCGGCGATCGGCAAGATCGGTGTGCTGGATTTCCTGACGGGAAAGACATGGAAACCGGGTAATAATATTTACGGGATTTTTCCAATGATTCTGGGGAGTATTTATGTGACTGCAGGAGCGATCCTGATCGGCGTGCCGATCGGGATCCTGACTGCGGTTTATTTATCCAAATTCTGTCCGAGAATGCTTTACAAGGTAATTAAACCGGCGGTGGATCTGCTGGCGGGTATTCCTTCCGTAGTTTACGGCTTTTTCGGTATGGTGGTGATTGTTCCGGCAATGTCGTTCCTCTTTGGCGGAAGCGGAAAGAGCATGGCGACTGCTTCGGTTCTTCTCGGAATTATGATTCTTCCTACGATTATCGGTGTATCCGAATCTGCGATTAATGCGGTGCCGTCGAGTTATTATGAGGGCGCACTGGCGCTTGGCGCGACACATGAACGCAGTGTGTTTTTTGCAACGCTGCCGGCGGCAAAATCAGGCATTCTGGCCGGTGTCATCCTTGGTGTCGGGCGTGCGATCGGAGAGACGATGGCGGTAATTATGGTAGCAGGCAATCAGGCGCGTATGCCGAAGGGATTATTTGAGGGAGTGCGTACCATGACGGCCAATATCGTGCTGGAGATGGGTTACGCGACAGATCTTCACAGAGAGGCGTTGATTGCGACCGCAGTCGTGCTGTTTGTGTTTATTCTGATTATCAATCTGTTATTTTCTCTGATCAGCAGAAAGGCGGAGGTGTAAGAGATGGAAGGAATCGTTGAGATTAACCGTCAGACGGTTGTTCAGAAAATGAAATCTTACAGGAGAAGTCCTCTGTCGTTGCTGCTTTATCTGCTGGTGACGCTGTCAGCCCTTCTTACAGTGCTGACCCTGCTTTTCCTGATTGTTTATATTCTGGTGAAGGGAATTCCCTATCTGACGCCTGAGCTTTTTGCCTGGGAATATAACAGTGAGAATGTGTCGCTGACTCCGGCGCTGGTCAATACCGTAATGATGACGCTGCTGGCACTGCTGGTGGCAGTACCGCTGGGAATTTTCGCGGCAATTTATCTGGTTGAGTACGCGAAACGGGGGAATAAGCTGGTTTCGGTTGTGCGTGTGACTGCGGAGACTTTGTCCGGTATCCCATCGATTGTCTATGGCCTGTTTGGCTTTCTGTTTTTTGCAGTAAAGCTTAAATGGTCTTATACCATTATGGGCGGCGCGCTCACGCTGGCGATTATGATTCTGCCGTCCATTATGCGGACCACGGAGGAGGCTCTGAAGGCTGTGCCGGACTCTTATCGGGAAGGAAGCTTTGGGCTGGGAGCTGGGCGCCTGCGTACGGTTTTCCAGATTGTGCTGCCTTCCGCTGTACCGGGGATCCTCGCCGGTGTGATTCTGGCGATCGGGCGTATCGTTGGTGAGACGGCCGCTTTGATGTATACGGCAGGTACGGTAGCCGGTATCCCGTCCAGCCTCTTTGGCTCCGGACGTACTCTGGCGATTCATATGTATGTGCTGACCAATGAGGGGCTTCACACGAATCAGTCTTACGCGACAGCGGTTGTTCTGCTGGTCGTTGTGATCTGTATTAACGCGATCTCAGGCTTTATTGCCCGGCAGGTAGAGAAACGCTGACTGCGGAAAGAAAAACAGTTAAGAGGATGAATATGGATAAGTTTACGATTGAAAATATGGAACTGTATTACGGTGATTTCAAGGCGCTGAAGGGGATTAATCTGAATATTCAGGCGAATGAGATTACTGCGTTTATCGGACCGTCCGGATGTGGAAAATCCACTCTGCTCAAATCACTGAACCGGATGAATGATCTGGTGGAAGGGTGTAAGATTACCGGAAGCGTGAAGCTGGATGGAGAAGATATTTACGGAGATATGGATATCAATCTGCTGCGTAAGAGGGTCGGCATGGTATTTCAGAAGCCGAATCCATTTCCGATGAGCGTTTATGATAATATTGCTTTTGGACCGCGTACCCATGGAATTCACTCCAAGGCGCATCTGGATGATATTGTCGAGAAATCGCTGACCGATGCGGCAATCTGGGATGAATTAAAGGACCGTCTGAAAAAGAGTGCGCTTGGTCTGTCCGGAGGACAGCAGCAGCGTCTGTGTATTGCCCGTGCGCTGGCTGTGCAGCCGGATGTCCTCTTGATGGATGAGCCGACCTCGGCTCTTGATCCGATTTCAACTTCTAAGATCGAAGACCTTGCGGTTGAACTCAAAAAGGAGTATACTATCGTCATGGTGACCCATAATATGCAGCAGGCCGCGCGTATCTCAGATAAGACAGCATTTTTCCTCCTTGGAGAGGTGATTGAATTCGGTGAGACAGATCAGATCTTTTCGATGCCGAAGAATAAAAAAACCGAGGATTATATTACGGGGAGGTTTGGCTGATATGAGAGAACAATACGCGAAACAGCTGGAATATCTGCATGTGGAAATGGTTCGTATGGGCGCTTTGTGTGAGGACGCGATCACCTGCGTCACCCGTATCCTTCTGGGGGAGACTGGCCTGCAGGATCAGCTTCAGGAAACTGCGCAGCAGATTGAGCAGGAAGAAAAGGATATTGAGAACCATTGTATGCGCCTGATCTTAAAACAGCAGCCGATTGCGACTGATCTGCGCACGGTGTCATCTGCACTGCGGATGATTTCAGATATGAACCGGATCGGCGTCCAGACGCAGGATATCGCGGATATCTGCCGCTGCCTGAATGGGAAACACCTGGAATGTGAGGCTTTGCTCCGGGAGATGGCTGAGGCTGCCGGTCACATGGTGACAATGAGTGTGGATTCCTTTGTCCGGCGGGATCTGGAACTGGTACGCGAGGTTGTGGGATATGATGATGTTGTGGATGACCTCTTTGACCGGATCAAGAAAGAACTGATCGGGATACTGGGACAGGGAACCGATGAAGAACGCGGTGAGATCTGCATTGATACACTGATGGTCACCAAATATCTGGAGAGAATCGGCGACCATGCCAGCAGTATTGCGACATGGGTAGAGTATTCGATTACGGGACAGCGCACAAAGTAACCAATCGGGGATAATAAGGAGAATGGCTGTGATTTATTTAGTGGAAGATGATAACAGTATCCGGGATCTGGTAGTTTATACTCTGGAGACAAGCGGGCTCCCTTCCAAAGGGTTTGCGTCTGCGGCTGAGTTCTGGGAAGCGATGGAGAAGGAAACGCCGTCGCTTGTACTGCTGGATATCATGCTTCCTGATGAGGATGGCCTGAGTATTTTAAAAAAGCTTCGCCGTTCTTCTCAGGCAGCCAGGCTTCCAGTGATTATGCTGACAGCCAGGGGAACCGAATACGACAAGGTCGTAGGTCTGAACGAGGGAGCGGATGATTATATCCCGAAACCATTTGGTATGATGGAACTGGTTGCCCGTGTGCGTGCTCTGCTCCGGAGAGCGGAGTCCGGGCAGGCAGAAAAGACGACGGTATTCCGGATCGGGGATATCATGCTGGATCCCAAAAAGCATGTGGTGAAGGTAAAGGATGAGACCGTAACGCTGACCTATAAGGAATTTGAACTTTTACAGCTGCTTATGGAAAATGAGGGTAATGTCCTGACCAGAGAGCAGATCATGGGGAAGATCTGGGGTTATGATTTTGATGGAGAAACCAGAACGGTAGATGTCCATGTGCGCTCGCTGCGAATGAAACTGGGTACAGCGGGTGACCGGATTGAGACTGTCCGCGGAGTGGGATATAAGATCGGAAATTAATGATGATGAAAATGAAGAGTAAAATCTATCATAATATATGTCTGATGGCTGTAATTACCATGGTACTTGTTACCATGGTAACTGCTTTTTTATTTTGTGTCGATCTGCAGAAGCAGATGAAACAGGAAGTAAAGGCGGAGCTGCGTTATCTTTCTGCGGCTATGGAAACGGATCCGCAGGGATTCCTTTCCCGATTGTCCGGTCACGGTGACGGCAACGCGGTCAACCGGATCACATGGATATCGGCGGACGGAGAAGTGCTTTATGACAGCTATTCGGACGAAGAGAGTATGGAGAACCATGCACAGCGGCCGGAAGTGCAGCAGGCTTTGTCGACGGGGCGCGGTGACAGTACGAGGCTTTCGGATACGCTTTCGGAGCAGACCTATTACAGCGCTCTGCGGCTGTCCGACGGTACCGTGATCCGGGTGGCCAGTACGACGAGAAGCGGATTTGCAGTACTGGTACAGATGATTCCCTGGATGGCGATTATGACGCTGGTGATCTTTGCCGGAACCTTTTCCTTTGCGCGGGTGCAGACACGTCAGATTGTCCGCCCGATCAATGAGATGGATCTGGATCATCCGGATCCGGAGAAGGTTTATGACGAGCTTTCGCCGCTGATCCGCAGAATTGAAAAGCAAAATGAGACGATTGTAAGCCAGATGGCGGAAATCTGGCAAAAACAGGAGGAGTTTACGGCGATCACGGAAAATATGGAGGAGGGTTTCATCATTGTGGATTCCCACGCAGAGGTGCTTTCCTTCAACAGCAGCGCGATCCGGATCCTTGGTGTCAATATGATGAACCGGGATGGCAGACCGGCCAATGTGCTGGATCTGAATCGTTCCAATGCTTTCCGTCAGGTGGTGGATCAGGCGCTGGACGGTCATCACAGCGAACAGAAACTGGAATTAAACGGAAGCTTTTATCAGATTATCGCGAATCCGGTCAATGTGAGTGCAGATAAGGGGAATGGAGCCGTCGTGATCATTCTTGATGTGACGGAGCGGGAATATCGGGAAGAGATGCGGCGGGAGTTTACCGCTAATGTATCGCATGAGCTAAAGACGCCTCTGACGTCGATCTCCGGGTATGCGGAGATTATGCAGAACGGTATGGTGCAGCCGGAAGATATGGCGCGGTTTTCCGGAAAAATCTACAGTGAGGCGCAGCGTCTGATCTCTCTGGTCAATGATATTATCCGGCTTTCTCAGCTCGATGAAGGCAAACAGGATCTGGAAAAGTCAAAAGTAGACCTGTATATGGCGGCGTCAAGGACGCTGGATTATTTAAAGGAAACAGCAAAAAAGGCAGAGATTTCTCTCTGCCTGAAGGGTAAACCGGTTGTTATAGAGGGCGTTTCTGCCATTCTGGATGAGATGATCTACAATCTCTGCGATAACGCCATCAAATATAATCATCCGGATGGATATGTGATCGTAACCGTCCACAAAGAAAACGGACATCCGACCTTGAAAGTAGAGGACAATGGCATCGGTATCCCGGATGCGGATCAGCCCCGTGTGTTTGAGCGCTTTTACCGGGTAGATAAAAGTCATTCCCGCCAGATTGGCGGCACCGGACTGGGCCTGTCAATCGTCAAGCATGCGGCGATCTATCACAACGCCAGAATCGAACTTACCAGCAAGGTTGGGAAAGGGACTACGATAAAGATTACGTTTCCGGCTTTATAAGAGCAGGATATTGTGTGCGCGGCATTCGTCGCGCATTTTTTGCGGCCAGAGGCTTGCCTGAACCTCGCCGATGTGAGCACGGTTTAATAACAGCATACACAGGCGGGACTGCCCGATCCCACCACCGATGGTATACGGAAGCTCCCGGTTAAGGATCATCTGATGATAGGGAAGCTTGCGGCGGTCATCGCAGCCGGCCTTAGTGAGCTGTTCATCGAGCGATTTTTCATCGACGCGGATGCCCATGCTTGAGATCTCCAGCGCACAGTTCAACACCGGATACCAGTAGAGAATGTCGCCGTTTAACTGCCAGTCGTCATAGTCCGGGGCACGTCCGTCGTGCGGCTCTCCGGATTTCAGTTTATCTCCGATTTTCATCAGGAAAACACAGCCGTATTCCCGTGTGATCTGATTTTCCCGTTCCCTGGGAGAAAGTTCCGGGTAGCGGTCTTCCAGCTGCTGCGTGGTGATAAAGGTGATGTCGTCAGGAAGATGATTAACGGCCTGCGGGTATTTATACCAGACCTCATGCTCCATATGTTTGACGATTTTACAGATTGTGCGCACCGCCAGTTTTAAGGTATCTTCCGTACGCTGTTCTCTCATAATAACCTTTTCCCAGTCCCACTGGTCCACATAACAGGAGTGGAGATTATCGAGTTCTTCATCGCGGCGGATGGCGTTCATATTGGTGTAAAGTCCCTCGCCGGGATCAAAACGATAACGTTTTAAAGCCAGACGTTTCCATTTGGCGAGAGAATGCACGACTTCGACGGTTTCGGTACCGATGCCGGGCACATCAAAGGCTACCGGGCGTTCGACTCCGTTTAAGTTGTCGTTTAAGCCGCTGCTTTTTTCGAGAAAGAGAGGAGCCGAGATGCGTTCCAGATGCATCTCCCGGCCAAATTCCTGCTGAAACGTATCGCGGATGTACTTGATCGCAGACTGAGTTTCGCGGATCGTAAGATGAGGATCATAATTTTCAGGTAATATCAGTGACATATGGGTTCTCCTTTTTTATTACTGAGATGACTGAATTGACAGAGATCTCTGTTTAAACTCCGAACCAGAAACGGAAGATTACCGCCAGGATCGGGATTGTGATCATGGAGCAGAGCGTGGACAGCACAACGATGATGTTGCTTGGCCCTGCGGTGGATTCATATTTGCTTCCGGCCATCGCCAGCATGGAACCGACCGGCATACCGATTGTCATGGCACACATGCAGATCAGAAGCTTATTATCCGTCAGCAGGCTCAGGTATATCGCGGTAAGAACCGGCATTACCATCAGCCTTAAGAACGTGATGACATAGATGCGCTTTTCCCCGAAAATGTCGTGCATGGAATAATCCGCCATATTTGCGCCGATGATCAGCATGGAGAGCGGAGTTGTGACATTTCCGATAAAGCTTGCCGGCTCCAGAATCAGATCCGGCAGAGTGATTCCGGTCAGATTGATGACGATTGCCAGTACGCCGGCGATCATGCCGGGAGTAAGCAGGCGTTTCGGGTCAAAAGCGGAGGCCTTTCCCGCATCCCGGTCGATGAGGAAGGTCGCAAGAGCATAGAAAAGGACATTATATCCGAAGTTGAAGATGGTCGTATAGAAAATCGACGAATCTCCGTACAGCGCCTGAGTAACAGGATAGCCCATGAAGGCGGTATTTGCGAGCATCAGGGAAGAAATATAGATGCCTTTGGTTCCTTTTGGCGCACGTACAAGCGTTGCAGCGAGCCAGCCGATCAGAGGAAATGTACAGTAGAGGACAGCACCGCCAAACAGCATCAGCAGCACATCCGCCCGGCTTCCGTCCGCGATGGAACCGACAGAACTGATGATTAAGAGGGGCACTGTGATATCAACGATCATCGAAGAAAGCTTTTTATTGGTGTCTGAAGTGAGGATACCACATTTATTCAGATAGAAACCAACTCCCATGGTAAAGAGCAGCTTAAACATGGTTACAACGATTGTCATAGAAAGCCACCTCTTAAATCGAATCGAACTCCCGAGTGATTTCCTCGGAGGGCGCCGCCGTCAGGAGTGAGACAACAACAATCAGGGCGCTGCTCACAAGAAATGCGGGAAGCAGCTCGTAGATATTCCATACGCCGCCCATCGGACGAATGAGATATTTCCAGACAAAGATCATGACGCCGCCAGAAATCATACCGGTCAGGGCTCCCTGAAGGTTCGTACGTTTCCAGAATAAGGAGAAGAGCATGATTGGCCCAAAGGATGCACCAAAACCCGCCCATGCGAAGGATACGATGTTAAAGACAGAACTGTTCGGATCCCAGGCCATGAAGACGGAGATGAGAGCAATGACAGCTACGGTGATTCTGGCAATATTCATGGACTGCTTTTCTGTGAGATGGATTTTAAGAAAATCCTGCAGCAGATTCTGAGAGACACTGGAAGCTGCTGTGAGCAACTGGGAATCCGCGGTGGACATCGTACAGGCGAGGATTCCGGCAAGAACAACGCCAGCTATCAATGAGAAGAGAAAACCCTTCGCGCCCAGAAGTCCGGCAAACTGGATGACTGTCGTCTCAGAATCCGCGCTGGTGGTAAACATCGGAATGGCGCCGGCGACGGAGGCGGCATAACCGATGATACCGATCAGGATCGCGACAAACATGGAGATAAATACCCAGATCGTAGCGATTCGACGGGAAAGCCGGATCTCTTTTTCGTCGCGCATTGCCATAAAACGGAGAAGAATATGGGGCATGCCAAAATATCCGAGACCCCAGGCTGTCGTAGACAGGATCATGATGGGACTATATTCAGAAGCCGTATGCGTCGCCATATCGTGAAGCTGCGTCATGCTGAGATATCCTTCCAGAGAACGGGCATTGTCTGCGACGGCATCCCAGCCGCCGGCAACGTTAATACCGAAAAAGACGATGACGACAAGTGCGATCGTCATGACGATACTCTGGATCAGGTCTGTCGTTGATACAGCAAGAAATCCGCCCATGACCGTATATCCGACAATAATGATTGCGCCGATGACCATGGAAAGGTGATAATCCGTACCGAACAGGCTGGAAAAAAGTGTGCCGACTGCCTTAAAGCCGGAGGCCGTGTAGGGAATGAAAAAGATCAGAATGACGATGGCTGCGATGCACATCAGGATATTTTTGTCATCCCGGTATCTCTTTGAGAAAAACTCGGGAATTGTGATCGCGTTGCAGGTAATGGAATAGCGGCGCAGCCTCCTGGCTACAATCAGCCAGTTAAAATAGGTGCCGACGCCCAGACCGATGGCGGTCCATCCGGCGTCTGCGATACCGGTGAGGTAGGCGACTCCGGGCAGCCCCATCAGGAGCCAGCTGCTCATATCGGAAGCCTCCGCGCTCATGGCCGCGACCAGAGGGCCGAGCTTGCGTCCGCCTAAAAAGAATCCTTCCGCAGAATTGTTCCCTTTTTGGCTGAAATAAAATCCGATACCGATCATCAGCGCGAGATAGAGAACAATCGCGAGAATAATACCAGGTTGTGACATGGTTTTTTCCTCCTCTTTTCTGTTAAAGAAAACCTGTGTCCGCTTCGCGGGCACTTCCATACATGAAAGTGACCAAAAGTCTGTATGTTCTTAAATGTATAAGCACAGGTGCACAGCCGCTGGAGTCGTTTGATCATACTTTCATGTGAAACAACAGGCTGATTATATCATGAAGAAAATGCGAACGCAACAAAAATAGACCCATTGCGGGTCTGTAAAAGGGAGGAGCCGATGACCTCGTATGAGATCATCGGCGATTATGAAAAAATTTTATCAATTGGTGTAGGCTTCGCTTACATTTATTACTATACCCGGAAGTTATGAAATAAATTTAGCGGATATTTGAAAAAATTGTAAACAAATCATGAACATCAGCGGTGATACTGATCAAGCAGCTGTTTTTTCATATTCCACAGAGCCAGCGAGAGATCGACATGTACTTTGTGTGGGTTATAGAGACGGAGTGATTCCGGCCACAGCGTGTTTTTCTCCTGCGTGCAGTATTTCTGCAGATCCATGACGGATGGACTCTGATAAACCTGTTTGCCGTTTAAGAAAACAGGAATCATCAGTTCTCTCATGGTGTAGCTGCCGGGTGCAAGGTGTGTTTTCTTCCAGGTCTCGATCGGGTCGAAGAGCAGAAGAGAATTGGATGTGTCAAATTTTTCATCAACCAGGCAGATCAGATCAGCGATCACCTTGCCGGTGGCTTTGTTGTAGATTCGGCGGATCGTTTTATTTCCCGGATTGGTAATCTTCTCCGCGTTTTCAGAGAGCTTGATCTTGGGGATGAACGTACCGGTCGTTTTGTCTTTGATGGCAGCCAGCTTATAGACACCGCCAAAGGAAGGCGTATCTTTGGATGTGATCAGGTTCGTGCCGACGCCCCAGCTGTTGATAGCCGCTCCCTGCAGCTTCAGCGACGCGATCAGATGCTCGTCCAGATCATTGGAGGCAGAGATGACAGCATCCTCGAATCCGGCGGCATCCAGCATCTTCTTGGCCTCTTTGGAGAGATAGGCGAGGTCGCCGCTGTCGAGGCGGATACCATAGAAGGAAAGTTTGATACCGGCATCGCGCATCTCCTGGAAGACCCGGATCGCGTTCGGTACTCCGGAACCCAGCGTATCATAGGTATCGACAAGCAGGATGCAGGCCTGCGGATAAAGTCTGGCGTAAGTGCGGAACGCGGTCAGTTCATCCGGAAAACTCATGATCCAGCTGTGGGCATGAGTCCCTTTGACCGGTACGTCAAACATCTTGCCGCAGAGGACATTGGAAGTACCGATGCAGCCTGCGATCATAGCGGCTCTGGCGCCATAGATGCCGGCGTCCGGACCCTGTGCGCGGCGGAGGCCAAATTCCATTACGCCGTCCCCCTGAGCGGCATAGACGATACGCGCCGCTTTGGTGGCGATCAGGGACTGGTGATTGATAATGGTCAGAAGCGCCGTTTCTACCAGCTGCGCCTCCATAATCGGAGCGATGACCTTGATGACCGGTTCACGTGGAAACATGACCGTACCTTCCGGAATCGCGTAAATATCGCCCGAAAAGTGGAAATCCTTCAGATAATTAAGAAAATCCTCCTCAAAGATACCGACCGAGCGCAGATAATCGATATCTTCCTGATCAAAATGCAGATTGTTGATGTAATCGATTACCTGATCCAGGCCTGCGCAGATCGAATAGGCGGAGTGATCGGGGTTCGTACGGTAAAACGCGTCAAAAATAACAGTTTCATTGGCATCCTTTTCCTTAAAATACCCCTGCATCATGGTGAGCTCATAGAGATCAGTAAGCAGAGTGAGGTTACGTTCAGACATAAAGATTCTCCTTGTGTTTGGTTTGTAAAATTTAAGTAAAAATCGTGTTTAAATTGTTCATACTATAGCATCTGAGGTGAAAAATAACAATACTATTGTTAATAAAATGACAATCTATGGCGGCATTTTTGTAACAGAATCTGCCATGGACATATCCTTCCATATGTTATGTCAAAAAATGAGCATTCCTTATATATGATATAAAAGAATGCTCATTAGAATACTGTCTGCTCATTCGGATTTGCTTTGCCATAATTTCATGATTCGGATCAGTTTTGTCTGTTCCTCCGGCGTGAAAGTCTGAAACAGGCGGAGGAGTTCGGCTGTCTGTTGTTCGCCCGGAGTGTGCTGAGCTTCCTCCGGGCGTCCGGCGTCTAAGATCAGATCTACCGGGACATGGCAGAGATCCGCATAATAGAGCAGGACACGCAGGTTGAGTTTGGCACGATTGTTTTCGACATTGCTGACAAAAGCAATCGTACACTGAAGGTCATTCGCTACTTTTTCCTGAGTCACACCGAGATCCATTCGTAATCGCTTCATTTTCTGGCCAACTTTGGCAAAATCCATTTCGTACATGATGGTTACTCCCCAATAACAATAATGGTAAAAAGGTAAAAGAATTGATTTACATAATTGATTTTAATATAAATTTTGCTTTGTTTCAATGCGCTTATATAGTATAATTTTATATATAATTTGAGAACTTCGGCTCAAGTTTGAAAAGAGCACTTGACAATTCTTTCCCAAATAAAGCCTGTCTTTGACAGCATAAATGCGAGAACTCCTTAATCTACAAGGTATTTTCGCA